>JBKCHQ010000091.1:0-3163 GCA_046302715.1 Bacteroidia bacterium | reverse complement strand
AATAAGTGCCGTACAACAAATTACTGCGTCAGGTACATACCTCTTCGATAATGGGGGAGTAACTCTGCAAACCTCAGCATCAGGCCTAACTCCAGCGGGCGAGACGTGGCTGAGCCGCATCCATCAACAACCGAACGAAATACCAAATGCAAGCACAGGACCGTTTTATTGGATCCTCGAAAATTTTGCCAGCAATCAAGTGTTCGACACACTGCAATCCCTTCAATTTCAAAACACAGGCTTTTCACTCCCATCTTGTAGCGAATACACCCTTTATCGACGCGATGCCCGTTCAGACGCCCCAAGCTGGGGCTCGGCCCTCGACAATGCCGATGATTGCAGCTTTTCGGTCAATCAAAACAGCATTACGTTTAATGAAGGCAACAGCGTTACGCAGGGCGGACAGTGGGTACTGGCCTCCACGGGCAGTTTACCATTAAATGCACCGTTAATACAAACACTCGTTGAAGGTATTCATCTGGCACCCAATCCAGTGAATGAAGAATCTGAACTGCGTCTTTTTTCGGCCGAAAAAGATTTAAAGGTTGAATTATTTGATTCCTTTGGCCGCCAAGTGGCCGTTTGGACCCTCTGCAACAACGGGCAAACACTTCAATTGGGCAAGTTGGCATCTGGCACTTATTATGCGCGATTCAGCAATTCGAAAGGGATGTGGTTGCAACGGTTGGTGGTGATGTAGTGCCCAAACGACTAATTAATTTCTTCAAAATCAGTATATTCTTCGCTACCCGAGGGGCTTCGTTCGTTTTTTTTCTCGATCCGTACTTCGCCCGATTTACGCTCGGGGGCATACTGTTGTTTTTGACGCATATTTCCGAATTGCCCTTGCATGTGTTTAGAAGCTCGAATAACCATATAGCGGGCAAATAATGGTAAAACAAAGCGGAAGATGACTTGAAACGCCAAGTATATCAGAAACAAAATAATTAAAATACGCATATCTAAAAGTGTGGCAAGTTACAAATCAAAGACCTAATCTAATGTACGGTCAAATTGTCAGATTATAAAAAAGTATAATCCCACGAAAGCCGAAGTCCTTTATTGTAATTTTACCTGTAAATATTGAGTTCATGCAGGATATTGAGCCTTTTTACAACTGGCGCCATATTTACACCGCAGCCGAAGATCCGGCATCGCCTTTTTACGGCAGAGAGTATAGCGAGTTTGAGTACAGCAGCACCGTATATAACTATTACATTCATCCCCAGTGGGACGATTTTGGTTCCGAAACCCTATACCTAAAAATTATTTGTGTGGATTATACCGAACAATTTGCCGTTATAGAGTTTATTGGCGAATGGAACGATGCCATTGGCAACGACATTATGTTTCTTAAACGCGATGTAATGGATGAGCTGCTTAACGAGGGCATTCGGTATTTTATTCTTATAGGTGAAAATGTGCTAAATTTTCATGCTTCCGAAACCGACTATTATGAAGAATGGTTCGACGATACCGAAACCGGCTGGCTCGTAGGATTGAACTTTCGCGAACATGTGGTGCAGGAATGCCAGCAATACGGCCTTGACCGCTACATCCTATTTTCGGGTCGTTTTGATGGCTTGGCCTGGCGCAAATTTCAACCTGTGGACTTGTTTAACCTCATTAATTCTGCCATGCAGGGCCGTCTTAATGCATAAAAGCACATGGTTTACATCATGATCGATTCATGTTTTACCGTTTTTACACCTCAACCTAAAGCGGACGAAATACCCAAGCGCTTTACCTTCCCATTTCATTACCAACCACATGAACTGGCCTTACGTGCCTGCAAAGAAGTACAACAGCAACTTTTAAGTAGAACTATTGATTACGGCTTTGGACTCAACAATGAGGCAAAAACCGAATCGGTGGGCAAAATGTTTGGCGTGTTGGTGGTGCAAAAAGTCGATGGTGACATAGGATATTTAAAGGCTTTTTCGGGTAAATTGGGGGTCAGTGCTACGCTAGAAGGCTTTGTGCCACCCGTTTTTGATTTGCATGCACCCGAAGGCAAATTCAAAATAGAGGAACAACATATTTCGGCCTTGAATAGAAGCATCGAAGTACTTGAAAATAGTACTGAATACCTTCAATTATGCGCTAAGCGGGTCATGCTTAATAACGAAGCCGAAAAAGAGCAGCATGCCAGCAAAGAACGTTACCGAAGCGGTAAACTACACAGAGCAGAACAACGGCGCTTACTCACTGATGAAGAGAATGCCGCTGCTGCTTTGGAACAGCTTAACCGTGAAAGTAAGCAGCAACAATCAGAGTATAAGCAAACCGTGCGCAAGTGGCGGAGTATCTTAGCCGAACACGACCTATTGCTTCAACAATACCTCCATCAAATAGAGTCCTTAAAGCAAGAACGTAAAACGCGCTCGGCAGCCTTGCAAGATTGGCTGTTCAGGCAATACCGTTTTCTATCGGCACTAGGCAGCTCAAAAGACCTTTTGTCGGTATTTGAACCACTTGAGCCACCAGCCGGAGCAGGCGAGTGTGCCGCCCCAAAATTGCTACAATATGCATTTGCACAAAACTACAAGCCCATATGCATGGCTGAATTTTGGTGGGGAAAGCCGCCATTAAATGAGTTGCGCGTGCATAAGGCCTTTTATCCGGCCTGCCGCGGAAAATGCAAGCCTATTCTCGATTTTATGCTCGAGGGCATGGTGCTCGACAATAATCCGCTGGCAAGCAGCAGCGTTAAACAAGCCCTGGAGATTATCTACGAAGACGATGCCTTATTGGTAATTAATAAACCCGCAGGCTTGCTATCGGTACCCGGTAAATTGGGACAAGATTCGGTGCAGCAGCGGCTTAAAGAGATGCTTACAGATGTAAGCGGGCCGCTCATTGTACATCGACTTGATGAAGCAACCTCGGGCATTTTGCTGATTGCCAAAACAGTACATGCCTACCACCATATACAACAGCAATTTATAAACAGGCAGATAAAAAAGCGATACGTGGCACTCATTGATGGCATTTTACATGAAGAGAATGGAGACATTAGCCTGCCCCTGCGGCCTGATATATACGAACGCCCCCGCCAGATGGTATGTTTCGAACATGGAAAAGAGGCTTTAAGCCATTGGGAAAAAGTGGCTGTAGAAAATAATGCTTTCACCCGTGTTTATTTTTATCCGCACACTGGACG
>JBKCHQ010000090.1:0-2799 GCA_046302715.1 Bacteroidia bacterium | reverse complement strand
CCCCATTCTGTATCCCACTCGGGCATCCAGTTTTTAACGGCACTGTGAATACCCTCCTTCTCAAATACACCGGGCTTTTCAGGTATTTTAAAGAGTTCGGTATGCCGAATGCCTTGGGTTATGCGTTGCGCATAATCCAACACTTCGTCGAGCGACTCACTGTAGAGCTTGTGAATTTGATGCAGAATATTTTGCCAGTTTTTTTTGGGGAAATAGGTGCCCCCATAAATTGGTTGTCCATTTGGCAAGGCAAAACAATTAAGCGGCCAACCGCCGCGATGCCCCATTAAATGAACCGCTGCCATGTAAAGTTGATCAATATCGGGGCGTTCTTCACGATCTACCTTAATGCATACAAAATAACGGTTCATTATTTGCGCCGTTTCATCATCCTCAAAACACTCACGCTCCATTACATGACACCAATGACAGGCCGAATATCCAATACTAATAAGCAATGGCTTATTTTCTAGGCGGGCCTTTTCAAGCGCAGCTTCAGACCATGGATACCACTGAACCGGATTGTAGGCATGCTGCAGCAAATACGGACTGCTTTGGTGAATTAGCAAGTTGGACTGACGATCAGTGTACATCACTTTAGCAGAGGTAGCTTTATCGGTGTTTTAATATGCACCGGTATGGTTTTTCGAAAAATAAATTTTGAAACCACCATCTTTCCCTCAACTCTAAACTGCGGCGTTTTACCTGTAAACACATTGATAAGCACCTCGGGCTTTATGAGCGCTTTTACATCGCCGGTTAAATCCCACTTTACCTCGGCATTTTGCAAACGCAAAATATCAATTACCCGTTTTGAATTTAAGGTGCCTATTTGCGTGTCGTCAATAAAGACATCTAGATCAATTCTGCGAACTTTAAACTTAAAACGGCCCGGATTTTTAATTTCAGTGGTAAATGAAATATCCAGTTTGCCATCTTTAAAATTGCCGGGTTCGATGCGAGTAATACGCTCAATGGTGGGGAAATCTGAAATTTCATAAGTTCTACACGACTGAATACTAAGCGTTAATACTCCCAATAAAAAATAGGTTAACCTCAAATACTGTATGAGGCCGTATAAATTGACTATTCGTTTAAGCATAATGAGAAGATGATAAGGGACCTTTGATTTTCCAGTTTAACGAGCCATTTGTTTTCTATATTGTTACCCCCCTCCCATAACTTTCCAGCAAGGGTCGACCTTCGAAGCTTTGGGCGATAATTTGAGGTTCCACGCCTAATATTTGAGCGATGGTTGGAGCAACATCAATAGTTTGAGCCGAAGAATTAATGATTACATCCTGATTAATCAAATGTGGTGGCCCCGCAATTAAACAGAAAATCTCACGTGCGTCATCGTCGTAATGATCGAACCCGCTAAGGCCATTTTCATCTTCAAGTAAATTTGGCCTAGAGTTGCGCCCGTGATCAGAAACTACGATGAGCACCGTATTCCCTAGCCAATTGAGGGATATTCTGTATGTCTTGCCACATTCTCGCCAAGGCATAATCTATCGCATATAAATTCGCACAATACCTCGTAAAATTATAATGGCAGCAATCGGCTCCTTGTAAATTAAATGCAGCAAATTTTGGCCTTTTTTCGCTGATATAATTGCTCACCGCGGCAATGCTTCGCACGTCTTCAAAATCTTGCAAAAAGCTTAAACCCCAAGAATCAAGTGTGTATTCTGTTTTCTGCAAAGGAAAATTCGGATGCTCAGCGCCCCACGTATTCCCATGAGAATGTAAGCCATATCTTCCTCCCAATGCCTCATAATTGCCCAATTTATTAGACATCCAACCCATGTGGTTTATTTCAGCAAGGCTCTTCTCCCGACTGAGCACATCAAAAATACTAGGCCTAAGCGGTTTTTCGTATGACGAATAATGTTGTTCGCTGTAAGCCCCCGTCAACAATGCATGGTGTGCATTAATATGACTAATTGCTCCCTTTGCATAACGAAATTGAGTGAACAAAGCACCTTGTTCCTGAAGTGGGCTATCAAAAATACGCGGCAATTTCGGCATACTTGCAGCTAACCGATCATTAATAGGGCTATTTCCAGCAAACATGTGAGGCATAAGGTTGCCCCACTTCAAACCAATTGTATCATAATTTCGAACTCCACCACCCAAAATACAAAGTACAACATGGGGCGAATAATCGGAATGGCGCAGGCCGTCAAAGGCACTCAACCAATACGGGGCAAGCATAGCTGCTCCAGAGGCCCAACCGGCTTTGCGAATAAAATCTCTACGATGCAGCGTATTGCCCATCCTGTTACTTCTTCATTTCGGTGTAATACTTAAAGAAGTAAGGAATAGTTTCAATGCCCTTTAAGTAGTTAAACACCCCATAATGTTCGTCGGGAGAGTGTATATCGTCGGTATCAAGTCCAAAGCCCATAAGAACAGTTTTGAGTCCGAGGATTTTCTCAAACGATGCTACAATTGGAATAGAACCACCACCACGAGCAGGAATGGGCTCTTTACCGAAAGTGGTTTGCATAGCCTTGGCAGCAGCACGATATTCCGAAGAATCGGTAGGTGTAACCACGGGCCAGCCGCCATGATGTGGACGCACCTCAACCTTTACGCCTTTAGGGGCAATGGATTCGAAGTGTTTCTTGAACATTTCGGTTATTTTATCGGGACTTTGATTGGGCACCAAACGCATCGAAATTTTGGCATAGGCCTTTGATGGCAATACCGTTTTAGCACCCTCGCCGGTGTAACCGCCCCAAATTCCATTTACATCAAGGGTAGGTCGTGTTGCCGTGCGTTCGAGTGTGGTAT
>JBKCHQ010000089.1:0-2472 GCA_046302715.1 Bacteroidia bacterium | reverse complement strand
ACGTATTAGTGGCCGCTGGCAGCACCTTGTTCATAGTTTATCCCCTGCTGCCTTAAAACCTGCGATGTTTTCCAACCATAGAATGCCAAATAAGCAAAACAAAGCACGCCTACCCAATAGGATTGTTGAATGCCCAACAAGGCGTCGTCTGCTATAAACCCCTGCAAAAGGCTAACAAAGCCTCCGCCCATAATCATCATAATTAAGAAGCCCGAGCCTGAATTGGTGTATTTACCCAATCCGGCAATGGCCAATGTGAAAATACACGGCCACAACGTAGAACAGAACAATCCCACACTAATGAAGGCATATACGCTCATCATGCCATCGGCAAACATTCCGATGATTAAGGCAAGTATTCCCAAACCCGAGAACAGCAGCAGCTGACGCGCAGGATTGCCTTTGCTGAGGTAATCGGCAAGAATCAGCACAAGAATAATCCCACCATAAAGCATTAACTCATCGGTATTGTGGCCAGCGATGCGATTTGCGGTAAGAAACACTCCAAAAGCGAGATACGGCATAACGAAGCGTAAAATATTTTTCATCAGAACCTGATTATCTTTTAGGAAGTAACCGGCACAAATTGAGATTAAAACGATTCCTCCGTATAGAACTGATTCATATACTGAGTTTTCTGCCATGTGATTGGTAATAAGCCACATTCCAAATGCAATAAAGGGTATTACATATCGAAAATATTTTTTGATGCCCGCAGATGCATCCATCGCCCCAACGGCGCCGGTCCAACGCCCAATCATCAAACTGGCCCAGAATAGCGAAACAAAGGGGGCAATATCTTCGGTGGCTGTTCCCAAATGTACACGCATAAATTCAGGCAAATTAGAAGCCGTAGACACTTCAACACCCACATAAAGGAAGATGGCAATCATGCCCATCCAGAGTTGCGGAAATGCTAGCGCAGATTTCGTTTCGGTGGGCGAACTAAGATTTGTTTCGGCAGCAGCGGTTGTTGATTCGATTTTATTGGGCAGTGACGAAACTCGGAATAAAAAGGCAACCAGCAGAAATGCACCACCCAGAATAAGGTAGGGAACTTTAACCGCATCGAGCGAGTCGAGTTTGGAGCCGGCAACCGAACCAAAAATGGCAAAACTTACTATGAGCGGACCTATGGTGGTGCCAACATTGTTAATTCCACCCGCCATACTTAAGCGTTGTGCTCCTTTGGTGGCATCGCCCAATGTGATTACCAGCGGATTGGCGGCTGTTTGCTGCAACGAAAATCCGAGTCCAACAATGAACAAGCCCGAAATCATCAAACCGAATGACGATAGCTCTGCCGCCGGATAAAACAACATGGTGCCAATGGCCGAAATAACAAGCCCGAGCGATATCCCGTTTTTATATCCGATGCGATTCAAGACATCTTCACCCATTACCTTCGAGGCCAGTAAATAAATTATAGAACCTATGGTATAGGCCACATAAAACGCAAATGAAATCATCTGACTTTGCCACTGCTCGAGGTTGAGTTTTTCTTTAAAAACAGGAATGAGAATATCGTTACTGGCAGCTACAAAGCCCCAGAAAAAGAATACGGAGATGAGTGTTGCGAATGCACCTTGATTTTTCATGAGTGAAAATGTATGGAATTATTTAAATCAAATACCTCAAGAAATCAATGAGATATAAAGAAAGATGTTGAGCAGTTTGTTAAAATAAAAAAGCCTGCAAAAGCAGGCTTTTTGGGTATTATTTTAAACTTTTTAGTGTGATACTACAAACGATTTAGTGCCCGATAATTTCCCAATTACATGAAAGAAATAAAGACCTTCGGGCAAATTGCTTGTGCTAACCGAAGTGGTTTGGCCTGTAAACTCAAAACGTTCTACTTGTTGGCCTTGTGCATTTAATATTACCACTTGAACAGGTGTAGAAGCCGATTGATCAAGGGTAATGCTAATTACATCGTTTGCCGGATTTGGTGCGAGAATTAGGTTAGTTGCAGCATCTTTCCCTACAAAACCAACCACACAGGGGTCGCAGCTTCCCCAACAAACAGGGTCTAGAGTTGCATCGCCCGTTACAATAATACTGCGATTGGTAAAGTTGTCAATTGTACTGGTACAGAATGAGCCCGGGGTTAAAGACTCCTGACCCGCCCAGCTGTCATAAGCAAATTTGTATTCAAAGGTATCTGTAGCAAGCGAAATGGTAAGTTCCCATACATTGTCGCCATCGGCATCGCTCATTGGGGCGCAACCACCGCACCAGGCGTTGAACGATCCGTTTACTTCAGGCGTTGTGAAATTATCCGTCACTTCGTTCATATCAACTTTAAAAGTGATGTTAAATGGTCCGGTTGGATTATCGCACGATGAGCAGCTTGCCCAACAAACTACAGGCAGCGTTTCATTCCCGGCAACGGTTAATATACGATTGGTAAACTGGTTGGTCGTTATCACACAAGAACCTCCGGGAAGCAAAGTTTCCTGACCTGCCCAGCTA
>JBKCHQ010000088.1:0-9278 GCA_046302715.1 Bacteroidia bacterium | reverse complement strand
CGATAAAGGAAAAGAGCTGCTTAATGCACAATTGCAGAGAAGTGCCGAGTTTTTCAAAGATTATTACGCTGCAATTGATCGAGAAACTGCTGGGGAGATGCTTGCTTATTATTATTCCCATTCGAGAGCGCCCTATGCGCCCGACGATTACAAGGCGCTGCATAAAAACATGAGCCCTGCAGAGGTGGAAGCATTTTGTAATGACTTGTTTGCTAAATCGGTGCTAAGCGACGAAAATAAAGTAAATGCCCTGCTAAAAGCGGGGAATGCCGAAATGCTTGCGACCATTTCGAACGATATGGCGTATCGCCTGGCCGATGCTTATTATTCGTACTTCCGCAATAGCATCACCAAAGAAATGGGTGGTATTTCAGGAAGACTTGTACCACTTAATCGGTTGTATGTAAAAGCGCTGCGCGAGGTGGTACCCGAGAAACGCTATTATCCCGATGCAAACTCTACGCTGCGTGTTGCTTTCGGCAAAGTTGAAGGCTATACCCCTGCTGATGCTACCGAATACCGCTGGTTTACAACGGCTGATGGCATCCTTCAAAAGAACAGAGCCGGTGCTGCCGATCATGAAATTCCGGAGCGCCTGAAGCAATTAATCGAACGAAAAGATTACGGTCCGTATGCCGATAAAGATGGCAGCCTCCACACTTGTTTTGCGGCTTCAAATCATACCACGGGCGGCAATTCGGGGAGTCCGGTGCTTAATGCCAAAGGCCAGCTTATTGGTACCAATTTCGATCGCAACTGGCAAGGCACCATGAGCGATGTGTATTACGATATTAATCAGGTGCGCAACATCGTGCTGGATGTGCGCTATACGCTGTGGGTTATTGATAAATATGCCGGGGCCGAACACTTAATAAAAGAAATGAGTCTGGTAAAATAATTTACACCGAAACATTTCTCTGGGCATTGAAAAAGGTCTTTCGCATTGCTGTAGCGCTAATGTTCATTGCGGCCATCGATCCGATGGAAGGAAGCCTTATTATCGCCATAGCAAGTGTGGTATTGGGGTTTGCGGCATTTAAACTTAATGATAGACACCGTTTGGCATTTGCGATTATTTCGGCGTTCATTTGCTTTGGCGTTACGTGTTTATGGTGGGTTTCATCGCTGGGCGGTTTTGTCCCCTCTAAAGAGTGGTGGTGGATTGTGGCCCTTGTGCCCTACCCTTTGGGTTGGCTAAGTTTTGTGGTGTTGATGCTGTATCGTTGGGTAAGGAGCCTTAAAAGAGAAGACTAATGATATGCAGAAGGATGGATGAAGGTTATCGATACTTGCCTTCGAGCATAATTTCATTTTAATTCCCCACTATACCACCTCCGCCACCACAAAGGTGCTGCCTCCAATAAGAATAACATCGTTGGGTGTTGCTGCTTTACGGGCGGCAGCCAGGGCTCTCCTCACAGATCCATAGGTTCTGCCACGAAGTCTCAGTTTTTGTGCCGCTTCATGCAACACTGAAACATCCAAGCCCCTTGGAATATTGGGTTTACAAAAATAGTATTGCGCCGTTTTGGGCAACATCGAAAGTATTTTCGCATAATCCTTATCCGACACCATGCCCCACACCCAATGCAGCTTTTCGAAATTCAGCCGATCAATCATTTTCAGTACCTCTGCAATTCCGGCTTCGTTATGTCCGGTGTCGGCATAAATATCGGGTTTGCTGCCCATTTTATCCCAACGTCCGCGCAGGCCGGTATTTTCTTTCACGTTACGAATGCCTTTAACTATGTGCGCATCGCTGATTGCCCAACCCAAGCGCTTAAGTTCATCAAGTGATGCATAAACACCGGCCAAATTTCGCAACTGATAGTTTCCGGCCAATGGAGTTTCTACCTTGAGGGAATGATTCGAATGTGTAATAGTGGCTTTTAGCATGGGAACTTCGCCACCGACGAAGCCTTCATTTTTCACATCAACTTCAAGGTCGGCAAAACAAATGCGGCTGCCCAAAGCTGCGGCCCGTTGCTCAAATAAGGCCTTTATCGTGGCCTGCGTTTCGCTGATTATAACTGGTCTTGCGGATTTGATGATGCCCGCCTTTTCGAAGGCAATTTTTTCGAGGGTATCGCCAAGCAAATCGGTGTGGTCGAAGCTAATGTTGGTGATGAGGCTCAGCTGCGGATCAATTATATTGGTAGAATCGAGCCGGCCGCCCAACCCGGTTTCAATTACCGCTATATCCACTTTTTGTTGAGCAAACCACCAAAAAGCCAAGGCCACATTCATTTCGAAAAATGAAAGCTCCAACTGCTCCATCGTTTCTTGATGTGCGTGAACAAAATTGCTCAATGCTCTAGCCGAAATTGGAGTGCCGTTTATACGAATGCGTTCGCGAAAATCTTTGAGGTGCGGCGAGGTAAATAAGCCCGTTGTATAACCGGCCTCCTGCAGCACCGAAGCCAGCATGTGCGAACTAGAGCCCTTGCCGTTGGTACCGGCTATATGAATGGCTTTGAATTGCGTTTGCGGATTATCGAGCGCCGCACAAAACCGCTCAATATTGCCCATTCCGGTTTTATATGCAGCTGCACCAACACGGGTAAACATGGGCAGGCGACTATAAATGAACTGCAGCGCCTCGGCGTAGCGCATGTTTATCTGCGAATAAAGTTGTAGGTTATGGTTCCAATCTGCTTTTTTTCGCCCGTACTGCTGGGATTAAATTTAGCCTTACGTGCCGCAGCTTCGGCTTGTTCGAATAAGCTTTTATCTTGTACTGTGGTTCCTCTGCCTCCGGCAACAGCTTTAATTACTTTACCACTTTCATCCACCGTTATATCTACAACCACTTTACCCGATTTTTCTGAATTATAGGAGGGTTTAGGTAATGATAATGGAGATCGGTTCAACAACGAAAACGAAACACCGGGGCCAGTTCCCGAACCTTTACCTGGACCTTTACCGTCGCCTGATCCTCCACCCGAACCGCTGCCATCGCCCTTTCCATCGCCTCCACCTTTGCCGCTATATACAGGTGCGAAAGGATCTTTTCCGTCTTTACTGCCTTGATTGCCCGCCTTGCCTGTTTTACCCTCACTGCCACCTTTATTGCCTGAATACAAGGCACGTTTATCGGGCGTATTTTCGGGCGTGTTGTTTTTCTGGGTAATGGTAGGACCGTCTTGCGGGCGTTTTAGCTCGGGACGCTTTGTGTCTTTAGGTGTTTTTTTATTGAGTTCTTCAATATAATTATCGTCGTTATCTTCATCAAGCATTACAGGATCGCTCGACGATTGCGATGAATTATTGGGCGAGTTGGCGCTTAACAACTCGGGATTAATATTTCCCATACCTTCCTCCGAATCGCCAAAATTAAGTTCCACACCCAATCCGCCTCCACCGCCAGCTTCTTCTACGAATGGTGGTAATGGGGTAATTACTGTGTAAAGAAAAAATAGCAACACCAACAAGGCATGAAACAGCAAGGTTGCCAAGGCGGCATACCATTTATCGGAGGTGCGGGTAAGTTCCATAATCAATTATCCGTTGGGCGGCCGGGTAGCCATAATCATTTTTACTTTAAGGCGATTGCCAATTTCGAGCACATCCACCAATTGTTGGATAGTAAGCTCTTTATCCATACGTAAAACGATAGTAGGTTCGTTTTTTCCTTTTATTTCTTCTGCTATGGCTTGCTCCAGATTTTCAAAAGCAACGGGCTTGCGTTGTAAAAAATACTGCATGTCGGCCGAAATCTCGAGGTTGATAGGCTGCTTATCTACTGTTTGAGTTTTCTTGGCGCTGGGAAGGTTAAGTTTCACAACCGAAGGACTCACCATAGTGGAAACAATGAGAAAAAACAACAACAAGAAAAACATAATGTCATTAAGTGAGTGTGTACTCACCTCTGCTCCATGGCGTATGCGCGACTGACGAATATTCATTACTTAGACGGTTCGTGAAGCATATCAATAAAATCGAGCCCGGTAGCTTCCATGCGCTTAGCAATACGATCTACCTGATAATTGAGATAATGATAGAGCACAAAAGCCAAAATACCTACAATAAGTCCGGCGGCCGAGGTAATCATCTTCTCATACAAACCTCCCGAAATGGCCCCAATAGAAATGTTGTCCTGCAAAGAAATATTGTAGAAAATTTTGATTACACCCGTAATGGTACCCACAAAACCAAACATAGGTGCAATACCTGCAATTACAGCAAGAATACCCACATTTTTCTCGATGCGGCTTAGTTCTTTCTTTCCTACACCTTCCATCGCCTTTTCAATTTCGTCCACCGTAAGTCCCATGCGCGAAATGCCTTTTTCAAGCATACGTGCATCGGGAGTATTATTACTCTTGCAAAGCATAAGAGCAGAATCTACCTTGCCTTTCTGAATTTGATCGCGAACGTTATTTAAAAGGTTGTCGGGACTTTTACCTGCACGTTGAAGCACTATAAATCGCTCAACGAACAGAAAAAGCGTAATAAGCGATAACAAGGCAATAGGAATCATCAAGAAACCTCCCTGCTGAATGAGCTCCCATAATGTGAGCTTATCTACCTGTTTAGCCGTTTCCTCTGCAGCCTGAACAACTTGAGAAGTGTCGCCTAGTACTGTTGTTGCTTGAAGCAAAATTGATAGCATATCTATTTTTTTGGTGTAACCTAATTTATTGGCATCAAAGTACGTTTTTATATGGTGTGCTTCGGCGTTTGATTCAATATTGTTTATTCACCTCTTTATTAACATCCATAACGAAAGCACAAGCCCGATATTGCACAAAGCTTTAAACAGCGGTTATTTTTACCTTAGTCCCGCAAACTTTTTCGTTTTTTAGATCGCTAAACGATATTAAATTGATTATAAAAATCTGTAATTCAGATTATTGATATTTTTTTCAGGAAGAAACATTGTTTTTCAGTTTTTTGGTATTTTTAGCCTTGAAAAAACAAACACTTAAACAAGCAACAAGCAATGGTAATCAGTTCAGCTTACGATGGCAGCGGCACCGATGAACTTTTATTAACGGGCGCTTCAGTTCTGTTAGAAAACGAAAACACACTTCCCATGCGTCTTTCGGGAGAGGATGAGGATTTTGATGATGAGGAAGAAGACTTTGATGACGAAGATTTTGATGAGGATGAAATCGAAGAGGTGGAGGAAGAAGAGGAAGACGATGATGAAGATTTCAATCTAGACGAAGATTTATCTGACCCGGCGTTTGATGACGACGATGACGATGACGAGCCCTATTACGACGACGAGTTTTAGTATCTCTTACAGTTAAATAGGAAGGCCCTCTCTCATGAGAAGGCCTTTTTTATTTATGCAGCAACTACAGGCTAAGCCTTTGGCATTGGCTAAAGACCGCCTTCTGATTTTACGGTTTGCAGTAAATCGCTTTCAAAAATAGCAGCGGGCGACACTACTTTTTCGTTTAAGGGGACATTATCGCCATAGCGCATCTTAAGAATTCGTTGAACCTCAGGATGCGATAAATCAAAATCGCCCAATCGCGAAAGTTCGCAAAGTTCTACATCAGCAGCTCGCTCGTATATCTTCCAAACCAACTCCGAACAATATAATTTGTCATCGTTCCAGCCAAATGTAAGGTCGTAATTCCTGCCTTTAAATTTACGCCCTTCGTCCTTCATTGATTGACGAACATCTGCCGTGAGCACATTAGAAGCATCTTTTAACCTTTTTGCCACATAGTGTCCTTTTTTACCCCGTGCTATCCAAACATCAAGCGGTGTGACTTTTACCGGCTGCACAGCTTCAAACACATAGAGTGTTCCTTTGTCTTCGAATACAATTCCGCAATGGGTGTAAACAGACCCTGTAGCCTGTCGGATAGCCTTGCCCTGACCAGAAAGCGAACTTTGGAAAATAATATCGCCGTCCTGTAAAACGTCTGAATTGCTTTTTTCATCGTGTAAAACTTGATTTTTTTCAAGTTTTAATTCCTCGGTATCGCATGAAAATTGGGTAAAAGATACCAGTAAGGTTAACAATGTGACCTTGACATTTTTAAGATAACGTTTCATGTGTTAAGTTTTTTAATATCAATTGAAACGTTTAATAATTGTTAATAGTACATATCGAACTCAAAACAATTTTTTGGTGGCGAAATAGATCCCTGCAATTTTGGTCTTTCAGTGTTCATGTTTGGTTTAAATTGCAATTGGTATTTCGATTTCTTCAAGAATTTAGGGGTCGGGTGTTTAGACCTTTGAATCGGGAAGGCGCCTTTTACTTTGACTTTGATGAAAAAACATAAAAAAATCAAGGCTTCTCATTTGGATTCTCTTCATAAAGGAAATGCAAATGGAATTAGCCCTTCACCTCAAAATAAAGCATCGAGATTTTTGCGTTTTGTATGGTTCCAATGAAACTGAATATCTGCTTAAGGAAATATCGGGCATGTAATAATCTGTTGACAATATCTGCGCCCTGCTTCTCATGGCGGAATTAAACATGGTATAATCGTTTGTACGCGCTTCCATGGTTTCAACGTCGGTACGAGTG
This sequence comes from Bacteroidia bacterium, assembly GCA_046302715.1. GTDB lineage: Bacteria > Bacteroidota > Bacteroidia > M30B66 > M30B66 > CAMCXT01. The sequence continues at coordinate 2,782 of JBKCHQ010000088.1, read as the reverse complement.
CGTACGATATACGTATCGCTTAATGCACTAATTTCTGTCTCATGTTCAACCGGGTTATTGCGAATTACAAAAGCAGTTTCGGGCTTACCGACTTGCCCATAAGAAAAAGCCAAATGCTGCGATGAAAATCGTTTATACGACGCTTCATTTCCGTCGAGTATAAATATTACTTTTCCCAACATAGCATTTAAGGATGGCCAGCCCATGGTTGAAAGGCGCTCCGAGGTGGTTGAGAAAGTATCACGCAGCATTTGCGGCGTAAACAGGGTTGAATCCCTAAAATGCTGACGTATCGTTTGGTCGATTTCGACAAAAGCGGCCGAATCGAATGTTATGGCACGCTTAAAACCTAGCATACGCAAGATTCTGGTATAATCGCCCGGCGATGCATTTTTTAGTTCCAGATTAATAAACAGAGGAATGTGCCCGGGATGGCTTTGCGACCAAGCGTTAATTTCGGCCAATGCCTCCGAAAACGTTCGGTAATGACTTTCGTAATCCACATCGGCAATATGCAACATCTTTATGCCTGGTTTTTTCATAACCGAATCGCGCGAATGCTGCCTTAGGCCCAAGATAAAGCGATTAATCCTTCGTCTTTCGAAGTGACCACCCCATGGATCATTATACAAATCGAGCTCAATACCTCTGATACCGTATTCATTAAACTGCTGCGATAATGTTACATGTCCGTAATCTATGCGAATGGGATTCAACGATGCCCCCAAACGCCTTTTAAATCGGCTTAAAAATTTAATAATACGTTTATCGGGCTTTTTCTTGTAACTGTTGTGCGAGGCTAAAATGCGAATATCATTTAATCGAATTGAAGCGTCATATTGTGCCTCTAATTGCAAAAGCGGCAATAGATTAATCCATAAAAAATTTACCAGAATTAAACGAATCATGGTTCCATGTATCTTTAATGCCAAATTGAGGCAATGAATAAAAGGCGAGCTCTTCTCATATTAAGCATTAGCTTATCCATCTTTGCTCATGCGCAAGAAAAGAAAAAGGGGCGATTATTTGATATTTTTTTCGGGAAGAATTTACGCTTCATTGGTAATCCAATTCTGCAAAACAGTCCCGAAACGGGCTTAAAAATGGGGCTTGCCGGCAATTACTTCTTTAAAACAGGCAATGATTCGCTTACACGCTCGTCGAATTTGTATCTGCAAATTGCCTATACCACCAAACAGCAATTTATCCTCGAACCTATTTGGAATGTATTTACGCCTAAAGAAAAATTTATTCTTAGAGGTCGAGCCGGCTATCTCAATTTTACCGATCAGTATTGGGGAGTGGGACCCTTGACCGAAGCTTCATCAAAAGCCAATTTAAGTTACCAACGCATTTACCTGCAATCAAAGGTGCTACGAAAGGTACGTGGGAATTGGTTTGCCGGAGCACAATTAAGGTACAGCAATATTTACGAATTAACCTGGACCAATACCATCACCCCCGAAATTGAAGGCAACAAGGGCAGCACGGTAGCAGGTATTGGACCTAATGTGCAAGCCGATTTTCGCGATAATCCCTTCTCCCCGCAAAAAGGCTGGTATGCCGACGTATATTACGCACGCTTTGGCCCTTGGGTGGGCGGTACGCATGCCTTTGACGAAGTACAGGCCGATTTCAGATATTATTTACCCTTACGGAAACCTTATCAGGTATTGGCCTTTCAGGCTTTTGGAAATTTCAGCCAAGGTTTTGTCCCTTTTAGAGAATTGCCACGACTGGGGAGTTCGTTCTTAATGCGTGGCTATTTCGAAGGACGCTTCAGAGACCACAATTATCTGGCAGCTCAGATGGAATTTAGGCAGCCTGTGTACAAATGGTTGCATGCTTCGGCTTTTTTAGCGGTGGGAGAAGTGGCGCCCGAAATTCGTTTATTCAACACCCAAAGCATTAAGTCCACCGCTGGAATGGGTTTACGTATATTGCTCAATAAAAAAGAATCGGTATTTGCCCGCTTCGATTTTGCGGTTAACAATGAAGGGGGAACAGGATTTTACATCCGTATCAACGATGCGTTTTAAATAAGTGCTTACTTTTTATTGACATCCACCAAGCCCTGAGGCAGATTCATCTCAATGGTAAAATGCTCCCGATCAACACGTACAATCCAATCATCGGTTACGGGGATAAAAATCTCGGGGTTGCCTTCAGCTTCAACCCAAAACAAATCATTGGGGCCGTTTTCGAGCACATCGCGAATGCATCCAATGGTTGCATCCGTATTCAAATCGATTACTGAAAAACCGATAATTTCGTGGTAATAAAATTTATTGCCCGTTAAAACCGGTAGTTTATCAAGGGGCAAATACACATCGGCACCAATGAGCGTTTCAGCCTGTTCGGGCAAATCCACATCTTCCAGTTTTAAATGCACTTGATTGGAGGGCTGCAAACGAAATGAGGAAACAAAGAACGGAACCAAATTTCCGTGGATTTCCACGAAAACTGATTCCGTTTTAATGTAGTGTTTTGGATTATCGGTATCCATTAGAAGAAGAACCCTTCCGTCGGTACCCACTTTTCGGATAATGCTACCTAGCTGGAAACATTGATCCTTATCCATACTATTATTCTTCGCTTGATGCAGCTTCTTCAGCAGCTGGTGCTTCACCTTCTGCAGCAGGTGCTTCCTCAGCAGGAGCTTCAGCAACTGGCTCAGCTGCGGCAGGTGTTTCTTCGGCAGCAGGCGCTTCGGTTACTGGCTCTTGAGCGGTTTCTTCGGCTACAGGTGCCTCTTCAACTGCTGGTGCAGTTTCAACTACTT
>JBKCHQ010000087.1:0-2803 GCA_046302715.1 Bacteroidia bacterium | reverse complement strand
CGCGCAATACATTGGGTACACCGCCGTTGTCCCAGTCCTGATCGGCGCGGCTAAAGCTAAGCTGTACGGCATAGGTCCATTTGGGATTAAACACAAACCCATCAAAACGCAATCGGGCGCGGCGCACCCTAAATTCGCTTTGGGTAAGCTCCCATTTTCCGTCCGCCGTTTCGCTAAGGACACAGCCAATACGGTTTTGAAGCCTCAATCGAATACCTAACGAAAAAGAGCTGTCTGAAGCCGTGATAGAAAATCCGTTTGTGAATTTTACACCAAACATATTTTCTTGGTTGCTTTGTGCCTCTAAAACACGCTTACTAAAAATTATTAATAAAAAACCAAAGTAATATTTCATAATTAAGCTTCACAGAACAAGTGCTAATTTAACTAAGGATTCCTCATTATATTGAAATTATTTGATTTTTAATTAACGTATTTTTCTGTTACAGGAAACATACAATTAACATTCAGTTAATATACCGCACCATTTTGATTAATAGAATAGCAGTTCCTTTGTCATGAAAATTTTAATATGGGCATAAACAATATCCTTTCTTTTTTGGTTCCGAAGAACGATAAATTTTTTTCGCTTTTTGCCGAGGATACGGCAAACCTTGTTGAGCAAGCGCGATGTTTTCATCAGTTGTTTTCAGCGACACATCCCGAGGAAGTGCAACGTATTATAGATAAGGTCAAGGAATTTGAACACAAGGGTGATGAAATTACCCATCGCATCTTTCTGGAATTATCGGCTAATTTTATTACCCCTATCGATCGTGAGGATATTCACTATTTGGCTTCAAGTATCGACGATATTGCCGATTATATTAATGGGTCGGCCTCTCGTATTCATTTGTATAATGTTACCGAGTTTAATGAACCTATGCGTAAATTAAGTGAGATCATTATTCATCAGGCCGAAGAAATTCACGCAGCCATTTCTAATCTAAAGGGAGCAAAAAATCATGCCATTATAAAGGAGCATATTGTTAAAATTAATGCACTGGAGAATCAGGCCGACGATATTTTTGACAATGCCATTGCTGCGTTATTTATTGAAGAGGCAGATACAAAGCGGCTTATAAAAATGAAAGAGGTTCTCAATGCCCTCGAAACTGCTACGGATAAATGCGAGGATGTGAGCCATGTTTTGGAATCTATTCTAGTAAAAATATCTTAATCCAACGCGTTAGGGCTTATGGATTTTCCGGTATTTCTCATTGTTATCATCGTACTTGCGCTGATTTTCGATTTTATTAACGGATTTCATGATGCGGCCAATTCTATTGCTACGGTGGTTTCTACCAAGGTGCTTACGCCGTTTCAGGCGGTAGTGTGGGCAGCGTTTTTCAATTTTGTTGCCTTTTTTATTTTTAAGGATCATAGCGTTGCCAATACCATTTCAAAAACGGTTCAGGATCAATTTACCAATCCTGAAATGCATCCTTTACCTATGATTTTTGCCGGCTTGCTTTCCGCTATAGTTTGGAATTTACTCACTTGGTGGTATGGTATTCCGTCGTCATCATCACATACGCTAATTGGAGGTTTTGCAGGTGCATTTCTAGCGGCTTTTGGATGGGAGGCTATTCGCTTTGGGGTGGTGGGTGCCACGGTTATTTTCATTTTTGTTGCGCCCATTGCGGGTATGCTTATGGCGTACCTCATTTCTATCTGGTTTTTAAATTCGTTTCGAAAGGGCCCGTGGATGAAATTGCTTTCACTGGCCATAATTGCCGGAGTGGTGTATTCGGTTTTGAATGTATTGGAATACAAAAAGGATTTTAGTGGAGGCACTTCGTATACCTTGCATTTTGCGGAGCCTATGGAGAAAGACGATCTGAAAAAGGCGTTTACCTTCAAAGATGAGGCAGGCAAGGAAATTACACCGGTGCTAAACGCTGCTAAAGATGCCGCGGGCAATAAAGACGAGACCAAAACACGTTGGGTGGTGCGCACCACACACCTAAAGAAAAAGGGTTCAGAAACACCCGACCCGCTCTTACAACAACTCATGCTCGACAAGGCGCCTGCTCCGGCTGTGGTTGTGGACGCACACCGAATTACCGAAAAAAGCAGCGAAAATGAACGCTTCGATGAGTCTCATTTAAAGTCCGATTTTGAATCGTACTGGTTAAAAGTGCTATTTCACGGCAGTAATTTTAAATGGATTTTATTGGGCTTTATTGTATTGGTAATGGCCGTGTTTACCCTATTTTTAAGCTCGCTCAATAATTATAAGGCCAATCGCTGGTTCCGAAAATTGCAGCTGTTTTCTTCAGCTGCTTTCAGTATTGGTCATGGGGGCAATGATGCGCAAAAAGTGATGGGTATTATTTCGGTGGCATTAATCGCCAACGGCAACATTAGCAGTATGAAAGATATGCCCGATTGGGTGCCGCTTTCGTGCTATGCTGCCATTGCACTCGGCACGATGAGTGGCGGTTGGAAAATTGTAAAAACCATGGGGAATAAAATCACCAAGGTTACCCCTTTTGAAGGGGTAGCTGCCGAAACCGCAGGTGCTGTTACCTTGTTTTTTACCGAAGGGCTTAAATTCCCATGGAAGATGGGCGATGAAGTCATAAAAGGTATTCCGGTAAGTACCACACACACTATTACCGGTTCCATTATCGGTGTAGGCATTACCAAACGCATTTCGGCAGTAAAGTGGGGTGTTACGGGTAAATTGCTTGTGGCATGGATCATCACCATTCCTATTTCAGCACTTATGGGGGCGGTTTTTTATTGGATTTGCAATCTTCTGGGTTTGTAAGAGGTTCGGGGCTGTTGGTTTTTTCGC
>JBKCHQ010000086.1:0-5818 GCA_046302715.1 Bacteroidia bacterium | reverse complement strand
TATTTATTATAGCACCTTGGGTGTTTATGTTTCTTATTCCGGCTATTACGATGCGGCTAATTGCCGAAGAGAAGCGCAGCGGTACCATCGAAATGCTCCTTACTAAACCGCTTACCGAGTGGCATATTGTAACGGCAAAATATCTCGCCGGACTCGCCTTAGTTATCCTATCTCTGTTGCCTACTTTAGTCTATTATGCTGCTCTTCAAGCTTTAGGTAATCCCCCCGGGAACCTTGACACAGGTGCAACTTGGGGCTCTTATTCAGGCTTGCTCTTTTTAGGCGGTGCGTACATCTCCATTGGCTTATTTGCATCCTCTCTTTCCGAAAATCAAATCGTTTCCTTTATTCTCGCCTTCTTTCTTTGTTTTTTCTGCTATTTCGGTTTCGATTCGCTTGCCGGGCTCGAATTGTTTAAACCCATTGATCAGTGGATTATACAATTAGGCATAAACGCTCACTTCGCCTCCATGAGCAGGGGGGTTATTGATTCGAGAGATGTAATTTATTTCCTGAGCTTTATTGTTCTTTTTCTTTCACTTACGCGGTTGAGGCTGCAAAGTCGTAAATGGTAGTTGATATGAAACAGGAAAAGACAAATACACGAAGTAGGCGTAAATCGGAGCATGTTAATTTTTTGCTTCTGCTATTGTTGTTAATTCTTATCAATGTTGCAGGCAACTTTGCTTTCTTCAGAATCGACCTTACCTCAGAGAAACGATATTCACTCAATGGAGAAACGGTCCGTTTTCTTAAAGGTCTGGATGACATTATATATGTTAAGGTATATCTAGAAGGTGATATGCCCGCTGGATATAAAAAACTTCGCAATTCAACGCAGGAAATGCTTGATGAAATGCGAGCCTATGGGTCTAACATAGAGTACGAATTTATTGATCCTGCTGCCAGTGGCGATGAAAAGGAAACCAAAGCCGTTTACCGTCAACTGGTAGAACTAGGTCTTATTTATACCACACCTGTGGAGGAGAAAGAATCGGGTGTATCGCAAAAGCTACTTTGGCCCGGAGCATTAGTATCCTACCGAGGAAAAACTATCCCGCTTCAGCTGCTGTCCAGTACTACTTACGCCAGTGAGGAATTGATGATTACACGAGCCATTAATGATCTGGAATACGAAATAACCAATGCCATACGTAAGCTAACTTCGGTGGTTAAGCCACGTGTTGCATTTATTGAAGGGCACGGCGAACTCGACTCGCTCGAAACAAAAGATGTGCAAACCGCTTTAAAAGAATATTATACGGTTGAACGTGTGCGGCTCGACTCCAGTTTAAGTACGCTTATTTATCGCACTCAACGCAAAGATTCCATCATTTTTGCCTTAAAATACCAGGCCATTGTAATTGCCAAGCCCGATTCGGCTTTTTCTGAAAAAGATAAGTTTTTAATCGACCAGTTTGTGATGCGTGGAGGTAAAGTGTTGTGGATGCTCGATAGGGTAGAAGCCTCTATGGATAGTTTAAGTAACAGCAATGCTAGCTTGGTGTATCCGCTCGATTTGAATCTCGACGATTTATTGTTTCGTTACGGAGCTCGCATAAATGCCGATTTGGTTATGGATTTGAACTCAGCACGCATACCTGTGGTTGTAGGGATGATGGGTAATCAACCTCGATTTGCTCCAAAACGGTGGCCGTATTTTCCCTTGTGTATGCCGGCAAGCACGCATCCCATTGTCAACAATCTTAATGCTACACGATTTGAATTTGCCAATTCGGTAGATACTGTGGGCTCTTCAACCATAAAAAAGTCGGTGTTGCTGCGCAGTTCAGACCGCTCCACTCGCATAAATGCTCCGGCGCGTATTTCATTAAACATTCTGCGCGATAAACCCGATCCAAAAATTTATGCGCAGCGCGGCATTCCCATGGCGGTGCTGCTCGAAGGAAAATTTGAAAGCTTATATAAAAATCGGCTTGTTCCTGAGTTGATGAACAATAAGGTAATTGGCTTTAAGCAAGTCTGCGATAAGCCCGGAAAAATTATTGTGGTGGCCGACGGTGATATGATTCGAAACATGGTGAATCGCAATGGACAAATTGCCCCCGCCGGGTTTGATCGTTACAGTGGCGAATTATTCGGTAACCGCGACTTTTTTCTCAACTGTATGAATTATTTGTGCGATGATGCCGGTCTAATTTCCGTAAGATCACGCACGGCCAAACTAAGGTTACTGGATTCCACCCGTATAAAGGCCGAACGCCTTTCCATTCAAATTAAAAACGTGTTAGTTCCAATATTGGTTTTGTTGGTATCGGGCGCTATATTAGTATTTATCCGAAAAAGAAAATACGGGTTCTCAAAGAAATGAAGTTAAACAGGTTTTTACTCATCGCGGTGGTGTTGGTAGGGCTGTTGGTGGCCTATAATTTATTTACCGATAAAAGCCGAACCATTAAAGGTGAACTGCGCAATTTTGCGGTGGAAGACACTGCTGCTATTGACCGAATTTTTCTGGCCGACAAAATGGGGCATCAATCGTTATTAACGCGAACCGAAAACGGCGAGTGGATGGTGGGTGAATATAAGGCCAGGCCTCAAGCAGTGCGCGATTTACTAGTCACCTTAAAAAAAATGGTTGTCAAAGCACCTGTTGCAAAATCAATGCAGCCCAAAGTATTGAAAGATATGGCCGGAGTTGGACAGCGAAAGGTTGAAATATATTCAAATGGCACCTTGCTTAAAACTATTTATGTGGGTATAGAAACGGTAGATAAATTAGGCACGTACATGCTTATTGAAGGTTCCTCGGTTCCTTTTGAAGTGCACATTCCGGGACATAAAGGATTTTTGCAAACCCGATTTATTACTGATGCTCGCATTTGGCGCGATCCGGTATTGTTTAGGACCGATTACCGTGAAATTCGAAGCATTAATGTTTCGTATGCCAGCAGTCCCAATGAAAGCTTTGAACTCAGATACGACGGTCTAAAACCTTCGCTTTTAGTTAAGGGACAAAATCAACAGGCCGACTCATTGCTGCTTTACGAATATATGAACGCCTATCGCAACGTAGTGTATGAATATGTGGTTACCGAATCGTTTCCACAAGCCAAGAAAGATTCCATCCTTTCCTCTTTGCCTTTTGTAACTGTTACGCTTCAAGATAAAAAGGGTAAGAAAACCATAGTGGAGGGTTTCAGAAGGGCATCGACTGCTAAAGATGTTGATTTAGAAGGTAATCAATACCCTTTCGATCCTGATCGAATGTATGCCTTACTTAATAAGAAAGATTTTCTGTTGGTTCAATATTTTCAATTTGATAAACTGATGCGTTCGCCTGCTTCGTTTGTAAATAGATAGCCATCAGTTAATTAATAATTCCGAACAAGCTATTTCTTAAGCAACTTACACCTTATATTTACGCCCCTCAAATCGTCAGTAAATGAAATTTATCATCTCAAGCGGCACATTGCTCAAGCAACTGCAAAACATTTCAGGTGTTCTCAGTACGAATAATTCCCTACCCATTCTTGAAGATTTTCTTTTCGAAATTTCTGAAGGCGAACTAACCATTACCGCCTCAGATCTAGATAATACAATAGTAACTCGAATTAAAGCAGAAGCTCAGGAGCCTGGCAAAGTGGCCATACCGGCAAAAATGCTGATTGATTCATTAAAGAGCTTCCCGGAGCAGCCACTCACATTTATCATAAATCCCGAAACTTTTGGGGTAGAGATTGCCTCTGGTTATGGTAAATATAAACTGCACGGCCACGATGCTGAAGAATTTCCAAAGATTGCCGAAATCGAAGACGGCAGTAACTTTAGCATGGATGCATCTGTGTTATATAGCGGCATTAACAAAACAATTTTTGCCACCGGTAATGACGATCTTAGACCGGTTATGTCGGGCGTTCTTATGCAAACAAGCGAAGAAAACCTCACCATGGTGGCTACCGATTCGCATCGCCTCGTTCGCTACCGTCGCAACGATATTAAATCCGAAAGTAACGAGCAGTTTATAATTCCGAAGAAGCCTCTTAACCTCTTGAAAAATCTTCTGGGATATGTAAATGGCAATGTGGAAATACAGTTTAACCAACGTAATGCCAGCTTTTCATTCGATAATATTCGTATTGTTTGTCGTTTAATTGATGGGCGTTATCCTAATTACGAAGCTGTAATTCCAAAAGAAAATCCCTTTAAATTGGTAATGGCGCGTCAGGATCTCATTAGCTCCATTCGTCGTGTGGCCATTTTTTCAAGCAAGAGCACCAATCAGGTAAAGCTTAACATCCAGGGTTCTGAATTGCAGCTCACGGCAGAAGATCCCGATTATGCCAATTCTGCTGCAGAACGTTTGACGTGCCAATACGATGGAGAAGATATGGAGATTGCTTTCAATTCGAAGTTTATCAACGAGATGCTGAGTAATCTTGATTCGGAGCGTATATCCTTAAATATGAGCGCTCCCAATCGGGCGGGTATATTATTGCCTGATTCAGATACTCCCGATGCTGATGAGGATATCCTCATGTTGGTAATGCCTGTGATGCACAATCACTAGATTATTTCAATTATTAGTAGTTTAAGAATTCATGAATGCCCACGAAATAGACTATCGGATTATTGGTTCCGAGATGCAATGTATTGAAATTGAATTGGATCCGCAGGAAGCGGTGGTGGCAGAGGCCGGTTCGCTTATGATGATGGATGCTGCTATTAAAATGGAAACCATTTTTGGAGATGGCCGTGGACAACAGCAGGGCTTTTTTGGTAAATTACTAACGGCGGGCAAACGCGTGCTTACAGGCGAGAGTTTGTTTATGACAGCATATACCAATCAAGGTGTAGGAAAACAGCGGGTTCATTTTGCGGCTCCTTATCCGGGTAAAATCATTCCCTTAAACCTTACTCAATTTCAAGGTAAAATAATTTGTCAGAAAGATGCATTTCTGTGTGCTGCAAAAGGAGTAGCAATTGGCATTGAATTTCAGAAACGTTTAGGTGCCGGATTTTTTGGAGGAGAAGGGTTTATTATGCAAAAGCTCGAAGGCGATGGTTTAGCTTTTGTGCACTCTTGCGGTACCATTATAGAGAAAGATTTACAACCCGGCGAGGTGTTACGAGTAGATACAGGATGTATCGTTGCGTTTACACAGCATGTAGATTACGACATTCAGTTTGTGGGCGGAATAAAAAACACTTTGTTTGGTGGCGAAGGCGTTTTCTTCGCACAGCTTACCGGCCCCGGCAAAGTATGGATACAATCGCTTCCGTTTAGTCGTTTAGCCGGTAGGGTGCTGATGTATTCTCGTGGAGGCAAGGAAGAGGGAAGCATATTAGGCGGCCTGGGTGGCTTGCTCGATGGCGATAATAGTTAAGGTTTTGGCTGCAATACAATTGGCAATTAACCATCCTTTCGGAAACTAAGTCATTCACATTTTCACTTTGTAATTTCTTGGTAAGGTTTTAATGAAGAGTTAAATGTACCCTTAACGGTTTTGTGAGTTAAAATTTCGGAGCATTAAACCACTTGTGTTTTTTATAGGTTTTATAGGCATTGATTAGTACGTAAGAGTAATCCAGAAATAACTAAAAGTCCCATTAATTCATTGGGGAAAAGATGCAGTTTTTTAAATAAACTTGAGGCACTCAACTAGTTCATAAAAACGGTCAAGGCGTGGATTTTATAAGAGCGCATTATTTGCCCTGAGTATTTTTTTCTTATTATTAAGCGATTTACCCAGCTATATTTACTTTTAATAGCCAACTAAAACACGATTAAAATGTTTCTTATTCCTTTAAAATATCAATGTTTGCTGTTTGCTGTCGAAAATGATGAAATTAAAAT
>JBKCHQ010000085.1:0-9562 GCA_046302715.1 Bacteroidia bacterium | reverse complement strand
TGTAGGCGCCGAAGCATTTTCATCTGATTTAAGCGATGGTCAAATGGTTATGACGCTTCAAGGTTCAGATGTTGAAGTTACCATCAATGGAAATGGTGTATTTATTAATGATGCACAAGTAACAGTTGCCGACTTGGAAGCCGAAAATGGTGTGGTGCACGTTATCAATGCGGTATTGTTGCCAGGTTCAGTAGGAATCGAAACGGTAAACAACAACTTTGTAGTGTATCCAAACCCTGCCGAAACTCAAGCGGTAATTAACTTTACTACAGAACAAAATGTTCAGCAGGTTAATATTTTAGATGCTAACGGTCGTTTGGTTAATCAACAATTTGCAGGTAATCAAAATGTAGCTCAGTTGGTATTAAACGTGTCTGAACTTCCTACAGGATTGTATTTTGTAGAAGTAATTTCAGCTGCAGGCCGCAATATTCAAAAACTGTCTGTTCGCTAAACAAAATTACCCGGGTTAAATTATTAGTGGATTTGAAGGGAAAATAATTGCCCGGGTAACATTTTAAGGGAGGTGTCTGTTTCAGATGCCTCCTTTTTTGTTTTATATTTATCCCTCAACAGGCTTCATTCAATGTTTCCTATGCGTTCAGTAAACTGCTTTCTTTTTATCCTGCTTTTCTCGGTATGCGTTAAAGCACAGTCACGAAAAATACAGTTTGTACACAATTCGGTAGATCCCATAATTAGCTCCGTTAATGTGTTTTGGAACGACAGTCTTATTATTCAGGGTTTTAACTACCAAACGGCCAGTTCGTTTATTGAGCTGCCTTCGTGGAGTGGTGCCGCCATTGATAGAATTTATTTTACTGAAGCGCAGTACACAGATACCGCATCCTCTTTTTATTTCTGGAATTTGCCGCAAAACGATGGCGTGTATCAAGCGGTGCTCAACGGTGCTTTAATTTCATTTGGTACTACTCAACAGCAATTTATTCATATCGATGTATCATCCAATGTACGCATTGCATCATCCAATGCCAATGCTGCAGAAATTAGGTTCCACCACGGGGTGGACGATGCTCCGGCCATCGACATTGGCGAAAGTTCGACTATAATTCCAACACTGTGGGCCGACAATATTGGATATGGCCAGTTTAGCACGTATACCGAAATCACCGACAGCATCTACCGAGTTGGACTCTTCGACACGGAGTCAATAATTCTATTTAGAGCCTATGCCGCATATTTCAATCAAAGTCAATTTATTGGAAATGCTTATTCACTTATTCTTTCGGGACTTTCAGGTACCGATTTTATCGATACCGATCTTGAGCTTTCGCTATACAGAGTGGGTCCAGAGGGAGGGCCTTTTGTGGAATTGCCTCCGGTAAGTGTGCTCGACACCGCCCGAATACAAATCATTCATGCGGCCAACGATCCGGCTTTGAATTCGGTAGATGTATATATCAACAACCAAAAGATTTTGGATGACTTCGATGTTTTTGAGGCATCTCCATTCATTAATATTCCTGGAAACCGCAACCTTTGGCTATCCGTTAATGCGGGCAACAGTAACGATACTACGGGGTCGTTTTTGAGATCTTTTTTAAATTTTCCTGTCGACAGACATATTATTGTTCTCAGCGGTCACGATACGCCTCAAAATTTTAATCCCGCTAAACCTCTTCAGTGGAATATTAAATCGAACGCTCGTGAACAGGCCTTGGATGCAGACGATACCGACTTAATATTTTTTCACGCCGGCACCGATCTGGAGCCGGTGAACGTGCGTGCATTTGAACCGGTGCTATCTTTGCTTGAAAGCGAAATTTCATATGCTCAATTCAGTCCATCAGGCTACATTAGTATTCCGCCCTTTAATTACGGATTGCACTTGCGTTCGGTACAGAGCGGTTTGGATCTGTGCAGTACCCAACTGCCTTTTCAGGACTTGAATTATGCCGGTAAGTCGGTTGTTGCCATTTTGGGTGGGTATCGCAATACACAACAAAATCAAAACGGCGAAGCGCTAAACATTTGGTTTGCCGATGCCGATGGTGGCCCAATGGTTTCAGGGCAAATTGTTACTTCAATCCATGATTTTTCTGCTAGCGGCGCACTTTCCATATTCCCTAATCCCTCAAACGGAAACTTTTCGATATCGGGATTAAGTGAGGCTACCGAGACTACCGATCTCGAAATTTTTAACTTCCATGGCAATTTGGTTTGGTGTGGAAACGCTAAGCAAGCTTACGCTGGACAAGCTTCTGCTATACCGCCCGGCATGTATACCCTGCGCATTACCACAACTGAGGCTGTGGTTTGCCGCACTTTGGTAATTATTCCCTAATAAGGACGGCGAATTATTTACCTTTGCGGCATATGAGCGAGGTGCCTGCAACGGTTTGGTTCGAAGAATGGTTCGATTCGCCCTATTACCATCAGCTGTATAATCACCGCGATGATAATGAGGCCCGCTATTTTATTGGAAATCTGGTTAGTCGTTTTAAGCCGCAACAGGGAGCCGCAATACTTGATGTGGCCTGCGGCAGAGGACGTCATGCTTTGTTTCTGGGGCAATTAGGCTTTAAGGTCACCGGAATCGATTTGGCTGCTTCTAGCATTGATTATGCATTGAAACGTAAAAGTGAAAATGTTGATTTTTACGTACACGACATGCGTAAAATTTATTGCACCAATTGTTTTGATTGGGTAGTAAATCTCTTTACCAGTTTTGGGTATTTCGAACATCGTTACGACAATATAAACGCTTTGAAAGCGATGGCCTTTGCGCTTAAACCCGGCGGAATGTTGATTTTAGATTATCTCAATGCGGGTATTATTGGCAATGGAAATAATACGTCCGATACCATCATAAGTGGTGATGTTAAATTTACGGTTACCAGAAGCATTGATGATGATTGGGTAATTAAGCATATTCGAATAAATGACGGCAATCGTGAGATGAATTTTCATGAGAAAGTGCGTTTGCTTTCATTAAACGATTTTGAAGAAATGTTTGCTCAAGTTGGATTAAGCATTCAACATGTTTTTGGAGATTATGATCTCAGTCCTTTTAACCCAAAGGTTTCAAAACGATTAATTATTAATGCTGTAAAACAAAATGTCGTTGGTTAAACTCTTGATTTTATTTGCTTCCGCTGTTTTGGTGGGCTTGCCTTTTTTGAGTTTTACCCTAAAAGAGGAGCGCCTACAAAAACTATTGCTATCCTTCAGCGGTGCGTTTATTTTGGCCTTGTGCTTGGTGCATTTGTTGCCAGAGGTTTACGAGGTGCTTTCTGCCGAACAGGCCGGCCTCATTATTTTTATTGGATTTCTGCTTCAACAGGTGCTCGATTATTTTTCGGGCGGTCTCGAGCATGGTCATTTGCATCAACATCATAACGGCCACAGCCACACACATTCTTTCCCCTTTGCCGTTTTTGTGGCCTTGTGCGTTCATGCTTTTGCCGAAGGCCTGCCGCTTTCGCAGGGCAATGCTTCGGATGCCTTATTCAAAGGCATCTTATTGCACAACATTCCCATAAGTATAGCCTTGGTACAGATGCTGCAAAATTCACATACATCAAAGACCAAAACTGTTTTAGCGCTTTGCATATTTGCCGCAATGACACCTGCAGGGTCTTTGCTTTCGGGAATATTCGTGATAAATAATCCAGCATTACCGGCGGCTGCGCTCGCATTGGTTATCGGTATTTTCTTTCATATTGGTACAACGATACTGTTTGAGGCCGAGCAAAATCACCGTTTCAACCTCATTAAATTTATTTCGGTATTGTTGGGTGCAGCACTTGCATTTATTTTACACTAAACAATTTGATGGATGAGGCTGTTAATAGGCTTGTTTCATACCTTTGCACCTCTAAAATTTCAATTAAAACTAAAAACATATGTCAGTACTTGTTGGAAAAACCGCTCCTGCCTTCACTGCTAAGGCTGTTATTAACGGAGAAGAAATTGTAGATGAATTTAGCCTCGAGCAATACCTCGGGCAAAAACACGTAGTATTTTTCTTTTATCCCAAAGATTTCACCTTTGTATGTCCCACTGAACTTCATGCATTTCAAGAAAAATTAGCTGAATTCGAAAAACGCAACGTGGCCGTAGTGGCCTGCTCTACCGATACCGAACAATCGCATTGGGGTTGGCTGCAGGTTCCAAAATCGCATGGCGGTATTAAAGGCATTACTTATCCCATTGTGGCAGATACCTCAAAAACCATCGGAATTAACTACGGAATTATCGATGGGGATTACGACTATAATGAAGATGGCGAATTAATTGCCACAGGCCCTATGATTGCTTTTCGTGCATTATTTTTAATTGACAAAGAAGGTGTAGTGCAGCATCAATTAGTCAACTCCGACGCATTAGGCCGTTCGGTTGACGAAGCCCTGCGCGTGGTGGATGCCCTGCAGTATTCCGAAGAACACGGCCAGGTTTGTCCGGCCAACTGGCGTAAAGGCGACGAAGCTATGAGTGCCACCCATGATGGAGTAGCCTCCTATCTTGCCGCACACTAAAAATTATAATTTCAACTGACGAATCCCTGCCTTATAAGCAGGGATTTTTCTTTTTTTTGTAAGGGAAATCCGTTATGTATGGCCGAATCTAATTTTGTTGATTACGTAAAAATATGCTGCCGTTCCGGTAAAGGAGGCGCAGGTTCGGTACATTTTCACCGCGACCGTACTACCGCTAAAGGTGGGCCCGATGGAGGCGACGGGGGCCGGGGTGGGAATGTTATTTTAAAAGGTAATGCCCAACTTTGGACTTTGCTGCATCTCAAGTATCGTAAACATGTCATTGCCGAGCCCGGTGGAAATGGAACCAGCGCATTAAAGCACGGCAAAAACGGGCAAGACGAAATACTTGAAGTGCCGCTAGGTACAGTAGCTAAAGATGCCGAAACGGGCGAAATAATTATGGAAATTACCGAGGATGGCGAAGAACGTGTGCTCACGCAAGGCGGTCGTGGTGGGATGGGAAATGCCTTTTTTAAATCTGCTACACTTCAAACGCCCCGATTTGCGCAGCCTGGTGAACCTGGTAGAGAGGACTGGCGCATCCTCGAATTAAAAATTCTTGCGGATGTTGGTCTCGTAGGCTTCCCGAATGCCGGAAAATCAACGCTGCTCTCTAAGCTGAGTGCGGCAAAGCCCGAAATTGCCGATTATCCCTTCACCACACTCGTGCCTCAGCTGGGCATTGTTCCGTATCGCGATTATCGTTCATTTATCATGGCCGATATTCCCGGAATTATAGAGGGTGCCAGTGAGGGACGTGGCTTAGGCTTACGATTTTTGCGCCATATCGAGCGCAATTCGCTGTTGCTGTTTTTGGTGCCTGCCGATGCTAAGGATATTCATGAGGAATATCGTATTTTACTCAATGAATTAGAGCAGTTTAATCCTGACCTCCTCCATAAAAAGCGCATTTTAGCCATCTCAAAATCTGATTTGCTCGATGAAGAATTGGAACTTGAGCTCGCAAAAGACCTTCCACCAATACCCCATTTGTTTATATCCTCGCACAATCAAAAGGGCTTAATGCAGCTTAAAGATTTAATCTGGAAGGCATTAAATACCTAAGTTATGTCAATAAACAGTTGGGATACCGAGTTGCTTTTGCTGCTCAACGGCGATGGTGGGCTTTATGCCGATAGCTTTATGGATTGGTTGTCGTCGCGTTTTTCAGCTGTACCCGTTTACATCGGTCTTGCCTATCTGCTTTATAAAAAATATGCAAAAGATATTTGGAAAATTCTGGTGGCCACAGCGTTCTTGATTTTAGTGTCGGACCAGGTTTCTGTTGCTGTTAAGAATTTGGCACAGCGCAACAGGCCTTGCCATCAGGAGCACATCGTTTCGCAACTACACCAGGTAAACCATCGTTGCGGTGGGCAGTATGGCTTTTATTCGTCGCATGCCTCCAATACCATGAGTTTGTCGGTGTTGTGTATCCTTTTGTTGCGCACTTCATATGTGTTGTGGGGTATGCTGGTTTGGGTTTTTTCGGTAGGGTACAGCCGCATTTATCTTGGGGTACATTTTCCAGGCGATATTTTGGCAGGCTGGATAGCCGGAATTCTTTTTGGGGGCGTTACGTGGTCGATTCTTATAAAGTTTTTAAAGACTAAGCAAGCAGCACAATGATGCAGCAATTATTATTTGTGTTTATTGGAGGTGGTGCAGGCGCAGCTATTCGCTGGAGTATTGGGCTTGGCGTTCAGCGATTTGGGGTGGTGCAATTCCCTTTGGCAACTTTTATTTCCAATGTGGTATCGTGTGTTGTTTTAGCTTGCATTTTTCAGTTTGGTGTTAAATCCAGCATTTCGGAGGCGGCAAGGCTGTTGCTTATTACAGGATTCTGTGGCGGATTAAGCACATTTTCCACTTTTAGCTACGAAACCGTGCAACTTGTAAAGAGCGGCTCGCATGGCTGGGCCCTTGTAAGCGTGTTGGTTAACTTAATTTGTTGCGCTGCCATAGTGTTTTGGGCCTTGCGCAAATAGCATTCGATATGTTAAATCGTACGCTTAAAGTTATTGTTCCCCTCATTTTGGGCGTTTCGTTGTGGTTTGCATATTCCTTAAAAAATGTTCAGTTCGATTACGATTTTGAACAGTTTTTTCCAGTTGAGAGCGACGATTCGGAGTTTTACTATCAATACCGCAATCGCTTTGGTAGCGATAACGAATTTCTGTTATTGGGCATTCGCGACTCGCATAGCTTGTTTAACCGCAAGGTACTTTTAGAGGTGGATACACTCTGCAAGCAGATTCGGGAGCTAAGAAATGTTAAGGAGGTGATTTCAATTACATCACTGGAACAACCTGTTATTTCTGATTTTGGAGCCGATAGGCTGCCGCTGCTTCGACTTTACAACGATACTGTTTTTGCTTTAGATTCTACAAAATTTACCGCTTTTGATTTTTACAGGAGTGCATTTTGTTCCATAGACAGAAAAGCTTTATGCCTAGTTATTAAACATAAGGAACAATTGAGCAAAGAGGCCGCCGACAGCTTACTTCAACACGTACAGCAGTGTATAGATGCGCACACCTTTTCGGAGGTGCATTTAAGTGGCAAAATAAATTCGGAGCGTACCTATATTCACAAAACCCGCTACGAATTGCTGCTCTTTATGTCGCTATCGGCCTTGCTGGTAGTTGTGTTTTTGTGGATCAGCTTCAGAAATATTTGGGCGGTAATGGTGCCCATTGCAGTGGTGTTATTGGCCATTTTATGGACCATTGGCTGTATGACGTTTATGGGAAAAGCCATCGACATCATGATTATAATAATGCCCTGTATTCTGTTTGTAGTAGGCATGTCGGATGTGCTGCACATTACCAGTCAGTTTTACGAAAAGCTTTCTGAAGGATATGCCCGTGAGGCGGCCGTACATGCTGCGCTTAAAGAAGTGGGATTTGCAACGTTCCTTACCTGTTTGAGCACCATGGCAGCTTTTCTAACCCTAAACACTACTTCGATAAAGCCCATCCGTGATTTTGGCAATTATACTGCTCTAGGCGTGGCTATTGCCTATTTTTTATCGGTAACGTTGTTGCCATGGGTATTGCTTCGTGTTAAACAAATTGGAACATTTAAAATTCATACCGTTAATGAAAAATGGGATCGCGGTTTGAGGCATATTTTGGTTTGGGTATGGCGCAATCCCCGAAAAATTATGGCATGCACGGTTGTGCTTTTGTTGTTATCGGTTTGGGGCATTCGGCAAATTGAAATTAATAATTCTGTGCTTGATGATTTGGCTGCCGATGATCCTATTCAAAAAGATTTTGTGTTTTTTGATGGTTATTTTGGGGGTGTTCGGAGTTTTGAACTCAACGTTGAAAGTACGCAAGGCCGATTGTTAACCTACGAAAACGTGAGCTTTATGGACAGGCTCGATGCCTTTCTCAATGATTCAGTGGGTGTGTCGTCGGTGGTTTCACCAGCTCGATTGATACGCTCCTTAAACGCGGCGGCCAATGGGGGCGAAGCATCGTATTTTAAGCTGCCTGCCGATTCATTGGCCTTTGCAGCATTAATTGCAAAGACGTATTCGATCATACAAACAAAGGAGGCCAGGCAGATTGTATATAAGGATAAGCGCACGGGACGCATTTCAGGGCGTATTCGAGAAAGAGGCAGCCGCTTGATAGCTTTGGATAATCATAGAATTACAACATGGATTCAGCGAAATAAACCGAGTGGACTTTCATTTCGAGTTACCGGCAGCTCCGATTTAATTGATAAGAGCAATACCTACCTCACGCAAAACATGATGGAAGGCCTATCGCTCGATGTGGCGGTATTGATGCTTATCATTGGCTGGATGTTTAAATCGTTAAGAATGATGGTGCTATCTGCAGTTCCTAATTTAATTCCACTCCTCATCATCGGAGGCATCATGGGCTGGTGCGCTATTGAGATGAAAGTGAGTATATCAATAATTTTTTCAATTGCGTTTGGAATTGCCATTGACGACACGCTGCATCTTCTGGCACGGCTCAAGCTCGAACTGGCCAAAGGAAGCAAACTGCCGATGGCTTTAAAAACTACGTATGTTTCAACCGGGAAAGCTATGATTTTAACCGCTTTGGTTATTGCCACGGGCTTTGCTACTCTTATGGCCAGCGATTTTAAAAGCACTTTTTATGTAGGGTTTCTTATTTCATTAACCTTGCTTATTGCGCTTTTGGCTGAACTTATTCTGATGCCGGTATTGCTGCTGTGGTTTTATAAAAAGCTGCACAAAAAACAATGAATCTAACAAAAGGCGAAAGGGTTATTTCGCCCCGCCGGGGCTTTGTGTTTTTTGTTTTAAGGTTTTTCTTCTTTTGCTAATTTATAATTTATGAAAATCAGTTGGGTTGACATAGCAGGAAAACAAGCGGCCTAGCGCAAAATAAAACGGATATGTTTTATTTCTTTATCCGGCAGCGATTGCAGCGGATAGCTGCCCTTGGTGAAGCCAGGGCACTATGAGCGAAAAGCGCGGCGCCGTGATTAAGGCTTGTTCGAAGCTTGATTATCCATACGGCGGACGGCCCCCAAATAAAAAAGCCGGTGAACATCCATCCACCGGCTTTTTAGTTTTAAGTTTATTTCGATTAATCAGCTTTTGTGAAGCGACTTGCCGTGCTGAACTTTTCGCCACGTACAATCAACTGATACACGCCAGCCTTAATGCCCGACAAGTCGATTTCGAGTTGTGTTTGCTGCGCTACTTGGTCGAAAGAGCGCGACATTACTACACGGCCGCTCATATCGAGCACATCCAGTCGGAGGTTGTTTTCTGCTTCGGGCAAGTTCAATTGCACCAACGTAAAGTCTTCGGCCGGATTCGGGAAGATGCTGAATACTTCCTCCTTAAGTTGGCTAATTCCTGTTGTAGCTGCACTCACACGAATTTCGGTGGTTTGAACATCCATACCGGTGCTGTTCGAAGCGATCAATGTTACGGTGTAAACGCCCGGCTGGGTGTAAACGTGCACCGGATTGGTTAAACCGCTCACGCTGCTGCCGTCGCCAAAATTCCAGGTGTAGTCGGTAGCTCCGTTTGCCGTTGCCGTAAA
>JBKCHQ010000084.1:0-2748 GCA_046302715.1 Bacteroidia bacterium | reverse complement strand
TTTTCTTGAAAATTCGATTTTTAAATTTTAGAACTTCCTTTTATAAGGCGGTTGCCATCCAAATCCTTTACTGCATAGGTAAAGCCCGGCTGAAGGCAAAAGGCTCCGTATTTTCCTTCACGGTTTAATGCGATAAATCCCACCTGGATTTCCGCCAACCGGTGTTTTTGCTTTTTGTACACCCGTTCAACGGCTTCGCGGCAGGCTTCTTCGGGCATTCTTCCCTGCCGCATGAGCTCCACTACAAGATGACATCCTGCAATACGAATTACCTCCTCGCCATGTCCGGTGGCGGTTGCTGCACCAATTTCGCCATCAACGTACAAACCCGCTCCAATAATGGGCGAATCGCCCACACGGCCGTGCATTTTAAAGGCCATGCCCGAAGTGGTGCAGGCTCCCGAGAGGCGGCCATCTTTGTCCAAAGCAATCATGCCAATTGTGTCGTGGTTTTCGATGTTTACTTTGGGTTTGTATTCTGATTTCTTTAGCCATTCTTTCCATTCGGCTTCCGATTCGGGCGTTAATAATTTTGTGCGTTTAAAGCCCTGCGCTTCGGCAAATTGCAATGCACCATCGCCTACCAGCATAACGTGTGGCGTTTTTTCCATCACGGCACGTGCCACCGAAATGGGATGCATAATGTGCTCGAGACAAGCCACCGAACCAATGTTGAGGTTTTCGTCCATAATGCACGCGTCGAGCGTAACACGTCCATCGCGATCGGGCCGGCCGCCATACCCCACACTGCGTTCGCTCGGATCGGCTTCAACGAGTTTAACGCCCTGTTCCACGGCATCGAGTGCGCGACCGCCAGCAGCAAGCACCTTCCAGGCTTCTTCGTTGGCTTTAAGCCCAAAATCCCAGGTAGAAAGTACGATGGGCATTGTACCCGAAGTTATGTCGCTCGAAAAGCTTGAGGCCAATGGAATTGCGCTTAGGCCTAATGCGCTTTGTTTAATGAAGGTTCTACGTGGGATGCTCATTAGTACACCAGTATTTCGTCTAAAAATAACCAGGCCGCTTTGCCTTCGCCCGAAGCTCCGGCAGGTATGATTCCGGCGTGTTTTAGTTTGATTTTAACAAAGCGGCAGTTTTCGGCAGTATCATTCTGGTAGATGAATTTTCGGGCATTGCTTTCGTCCTTGCGGGTTGGTTTCCAGCTGCGCCAGCTCTTCCCATCGTCTGATACGGAAATCGTTATTTCTTTTGGACGATAAATCCAGTTATTGGGATCGTGCAGGCTATTTATTTCGATGCGTTCGAATGATGTTGCTTCGTTCAAATCGAGCGTGAGTTCGACGTCTTTTCCACTCCAGCCCAACCATTCACGGTTTATGCGCGGTAAAACGGCTTCAACACCATCGCAAAGGGTATATGCGCCTTTGCCGGGGTAATGTTCCGATGGTTCAGGATTTAGTTTAATTTCTTTTGCCAGCGCCTTGTGTGCCGAAACTTTATAGCGGGTGAGCGAATAGGAATTGTTTCCTGCATCTGGCCACACTTGCAGAACTTGCTCTCCTTTTAAATCGGTAGGAATAGCAATAAAGCCTTCGTTCACCATTTCGGCGCTCTTGGAGTTCCACGAATAGGAACATTTTTGTTGACTCTTCACTATAAAACCGGCCTTGTTATCTTTTTTTTCGGGTAACAATTCGGGGCGCATAAAACTGCGAGAGTAATTTATTTCGTTACGCTCCCAAGTGTAACGCAGTGACGAAAGTCGATTCAGAAAATCCGAGTAGTCCGATTTCGATGGTCCGCTCCACAGCACTTCGGCCAATGCGCTCATGCGGGGCAGAGCCATGCGTTCAACATCGCGGGAGGTATACATGTATTCGGTCCACACATTTCCCTGTGCCCCCAATATAAAATGTGCCTCGGGTTTGCCTTTGAGTTCTTCCGGAACCGGATTGTAACTGAGCACCTTTTCGAGCGTGGTATACCCTCCGATGGCCACGTTTTCTTGCCGCGGATCGGCTTGATAATGGTCGAAATAACAATGCGTGCCAGGGGTCATCACCACCGGATGTTTGAGATTCGCCGCAGCAATTCCGCCTTCGGTTCCGCGCCAGCTCATCACTGCCGCGTTGGGCGCCAAGCCCCCTTCGAGAATTTCGTCCCAGCCAATGATTTGCCGTCCTTTTCCGTTGAGGTATTTTTCGATGCGGCGAATAAAATAACTCTGCAGTTCGTGGCCATCTTTCAATCTTTCGCTCTTCATGCGTTGCTGGCACCGCTTGCATTGTTCCCAGCGTGTTTTGGGGCATTCGTCGCCGCCAATGTGGATGTATTGGCCGGGAAATAAATCGCATACCTCATCCAATACCTGCTCGAGAAAGGCAAAGGTTTCGTCGGTTGGACAAAATACATCGTCGAACACGCCCCATTTCTTCGCCACTTCAAATGGGCCGCCCGTGCAGGAATATTGCGGATATGCAGACAATGCTGCCATGGCGTGACCGGGCATTTCGATTTCGGGCACAACGGTAATGTGGCGTTGTGCGGCGTATTGCACCACCTGACGAATTTCGTCCTGCGTGTAGAAGCCGCCATAACGCAGCGAGTCGTAACGGTTTTCGTTGTAGTGGCCAATCATGCTTCCATTGCGGAATGCGCCGATTTCGGTGAGTTTTGGAAATTTCTTGATTTCGATTCGCCAGCCCTGATCGTCGGTAAGATGCCAATGGAAAACGTTCATCTTGTTCATGGCCAGCAGGTCGATGTAGCGAAAAATAAAATCGACCG
>JBKCHQ010000083.1:0-7617 GCA_046302715.1 Bacteroidia bacterium | reverse complement strand
TTACCCTGCGACATTTGTGTTACCTCAAGCAGCTCACTTACCGAAACCGCTTGCGAAAGCTACACTTCTCCTTGGGGAACAGTTTATACCCAATCGGGCGTATATACCGATACCCTCTCCACAGCTGCCGGTTGTGACAGTCTAATTACGTTAAACCTTACCGTAAATCCACCTGTTGCCCTTGAGGCATTGCCCGAATCAGTATCCATTGCATTAGGCGATACGGTGCAATTAAGTGCAATTGGAGCATCAAGCTATGTGTGGTCTCCTGCCGAAGGATTGAGCTGTACAAACTGCGCCTCGCCTTTGGCCGCTCCACTGCAAACCACCATCTACACAGTAACCGGCACCGATGCGCAGGGGTGTTCAAAAATCGATACGGTACGCATTGAAGTGGATATAATTTGCAATGAAGTATTTATTCCCACTATATTTTCGCCTAATGACAAAGGTCCGCAGGCAAATGAAATGTACTGCATTCTTAGCGATTGTGTGGAGCAGTTTAAGCTGGTAATCCACAACCGCTGGGGCGAAAAAGTGTTTGAATCTGAGGATATAAATCAATGCTGGGATGGGAAATTCAAAGGTATAGCAGCACAAACGGGTGTGTATGCTTATAACGTATATTTGCGCCAGCTCGATGGCACGGAAATTAATAAAACAGGGGCAATTACGCTGGTGAGGTAAATTAAGCTTCGGTCGTCAATTTTATTGAAAATTAAAACAAGAATTTATCCTACAGAAAATCGGTTGGTCATGCATTTTTTATTGCTGGGATGGAATTTTTCGAAGTCAGTGCGCGAGAACGAGAACAAATTGAAAAATCTTCATCTGTTGCTCATGTCGATAATCGTGCTGATTTCGGGCTATTCGAGGGCGCAAAATCTGGAGTGGGCTAAAAAAATGGGCGGTCCATTGGTAGATAATGCCAACTCCATTGGCCTAGATTCGCAGGGAAATGTATATACCGCAGGCGTTTTTAGTGGCACGGCCGATTTTGACCCGGGGCCGGGCTCCTCTTTGTTAAGCTCGGAGGGCGGTTCGGATGTGTTTGTAACAAAGTTCGACAACGCGGGCAATTTACTATGGGCTAAGCAATTTGGAGGCGCAAATGACGATTTGGCGGCCGAAGGCGACATAGCAGTGGATTCGGCCGGCAATGTGTTAATAACTGGATATTTTAGTGGAACCGTCGACTTTGATCCGGGCGCCGGAATATTCAATTTAAATACCTTGTTGGTGTCGAGTGTGCATGCAAACGATGTTTTTATAACCAAGCTTGATGCTGCAGGTAACTTTGTGTGGGCCAAACAATTTAGAGGTAATGCAAACAGCTATGCATTGTCGTTGGAAATTGATGATGTGGGGAATATTTACACGACCGGACAGTATGCGGGAGTTGTTGATTTTGACCCCGGCGCAGGCATATCTAACCTTATATGCGCCTGCCCAACGTGTGCAGAAATATTTGTTTCAAAACTCGACACCGATGGTAATTTCGTTTGGGCGAAACGCATGGTATCTATTGATGGCCCCGGATTCGATGATGGTTTCGGGCTAGGTACGGCTTTGGACATTGATGAGAGTGGGAATGTTTACCTAAGTGGCTATTTTGGCGGGGAAGTAGATTTTGATCCAGGTGCGGGCTCATTTAACCTGTATTGTGTGGCTTTCAATTTCTTTATTTTAAAACTCAATAGTTCAGGCAATTTTTTATGGGCTAAACAAATTGGCGGTGTAGGAAACGATCTGGCGCATGATTTAGTTTTGGATAGCTTCGGCAATATTATAATTACCGGTCGTTTTGATGGTGGAGGAACCGTCGATTTTGACCCCGGAGCAGGGGTGTTTGAACTCACAACGTCCAATACGAATTTATATACAACCGATGTGTTCGTTCTTAAACTAGATGCTGACGGTAATTTTGTTTGGGCAAAACAATTCGGGTCTCCCAATGGGGTTGAAACGGGCCTTTGCCTCGAAGTTGATGTAGCTGGTAATATTTTTTTTACGGGTTGTTTTAGCGGCACGGCCGATTTTGATCCCGGGCCCGGCACTTCAATACTTACCGCCGCTAACTTTGACATTTTCGTATCCAAATTAGATCCGGCAGGAAATTATATATGGGCTGCTAAAATGGGCGGTGCTGAATACGATACCCCAATGGGTATTTTCAGAGATAATGGCGGAAATATTTATGTGAATGGTTTTTTTCGCGGAACAGCCGATTTTAATCCGGGTGCCGATGTATTTGAGTTGAGTTCTGCCGGCGAAAATGAAATTTTTGTGCTTAAGCTAAGTGATGGTTCGCTATCGCTATCAATTGAGCAACAAGAAGATGTTAGCTGTTTTGGCCTGAATGATGGTTCTATTACTTTTAATGTAGTTGGTGGTTCTGCCCCCTACACGTATTCGTGGACACCTGCGGTGAGCAGCAGCGAAACGGCATCGGGCCTGGCTCCGGGCACTTACACGCTAACGGTAACTGATGCGCTCGGCCTTAGTTCGACGCTTAGCGCCGCCATTACCGAACCATCGCAGCTTATTATTGATGAAACGATTACCAATTTAATCTGCGATTCAACGTTCGGGTCCATATCTACGGTGGTTGTTGGGGGAACAGGGCCGTACACGTATTCGTGGACACCCGATGGCGACAATTCTGCTACGATTAACGATTTGTTAGCCGGCACCTATGGCTTAACCGTTACAGACTCGGCAGGCTGCACAGCTTTGGGCTCATACACAGTAGTAAATACAGGAAGCCTGTTGATAAGTGTAACGCCAGCGTCGGCAACGATACTACTGGGCGATAGCATTCAGTTAGAGGCATCAGGAGCCTCCACGTATTCGTGGACAAACGCAGGTTCGCTTAATTGCTCCGATTGTCAATTAGTGCTTGCTTCACCTACAAGTACAACAAGCTATATTGTAACCGGCAACGATGAGTATGGCTGCGTAGGAACAGCAGAAGTAAAAATAACCGTTGATTATGACTGCAAGGAAGTTTTCATTCCGAGCATTTTCTCGCCCAACGGCAAAGGTCCTCAAACCAACGAAGCATTCTGCGTGTTTAGCGATTGTGTGGCGCAGTTTAAGTTGGTCATCCACAACCGCTGGGGCGAACAGGTTTTCTTAACAGAAGACATCACCCAGTGTTGGGATGGTACATTTAAGGGCGTGGAAGCAGCAACAGGGGTGTATGCGTACAATGTGTATCTGAAGCAATTAGATGGAAGGGTGCTAAGCAAAACAGGCACAATGGTACTGGCGAAATAGGCAAAAGACTATTTCGAACCAATAAGCAGCGCCCGGGATTGCAGGGGAAAGCCCGCAGTGCCGAGCGTGGAGCTTTTCGCGAAACGATGCGGCACGAGGACTTGTACCGTAAAGCCCGAATTTGGCGCCCCAAAAATAAAAATACGTTTGTCTATGGTGCGTTTTAGGTGCGTTATGGTTGTGCAGCAATGCAATTGAATATATTTACGCTCTATAAATGAACATCGGAGACTAGCTTGCATGAACCAAACCCTCTACACCGACGCCGATAAAAATGCCATTCGGTTTTCGCGCTTCAACAAGCTGGAGAGCGATTGTCCGTTTACGGGCCTGGGGGTTAAATACGTGGCTTCGGGCGAGGAAATTTATTTTGCCAACAACAAAAAGTATACAGTTAAGGTTGGCGAATACATTATTGGAAATGAGTTTACAAAATCGCTCGTGCAGATTAACAGCAACGAGGCGGTTCAGGGCCTTTGCATCGGTATTTCGTCTGAAATTATTTCGGAGGTGGCCGAATTTCATGACGTGAATGGTGCTGAACTGAAAGAGTTTCTGCTGTCGGACCAGTTTTTTGTGAACCGCTACAACGTGAAAAACACCAGTTTGGGCTACTCGCTTCACGAAATAAATCAAAAAATTAAGAGGGGGACATTTGCCAACGATTTTCAGCAAAACGAATTGTTTTACAGCCTGGCCGAATCCATCATTACCGACCAGCGCTTTGTGTTTGACCATTTGTCTAAGCTCGATTTTAAAAAGAACGTAACGAATGAAGAAGTTTTTAGAGCCGTTCTTCTTGCAAAAACATTTATCGACGAGCAAATAAATGAAAACATCTCCTTGGAAAAAATGGCGCTTCAAACAGGCATTTCAAAATATCACTTCATTCGGGTATTTAAATCTGCTTTTGGAATTTCGCCCTATCAATATCAAAAACGCAAACGACTTGAGTTGGCCAAATTGGATCTCTTGCGTGGAAATGAAATCTTTTTTACGGCAATTCGCTATGGATTTCCGGATGTTCCAAGCTTTTCAAAAGCATTTAAGCAGCAATTTGGACAAACTCCGGGATCTATTAAAAAACATAGCATGTTTTGACCAATGAAAAAGGCCATTGTTATTGGATCTACGTCGGGAATAGGTAAAGGACTTGCTAAAACATTTGCGGCGAATAACTATAACGTTGGTATAACGGGACGTAGAAAGGAATTGCTGCTCGAATTGAACGATGAACATCCTGATGTATTTAAGCTAAAAGTTTTGGATGTAACCGATACTGCCACAACCCTTCAACACTTGGAAGCATTGACCGTTGAATTAGGCGGTTTAGATTTATTGGTAATCTCATCAGGAATTGGTGAGATAAACGAAACGTTAGATTTTGAAATCGAAAAACAAACCATCGCTACCAATATCATTGGTTTTACGTGTATTGCTGATTGGGCATATACTTTTTTTGAAAAGCAGAAAGCGGGGCATCTGGTTGTAATAAGTTCAGTGGGTGGTATTCGTGGCAGCCGCCATGCACCGGCTTACAATGCTACAAAAGCCTACCAAATAAATTACACAGAGGGTTTAAGGCAGAAAGCGGCAAAACAGAAATTGCCCATTTTTATAACCGATATTCGTCCTGGCCTTGTTGATACAAAAATGGCAAAGGGTGAAGGATTATTTTGGGTAATGCCCTTGGAAAAAGCCGTAGGTCAGATGTATAAATCGATTGTTGCGAAAAAGAAGGTAGTTTACGTTACGAAAAGATGGCGTTTAATTGCCGCGCTCTTAAAATTACTGCCCAGAGCCGTTTACGACAGGCTGTAAGGTTAGATAACAGATACGTTTTTTGTGGCCTCTGCGCCAAGACTTTAAGCATTAAGCACTATTAAGTTTAAAATAAAAATTTATCCTCCTGTAACTTTTTTTGAAGTTGAGGCACTTACATCCAACCAAACATCGATGCATCAATTTTAAACACTTCACAAAATGAAAATTCAATTAACCTTTTTAATCGCATTATTTTTTAGTTCGCAACTGCTATTCGCTCAAACTACACCATCTCAACAGATGGAGGCCTTTATGAAACAAAAAGCAGATGGCTTTAATATTTCATATGAAAATAGAGATGTGAAGACATTCAATACCTTACTCGCTGAATATCTAATAATTTATGAAAAATTGCCTGCGGATGAAAAGAAGCAACACACCTATTTGCTTGCTAACATTTACTATAATTTAACGTGTATTTATTCGCTTATAAACAATAAGACATCAGCGTTAACTTATTTGAAAAAAGCTATTGATGCCGGTTATAATGATTATAGACACGTGCAGAATGATTCTGACTTAGACAATATTAGAAACGAAAAAGAATTTGTTGAACTCAATAAAAAGCTAAAGCAAACAGGAGATTATCTTAGTATTCTAAAAAGGGCTGACCAATACAATCTTTCTGACAATAGACCAATCCCCCAATTCAGGTATCAACAGAGCGAACATCCCAATTTGGTAGCATTGCGTAAAGGATTTAATCTCGATAGCATTGCCGGACAGGGAACGGATGTACTGAAAATTATAAACCTGATGCGTTGGATTCATGATTTGGTTCCCCATGATGGCATGAATGGAATTCCGGAGGTTCGAAATGCACTCAGTATGTTGGAGGTATGTAAAAAGGAAAGTAGAGGATTAAATTGCAGAGGACTTGCAATCGTGTTGAATGAATGTTATTTGGCGATGGGCATGAAATCGCGAATTGTAACGTGTTTGCCTAAAGATAGTCTGAAAATTGACCAAGATTGCCATGTAATTAATGCTGTTTATTCCGAGTCGCTTAAAAAATGGTTGTGGATTGATCCTACCAACGATGCATACGTAATGAATGAAAAAGGCGAATTGTTGAGCATAGAAGAAGTTCGCGAGCGTTTGATAAATAACAAAACACTCATTCTTAACCCCGATGCAAATTGGAACAATCGAAACACGCAAACCAGAGAAGATTATCTCGAAAATTATATGGCTAAAAACCTTTATATCTTGGAATGTCCATCGACCAGCGAATATGATATGGAAACCAGTTCTGATGGAAAAACCTATACGTACATCAGGCTTCTTCCGATGGATTATTTTGAACAAACTCCTGACAAAGCGGAAGAAAAAAGCGAAAAAAGTAAAGGCACCTGGATTACCTACAAAACCAATAATCCGAAGCTTTTTTGGGAGGAAAAGTGATAGGCTATGTTAGCGGAAATGGGCCGCCTTCGTCTTCGAGAATAAAAAGCAATTTTTGACAAGTAGCTCTTGCCTTGCGTGATTTTATTTGTTAAAAAACCATGATGCGATTTCTTATCCTTTTAACAGCGACACTGTTTAGCCTCCAACTTACAGCACAACTCCCCCGAAAAGCCTTGTTTGGCGCCCGCATTAGCTATATAGATTCGGCTGCAGCCTCGGGATGCAAGGTTAGTGAGGTAGCGCGCGGCACCAGTGTGGCCTTGAAATTGAAAAAAGACGACATCATACTCAAAATCGGAGACAAAACCTTTAAATCTACCGATGAATTTATTGCCGAGTTCCTCAAGTACGAACCCAAGCAGGAGGTGAAGCTTACTGTTTTACGTGGGAAGAAAACGGTAAGCCTCAAAGCCAAAGCGGTGGCAAGGCCTTACGAAAGCGACGATAATGCCGAGGTTATTTACGATGAGGCACCCTACAGAGGCGGACAATTGCGCGTAATCATTAATAAACCCTATAAGGAAGGTAAACTGCCTGCCATGTTGTTTATTCCGGGGTATACCTGCAGCAGCATTGATGAGCTCTCCAGCAATCATCCCTACAAACGCATTGTGGATGCTTATGTGGATGCAGGATACGTTACGCTGCGCATCGAAAAAAGCGGACTGGGCGACAGTAAAAATACGCCGCCTTGCAACTCCTGCGATTTGAAGGATGAAGTGGAGAATTTTGAGGTTGGGCTTCGAAAAATTAAAGCGCTGCCTTATGTCGACACCTCCAAAATTATAATCGTAGGCCACTCGATGGGCGGCATTATTGCGCCGGCGCTCTCGGCCAAACATCAGGTGGCCGGAGTGGTGGTGTATGGCACTACCGCTAAATCGTGGTTCGAATACCAAATTGAAATGTACCGCGTGCAAAATGCGCTGGCCGGTATGAATCCCATTGAGGTAGAAGAATCGGTGTTACGGCAATACGATTTGAATTACCGTTATTTTGTGAAGAAGGAGAATTTGGCAGATATGGCAAGGAATGCCTACGTTGACAGTGTTTTGCGTGCCGACTGGATGTACAACGGCAATGGGATGATTTATGACCGTAATGCCG
>JBKCHQ010000082.1:0-9098 GCA_046302715.1 Bacteroidia bacterium | reverse complement strand
CATTTTCATTACCTTTCGTCCCTAATTTTCTAATTATGAACATCGGTAAGCTTAGCCTTTGCTTCCTGTTTAGCAGCATCGCCATGCAGGCACAACAATCGAACTACCCTAAAACCCGTCGCGACAATTCGGTGCGTGACACCTACCACGGTACTACCATCGAAGATCCCTATCGCTGGCTCGAAAATGATACTTCGGCCGAAACCGGCGCTTGGGTTAAGGAACAAAACAAAGTATCGTTCGACTACCTCGATAAAATCCCCTACCGAAACAAGTTTCGCGATCGTATTACCGAATTGCTCAATTATCCGCGCTTTTCGGCACCGTTTCGTGTGGGCGAATATTACTTCTACAGCAAAAACGACGGACTCCAAAATCAAAGCGTTTATTACAAGCAAAAGGGAATGAACGGGGAACCCGAGGTGTTTCTCGATCCGAACAAAATGTCGGAAAAAGGTACCGTAAGCGTTAGTTTGACGGGCACTTCGCACGACGATAAATATATCGTTTATAGCGTAAGTTCTGCCGGCAGCGATTGGTCTGAACTGCGCATTAAGGAGGTGGCCACGGGTAAAGATTTGCCCGATATAATTAAATTCGTAAAATTCTCTGGAGCGGCATTCCGCGGCGATGGATTCTATTATTCGCGCTATCCCGAGCCGGGAAAGGGAACCGAACTTTCGGGGCAAAATCAGTTTCATGCCATCTGGTTTCACAAGTTGGGTACACCACAGACCGATGATAAACTCATTTTTGAAGATCGCCAGCATCCCCTGCGTTATCATAGTGCCGAATTAGGTCAAAAAGAACGCTTTCTTGTCCTTTCGGTGTCTGAAGGTACCGACGGCAACGAATTGCATGTAATGGATCTGGCTAAAGGCGACACAAAATTTAATCCGCTCATTTCTGGCTTTGATTTCAGCAGCGGCGTAGTAGATCAGGAGGGCGATCGCTTGCTGGTAATTACTAATGTCGATGCCCCAAATTATAAATTGGTTTCCATTGATCCGGCTAATCCAGGCAAGGAAAATTGGAAGACCATCATTGCTGAACAGCCCGAATTACTTAAAGCCGTTACCAAAGCCGGTGATGTGTTGTTTGCACATTACCTTAAAGATGTAACTACACGCATCATTCAATATACCCGCAATGGCATTTCGAAAGGCGAAATTCTCCTGCCCGGTGTAGGTTCTGCTAGTGGTTTCGATGGCGAACGCGACGATAAAGAAGTGTTTTACACGTTTACTTCATTCAATTATCCTCCCACGATTTTCCGTTATAACCTCGCAAGTGGCGCATCGGATCTTTTTCGAAAAACCGAGCTAAAATTTGAACCCGCCGATTACGAGGTAAAGCAAGTGTTTGTTCCTTCAAAAGATGGAAAGGCAAAAGTGCCCATGTTTATTGTTCACCGCAAAGGCCTTAAGCTCGATGGGCAGCGTCCTACCCTGCTTTACGCTTACGGCGGATTTAACATCAGTCTCGAACCGGGCTTTTCGCCATCGCGCATTGCATTCATGGAAAACGATGGTGTTTTTGTACAGGCTAACTTGCGAGGGGGTGGCGAATACGGCGAAGAATGGCATAAAGCCGGTATGTTCGGTAACAAGCAAAACGTGTTCGACGACTTTATTGCTTGTGCTGAATGGCTTCAAGCAAACGGCTACACTTCAAAAGATAAATTAGCCATACAGGGCGGCTCAAATGGCGGACTGCTCGTAGGGGCTTGCATGACGCAACGTCCCGATTTATTTAAAGTGGCCATTCCCCAGGTTGGTGTTTTAGACATGCTGCGCTTCCAGAAATTTACTGTAGGTTGGGGCTGGGTAGATGAATACGGCACCTCCGAAAAAGCCGAAGATTTCAAATGGTTGATTAAATATTCGCCGCTGCACAACATCCGAGAAATAGCTTATCCGGCAACTTTGGTAATGACGGCCGACCACGACGACCGTGTAGTGCCGGCACATTCATTTAAATTTATTTCAGAACTGCAGCACCGCCATAAAGGCACCAACCCGGTGATGATACGTATTGAGACTGATGCTGGACATGGCGCAGGCGTGGCCCTTAGTAAAACCATTCAGGCAACGGCCGATGTTTATTCGTTTATATTTTTCAATACCCAATCGCCGGTTAAATATTAATACATGGAAGAACAATCGGAAGCATCTTATTTTTCGGCGGGCGAGATTTATGCCATCGCCGCCTTGGTAAATGAAAAGATCAAGAATGTAACCTATCATTATTGGGTGAATAAAGCCAGCTCAGAGGTGTTTGAAGTTCTCGACTGGATAAGCCTCGATTTTGAGAGTGGAAATACGATTACCTTTACGGGCGGACTCGACAGCGACGGTATAAAAATAGTCGCCCCCGACTTTGAGCAGGAACGTTTGCGCCTCGAAGAAGAATTTGGAGGCAAGGTGAGTATCGAAGCGCGCAATGCATCGGGATACAAAATATGGAAAGAAACCATAGGCAAAGAAATTACGCCCAGTGTTATAAAAATGGACGAAAATGTGATGAGCGATTCACTCGGACTAAAATTTAATGGTGCCGATGCTTTGGTAATTTTTCTTGGTCTCGAGGGTCTTGAAGTAGATTACCTTGAAGATGATCAGGAATTTGAAAATGCTTAAATCAAATAAATCAATCAAAACGCAACACCTATGTTGATACACCGCATGCTATTATTAACCCTTTTATTTGGCACACACATGAGTTTATCTGCCCAAAAATCTCCCATTATCCCATTAAATGATTTTTTTAGAAATCCCGAAAAAGCTTCGTTCCGCATATCGCCCGATGGAAAGCGATTGGCCTTTATGCAGCCCTGGAAGAGCCGCATGAATGTGTATGTTCAGGAAATAGGCAAGACCGAAACCGTGCAGGTTACTTTTGCCGAGGAGCGTAATATTGCAGGTTTTGCCTGGAAAAACAACAATCGACTTATCTATTTACAGGATAAAGGGGGGAATGAAAATTTCCATTTGTTTGCCGTTGATGCCAACGGTATAAATGCTAAGGAGCTCACTCCCGGCGATGCGGTTCGTGCCGAAATTATTGATGATTTGCCAGACAATGAAACAGAGATGATCGTGGGTTTAAACATGCGCAATCCCGAAATTTATGATGCCTACCGCATCAACATTGTAAGCGGCGAGATGAAATTGGTGGGCGAAAATCCGGGCAACATTACCGGCTGGCAAACCGATAATCAGGGGCGCATACGTATCGCTACATCCACCGATGGAATTAACACGAGTGTGCTATACAGAACTAATGAAGGCGATGCTTTTAGAGTTTTGAAAACAACAAATTTCAAAGAAACATTTTCGCCTTTATTTTTTGATTTTGACGATAAAACAATTTATGTTGCTTCGAATGTAGGCCGCGACAAAACTGCAATTATTGCGTATGATCCCGAAAATGACAAAGAATTGCGACTCATCTACGAGCACCCTCAAGTGGACGTGTCCTCGCTTTTGCGCAGCAAAAAGCGCAAGGTGATTACAGCCGTTGCCTACGAAACCGATAAAAGCCATTATCATTTTCTCGACAAAGAGCGCGAAGCCTTACAAAAGAAATTCGACAGCCGTTTCCCCGGCTATGAAGTGTCACTGGCGGGGCAAAACAAAGCCGAAGACAAAATGCTCGTTTATGTGGGCAGCGATCGCAGTTATGGTGCTTACTGGTTTTACGATCAAAAGAGCGACGCATTTACCAAATTAGCCGAAGTGGCCCCCTGGCTTAAGGAGGAGCAGCTTTCTGAAATGCGACCCATCAGTTATACCTCACGCGACGGACTTACTATTAACGGCTATCTCACGCTTCCAAAGGGAGTTGACCCCAAAAATCTGCCTGTAATTGTAAATCCACACGGCGGGCCCTGGGCGCGCGACAGCTGGGGCTTTAATCCCGAAGTACAGTTTCTGGCCAATCGCGGGTATGCTGTATTACAAATGAATTTCCGTGGTTCTGTTGGATATGGTCGTAAGTTCTGGGAAGCGTCCTTCAAGCAATGGGGCAAAACCATGCAGGACGATATTACTGATGGTGTAAACTGGTTGATAAAACAAGGCATTGCCGATCCAAAACGTGTGGCTATTTATGGTGCATCATATGGCGGATATGCTACCCTGGCAGGGGCTGCATTTACGCCCGATTTATATGCTTGTGCAGTTGATTATGTGGGAGTTTCGAATCTTTTTACGTTTATGAACACCATCCCACCGTATTGGAAACCCTACCTCGAAATGATGTATGAAATGGTGGGTGATCCTGAAAAAGACAAAGACCTGATGACCTCGGCATCGCCAGTATTTCATGTCGATAAAATTAAATGTCCGCTATTTATAGTACAGGGAGCCAACGATCCACGCGTGGCCAAAGCCGAGTCGGACCAAATTGTTGAGGCGCTTAAAAAGAAAGGGATTGACGTTCCGTATTTAGTTAAAGATAATGAGGGGCATGGCTTTGCCAATGAAGAAAACCGCATGGAGCTTTATCAGCAAATGGAAGTGTTTTTTGCTAAGTATCTTAAAAATTAGCGGTATAAAATATTTTGACGTTTCGCTGATTTAGCGAGGCACGGTGGATTTGTTTTTTTCTTCAATCCATTTGGCCATGTAATAGGTGCTTTGCATGCTGTGATGCTGCAGCATGGTGCCGATTAAATTTTGTTTTCGGTGGT
Organism: Bacteroidia bacterium; assembly: GCA_046302715.1. Taxonomy (GTDB): domain Bacteria; phylum Bacteroidota; class Bacteroidia; order M30B66; family M30B66; genus CAMCXT01. The sequence continues at coordinate 4,405 of JBKCHQ010000082.1, read as the reverse complement.
TGCTGAGCGTGACTATTAAATGGTTGACATGAGCAATAAAGTCTACAGCAGACTGTTTTGAAGAGAATAAGTTATTAAATAGCTCAAAACCTCGGCGCTGTTTTTCTAGCCAGAGTACTTCGCTTTCGTAGAGCTGGATGGCATAAGATGCAATAGCTTCGGGTTCATCTACAACAAAACCGCACCATTGGGCGCCCGATTCAATGAGGCCCTCAGCTCCAATAGTTGAGGTAATGGATGGGGTGCCGGCCTGCATGGCATCTATGCATTTTCCCTTCAAACCTGCGCCAAATCGCAATGGCGCCAATAAAACCCGAGCTTGTGAAAGTGTTTCAACGGCGTCATCGGCTCTTCCCATTACGTTAAACCCTTCATTTGGCCGATTTAGTAATAGATCGCTGTTTTTCATATAGGCCCCATAAACGAAGATTTCTGCAGTGTTCAGTTTTTTACGAATAAGCGGCCATATTTTTTCTTTAATCCAATAAACGGCATCTTTATTTGGTGCGTGCATAAAGTTGCCAATAAAAACAAATCCATTGCGCTGTGCGTATGAAGGTTGATCGGTATTATGGGTTGAAATGGAGTTTCGTAAAAAACCAAGCGTGTAAATCAGTTGCGCAGGAATTTGAAAATGCGTAAGCAGAATATCACGCTCAGCCTCCGAAATTACAATGCTTAAATCGCAGCGGTAAATCGCAGCGAGTTCGCGCAAGGTTATGGGATTGAGTAACGCATCATCATTTTTTGTTGGATGCGATGAAAGCGAAATGCGGCGTGCCTCCCTCAAAAAATGCAGGTCTTCGGTGTCTAAAATACGAAGGGCATCGGGTGTATATCGTGCCACTCGCCATCCAAATTGCTCCTCTGTAATAAATCGGTCGAATACAACTATGTTGGGGTTTTGTTTGGCAATCCATGCATCAAACGAGGTGTCGTTGAGTTTAATTTCTGCCCGATTTATCTCAATTTCCTGAGGCAATTCGCTATACTCGGTTGCTTGTGCGGCCGAACAAAACGTAATTAAAAAACCATTGGCTGCAAACAATCGCAATAGCTCGTTCATGCGCTGGCCTGCCGCCGATGATCGTGGTTCGGGCCATACCAGTCCAATAAATACTACATGTCGGTTGTTGTCTGAAATATTTTTATCGTTCACCAATGCCATTAAATCTAAATTTTAATTACCTGCCTTTATTAAAGTTCCAATAAAAACGATTCGTAGTTATTGGGAGTAATACATTGCGTTTTGGCCTCAGGATACGCATTGGTAAAGGCAGCGCTTACGCGAAAATTTTTATGTGTATTCCATTTAATTTCAACGGCATGAAGTGTGTTCGAAGAAACTTCTATTAGGTCAACTTCTTGTTGCGCAATGGTACGCCAGAAATACATGTCGATTTTCGCCTGTTCATTGTTGATGAGTTTTCGACGTTCGCTCATAATCCAGTTTTCCCAGAGTGCGCCGGCATCAGACCGCATTTCGACCGTTGCCCACTGCTCAATTACTGCGTTTCTGATTCCGTTATCGGTAAAATAGATTTTGCGCGATTTTTTAAGCTCGTTTCGTTTATTTCGCTGAAAACTGGGCACCCGAAACACCACAAAGGCCTTTTCCAGCATGTCGATGTACCGCTCAACCGTAGAAACATCGAGTCCCGCCGAAACCGCAAGCTCGTTGTATGAAACCTGTTGTCCGATCTGATATGCCAAGAGTTTTAGAAGACGCTCAAATTTATCTGACTTCTGAATTTTCTCAATGGAATAGATGTCCTTGTATAGGTAGCTTTCGCTGAGTTCTTTAAGCCTGCGTTCTTCATATCCACTCTCTACAACAATTTCTGGATAATACCCAAATATTAGGCGTTTTCGTACAAGCGACATTTCATCAATAAGTCCGTGATGGCTTACCATTTCCCGAAAACTGAGTGGATATAGTTGAAGCGACCATTTTCTCCCGGTCATGGATTCGCTGGTCATGCCCGAAATTTCAAGTGCCGATGAACCGGTAATGTACAATTCGATGCTCGGAATTTGGTCAATCAGTTGTTTGCCGATTAACCCTATATCCTGAATGCGCTGGGCTTCATCAATCACTACAATGGGGTGGTTGGCAACCAGCGATTTCAAAAATGAAGTGCCTGCATTAGCCAAGCGCTGTCGGATGGTAGCATCGTCGCCGTCGAGCCAAAGCACATTGGCATTCTGGTCAAATTGAGTCTTAAGTACGGTAGTTTTTCCAACCTGTCGTGGACCGGTTAAGATAATGGCTTTCCCTCTCTTTGGTAAGCTGGCCATTATGGCTATTATCTCTCTGACAATCATGGGTCAAAGATAGCATTACTTTTATTGAAACCGAAAAATATATAGATAAATTTAGATTAAAACCGAAAAATATATAGATAAAATAAGATTTAAATCGAAAAATATATAGATAAATTTCGGTTTTATGGTGTTAGGATACAAAAAAGCCCCGTAAATCTCGGGGCTTTTTGTATTAATTCTTCACCAAAGGAAGCGTATAGATTCTGCCGTCGGCCATAGAAACACTTACCAGATAGGTGCCCATAGATAGGCTTCGGGTTTCGAGTGTAAATGGCTGCACGCCTGTTTTCATGCTCACATTTTGCTCAAACACCACACGTCCGCTTAAATCGGTAATGCGAATGGTTCCATTGCCACTGGCTTCAGATTGCAGCATTACGTGCGCATAATCAACCGCTGGATTCGGGAACATGCTCACGCCTTGAGAGGTGCTTGCATTGAAGTTCACCACTGCCGGATCAAACACTTCGGTGGTACCATTAAAATCGGTTTGACGCAAACGGTAGTATGATATGCCTTGCAATGGTTGTGAATCTGTAAACTGGTAGCTACGGCTGCTGTTGGAGTTTCCAGCTCCGTCAACAGTTCCAATAACAGTATAGCTTAAAGCATCGCTCGAGCGCTCAATAGTGAAGTAATCGTTGTTGATTTCAGAAGCGGTAGTCCAATTAACAAGTACCGTATTTCCAACTGGCTGCGCATCGAAACTAAGTAGTTCGATAGGAAGCGGAGCCCCATTGCCAGCGGCACTAAAATCAGAAAACGTGGTTAAGTTTTCCCAAGTGAATCGGTTGAGTCCAGAATCGAAATTTGCTGTGGTTCCATCGATGGCATTGGCGCCCGAACCGGGAGATCCAATCCAACCCGGCGTAGCTGTAGCCGTGCTATACTTAACCGGACGTAAAATGGCTTCTGATCCCTGAATGTCAACATCCGCATAGCGGTATTCAACATCATAAATCGGATTAACCGTTAAACCATTAGGAATAACGCTCCAGAATCGTTTAATATATTCGGTAGCGGCATTTGTACCAATGGCATTTGGATGTGCCACCGGGGTTACCGAAACGGTAATGGAAGCACCTGCCTGAGCCCCATTATCTAAAGTTACCAACATGGGTGAATAGCTCGTAACATCCCCAACAGGATATGCAAAAGCCGTGTTGGTATTGGTAAACTGCTTCACAGTCCCACCGGCAGTAATGATGTAGGCCGACGCATTTCCATTGGTAATCGATCCATTTGCAGATGCTGTTCCCACAGCAAGAGCGTTGCCCGACAGGTTGAGTTTTCCGCTTACGAAGTTTAAGTTATTGAATACCTCAAGCGCAGTAGAGGCGCCGAGTGTTACGTTGCCACCAAATGGCGAAACTTCAAGGTCGTAGAAACGTTCGCCCAATACTCCTGTAGAGGTGGTAATGGTTTGGTCGCCTGCAATTTGGCGATCGAATACCACTTTCTTGTTGAAGGCATTGTTAAAAGCACTCGTTGCACCCGAACGCGTCCAGTTGCCGCCAATGTTAAACGAGCCGGTATAGGTTGTACTTAATGTGAAAGTACCGCTGGTAATGGTTAAATTTCCACGTAGTGCACGCGTATCATTCAAGGTGAGATCGGTGCCTCCGTCACTAACTTCAACATTCCATGGAATGCCTGGAAGTCCAGAGTTAATAGCACCGCTTGCCCATGTTTTGTCGGTAGTCCCTACTTGATAATCAACCGTATTAGCGAATCGTAATGTTGAGTTGGTGCCATAGAAGCATGAATTAAGCGATTGGCCCACCGAGCCACCTAACAATACTTGCAATACCCCATTAATGGTAACCGGGTTGCCCGTTCCAAAATCAACTGCTCCGTCACCTATACGTACCAATACATTGGAGTCAAAATTAAGCGATGTTCCTCCAAATGTTGAGAATGTTTTGGTGTATGCCAATGGTTCGTTTGCACCTAAACCGGTAATATTGAAGCGAGCTCCCGCAGAACCTGTTATTAATCGCGTACCCCCGCCTGTTAGGTTAATGCTTCCCGAGAAGGAAGGGTTGGTGGCTTTTCCACGTGCAGTAAGTGTGCTGGTACC
>JBKCHQ010000081.1:0-7138 GCA_046302715.1 Bacteroidia bacterium | reverse complement strand
GACCGTTGCGAGGGCAAAGTTCGCATTATTGACTATAAAACCGGAACGGTAAAAGAAAATGAGCTAAAACCGAAACAGTTGGCCGATGTGGTTACAGATCCTGCAAATGCTAAGTTGTTGCAGTTATTGTATTATCAAATGTTATGGAACGAAACCTATCCCGATGATTCGGTTTTGCCGGGAATTATCCCCCTTAAAAAACCATCAGAAGGCTTACAAACTATTGATAAATCTGAGCTATCGGCCGAAGAACGCGAATTGCCTCACAAGCAACTTAAGGATATGTTCACCGGTTTGGTGGAAGAAATTTTCAATCCTGAAATACCTTTTGTTCAAACCGACGACATCGGACGTTGCGTTTATTGCTCTTTCAAAGGAATTTGTTCAAGAAATGGTTGAGTTTTCGATTGCCTGAATCTATATTTTGGCTTTGCAGCAGTCTAAATTGCATGGCTGCAATTATTCGTTGCAATTAAAATACTAAACCAGCGACTTATTCTTCCACACGCCATATTCTGACCGGCATTTCGTTTAAGTCATGAATCCAAAAATAAAGGCCCGGATCGAGCATGTCTGAACACAGTTTTTCGTTTGACTGTAATTGTAAAACATTTTGGCCCGATGCATTGTAAATTAAAGTCTTTCGACCTGATTCCGGCTGCAGGCAATCGCTATTTTTGAGAACGATATTTTTTACATTTTCTTGAGTTTTTTTAAGATTGGAAATGCCCGTTGTTTGGCAATTAAACCTACCAATACGTTCCATGATTTCATTACCAAGTGCCGTTGGTACAAGTCCATTAATTCCGGGTGGTTCATCGCCCATGCGCACCACTATTAAATTTTGAGAGGGCACGATAAGTAATAGTTGTGAATTTTTTCCAACGGCTGCAATTAAATCGGCAGGAGCATCAGGCATTAGATAGCCTGGAAAAACGAGTTCAGTTTCGGGCAAACGAAACGACTCTTTACCGTTTAGCCACCAAAGATAGCCGTACGATTTATTCAAGTCCTGCGAAGTATTCACCATAGCGTCGAAGTAATTGCTGTCTTGCATTACCGTATCGGCGGCCCAAATACCACGATTTAATACCAGCAAGCCAAAACGTGCAAAACTACGTGCCGAACTAAATTTTACATTATTATAGCCCAATGGAACATAAGCGCCGTTCATGCCAATGCGGTTTCTCAAACGCGTCAAATAATAATTATTAAGCGTACTTCCCGCAGCGCCGCTGATTACAGCATCGAGCTGGGTGTAAGGCGCATTATGGTAATACCAGCGGGAGCCCGGCTCGTATGCACAATTTAAACAGGCCGGATCGGTACAATCTAAATTGGGAATATCGGTGTCCAACCCGCTGGTCATGCACAATTGGTTTTTTACGGTTATAATCGCTTCCTCTTGCGGGGGGCATGCGGTCCAACCTGCTCCTTGATATAGCGATGATGCTGAATCAATGTTTAGCAAGCCGTCTTCCTGAGCCAAGCCTACGAGGAAGGCTGTCAGTGATTTACCTGCCGAAGCCCAATACCACAAACTGTCTTGCGTGAAGGTGCCGTAATAATTCTCCACCACAATTTTTCCGTCTTTAAGAATGAGAAATGCTTTTGAATTATTGTCGCCCACGTAGTCGATCAACGCAGCTACCGAATCGGGGCACCATGACAAGGCGCTTAAGGGCGTAGTTGCCCATTGATTGCCTGTTAATGGCGGAAAGTAAAGCGATTGCGCTGAACTATAAACATTTAAAACGACAGATAAAATAATAGTGAATGTAAAATGACGCATATGAAATGAGTTAAAACCAGCAATGGACATCAGTATTCGGTAAAGGTTTAAAATACCCTGTAAAAGTACATGAATAAATTTGTCGGCCTTGAGATTTTGACGGGCAAAATGGCCTTCTTCTCGCATACTGTTGCCGATTTAAACGTTTATAAACGTTTATGAACGAGTAATAAAAAATGGAGTTTGATTTTTGGCTTGAACAATTTTTCAAGCCTATGATATTAAATCTCCGCAATTCTGCAGAATGGAAGCGCTCTATGGATTTAGCCATCGAGGTGTATCGCCTTACCCGCAGTTGGCCCGAAACAGGCGATCCAAGAACTTGCTTTACACATCGAACGCTCGACTCAGCTACCAAAATAGAACGACGCGTTACCGATAGTTTTCACGTGAGTTTTGATTCGCAATGCGACCAACTCAAAGTGGCACGTTACCATGTTTCTGAAACCGAATTTTACTTGTGTTGTGCCTTGAAGTTGCATTATATCGATGAGACTGATTTTTCTCGGTTAACCAGCGATACCGAACATGTTCGCAATTTGTTAAACCGCCGCATACAGGCCTTGAGCGAACGTTATCAGGTATGGTAACGCTAATCGAACGATTGGTTTTCGGTGCCGCTCATTTCAAGCATGCGCGTATAATCGTCAGGGTTAAGATCGTTATAGAAAAAGTTAACCGGATCGATGCGTTCACCGTCCTTATGCACTTCGTAATGCAGGTGAGGTCCCGACGACTTTCCCGTATTCCCCACAAATCCGATAACTTCTCCACGTTTTACTTTTTGTCCGGGACGCACGTTAAGTTTGCTCATGTGCCCGTAAAGGGTCAAATAGCCATATCCATGATTGATTCGGACGTGATTTCCATATCCCGAAGCATCAGAATCGGCCCGTTCTACAACGCCGTCGCCGGTGGCATAAATTTCGGTTCCGATGGCTGCCGCAAAGTCCATTCCGGCGTGGAATTTCGAAGTTTTATAAATCGGATCAGTACGATATCCAAAGCCCGACGACATGCGTTTCAAATCTTTGTTACTCACAGGTTGTATGGCCGGAATGCAGGCCAGCATCGCCGCTTTATTTTTAATCATCCCCAAAAGCTCATCATATGATTTACTTTGTATGGCCAGCTGCTTCGACAAAATGTCGGTCTTGCGCATGGTCTCGCTCAAAAGCTCCCCGTTTTCAAAATCCTTGTAACGGCTGTAACGGTTCACCCCGCCAAATCCGGCTTTTCGCACTTCCTCCGGAATGGGGTCGGCCTCAAAAACCACCCGGTAAATATTATCGTCGCGGTCCTGCAAATCGTTCAGCACCAAACTCATCTGTTGGATCCGCTGATTTACCAGATCATAATCCAGCTTCATGCGTTCAATTTCACGTTCAAGCTGCTTTTCACGCGGAGAATCAAAGGTGTTATAAGCAATAACGACCCCAATTACGGCAAATACCAAACCGGTTGCCGCAAAAGACAAAAAACGGTAAACCTGTTCCTTGCGGTTGGGTTTTACCCGCTCATAACTCAGCGACTTGGTGTTGAACTGATACCTGACTTTGGTCATGTTTGGGATATGAACGAGGGCAAAAGTATGTAATTTCAACGATTAGCCTTACTTTGTTTGCATTCGCAATGTAACATTGCTAAGATATTTGCTAGATTCCCTACCTTTGACGGCTAATTTCGAATTTCTTAATTTTCGTTAAATCAGCATGACCGCACAGGAAATACGCCAGACCTTTCTCGATTTTTTCGCCTCTAAAGCCCATCAGATTGTGCCTTCGGCGCCCATGGTAATCAAGAACGACCCCACGCTTATGTTTACCAATGCCGGCATGAATCAGTTTAAAGATATCTTCCTGGGCAATGCTCCGGTTAAATATCCGCGCATCGCCGATACGCAGAAATGCCTTCGCGTTTCGGGCAAGCACAACGACCTCGAAGAAGTGGGCGTGGATACCTACCACCACACCATGTTCGAAATGTTGGGCAACTGGTCGTTTGGCGATTACTTTAAGAAAGAAGCCATTGCCTGGGCCTGGGAGCTCCTCGCTGATGTTTACAAACTCGATAAAAACCGTTTGTACGTTACCGTTTTCGAAGGCGATACCAAAGAAAACCTGCCCTTTGATCAGGAAGCCTACGATTGCTGGAAACAGTGGATTGCCGAAGACCGCATCTTGCGCGGCAACAAGAAAGACAACTTCTGGGAAATGGGTGATACGGGTCCATGCGGTCCCTGCACCGAAATACACATCGACCTGCGCGATGAGGCCGAACGTAATGCTATTGACGGTAAAACACTCGTTAACGAAAGCCATCCGCAGGTTATCGAAATCTGGAACAACGTGTTCATGGAGTTCAACCGCAAGGCCGACGGCTCGCTTGAAAAATTGCCTGCGCAACACGTTGATACCGGTATGGGCTTCGAACGCCTCTGCATGGCATTGCAAGGCAAAAAGTCGAACTACGATACCGATGTGTTTCAGCCATTGATTCGTTTTATCGAAGCTGCATCGTCGGTTTCATATGGCAGCAATGAGAAAACCGATATCGCTATGCGCGTAATGGCCGACCACTTGCGCACCATCGCCTTTGCCATTGCCGACGGCCAATTGCCTTCAAACAACAAAGCAGGTTACGTGATACGCCGAATTCTGCGTCGTGCCGTGCGTTACGCGTATACCTTCCTCAATTTACGCGAACCCTTCTTGCACAAACTTGTGCCGGTACTCTCTGGACAAATGGGTGCGCAGTTCCCCGAATTACCCGCACAGCAAGGATTAATCGAAAAAGTAATTCAGGAAGAAGAAGCTGCCTTCTTGCGTACGCTGGCAACAGGAATTCAGCGTTTCAACGATTTTCTTTCTAAAAACAATAATAAGCAGGCCGTTCCGGGAGATTTTGCCTTCGAGCTTTTCGACACTTTTGGATTTCCCATCGACCTTACGCAGCTCATGGCGCGCGAACAGGGCCTTGAAGTTGATATGGAAAGCTATGCCGCGCATCTAAAGATGCAGAAAGATCGCTCGCGTGTAGCCGCCTCGGTTGAGGCCAGCGATTGGATCGAACTTTTCGACGACGACGAGCAGGAGTTTGTAGGGTATGATTTTCTTGAAGCTCAGGTGCGCATTGTACGTTACCGCGAAATTCAACACAAAGGAAAAAAGCAATACCAGCTGGTGCTAAACATTACCCCATTTTACGCCGAGAGCGGTGGTCAGGTGGGCGATACCGGTTGGCTCATAGGCAGCAACGAAACCATCGCGATTACCGATACCCGCAAAGAGCATGGACAGTTTGTGCATTTTAGCGACCGTTTGCCATCCGATTTAAACGAGTCGTTCAAGGCCGAGGTAAACAGCAAATTACGCATCTCAACCATGCGTAATCATACCGCTACGCATTTGCTGCATGCTGCGTTGCGCAGTGTGTTGGGAACGCATGTGGAACAGAAAGGTTCCCTGGTTAATGATCAATACCTGCGTTTCGACTTTTCGCATTTTAGCAAGGTGAGTGATGAAGAATTGCAGCAAATAGAGCAAATCGTGAATGCACGCATTCTGGATAATATTCAGCGCCACGTGGCGGTAATGCCCCTCGACGAAGCACGTAACCTTGGTGCTATGGCTTTGTTTGGAGAGAAATATGCCGACATGGTGCGCGTGGTAAGTTTCGATCCTGAATATTCGGTGGAGCTTTGCGGTGGTACTCACGTGCCTGCAACAGGAACCATTGGATTGTTTCGTATAACCTCCGAAGCAGCTGTTGCAGCGGGTATTCGACGCATCGAAGCCATTACTGGCGAAGTGGCTTTGGAGGTCATTCGTTCAGAGCGTGCATTGCTTGACTCCGTTAACGGTATGCTCAACGGGGCTAAAGATCCACTTAAAGCCCTGCAGCAATTGATGGATGAGAAAGCAGCTTTAGAGAAAAAGATGGAGCTGATTCAGCGCGAAAAAGCAGGCGATGTGCATCGTTCGCTTGAAGCATCTATTGAAACCGTCGCAAAGGGCAAGCGCCTCATTGCCGAAATCGATCTTGAAGTTCCTGATTTGGTGAAAAATATTGCCTTCGATTTAAAGGCACGTCACCCCGAATTGCTGCTCGTTTTGGGCCACATGAACGGCGAAAAACCGATGATAACCGTGGCGCTTGGCGATACGGCACTCGCGGGCGGACTCAATGCCGGTGCCATTGTGCGCGAACTGGCCAAGGAAATCAATGGCGGGGGGGGAGGACAGCCTTTCTATGCTACCGCTGGCGGTTCCAATGCGGCTGGATTAAAAGCGGCGCTGGAAAAGGCGAAAAGTTTATGAGTTGACCTGCGCTTGCATTAATGCAGGCGAGCAGATGAATTCAAGTTGCTCAATTTTGGTAGTGTCTAAAAAAGTGTGATTTGAAATTTGCAAGAAAATTGAGTCCTCTTGATTTTTCTCTTATAAAGTAAAAAGATGGGGGAGCTCATGTATTTAGAAAATTTATAGAGAAAAAATCGTAGGGTCGAAACGTTAAAATACCTGTTTACGTTTTCTGTTTGATGTTTTCTTTTTAACCTCTTTCTGCTGTAAGCCAGCCGTTGTCTTTAGTTCCTGAAGTATATTTAAAACACTTTGTTCCCTCTCTTTAATCTTTGCTGCCAAGGAGCTTGAATCGTTTTCAATAACACAAGTAAAATAGGCTTCTGAAATGTTAATGTTGTGGAACATTTCAGGAAGTTGATCGGCGAGTTTCCTGAAATTTTTTCGTAGCAATTGCTCCCCTCGTAACGCTTCGTTCTGATGAATTCCCTCAAACAAAGGCTTAACAATGCTATTGAGCATATTTTTTCTAAAATACTGCATGGCTGTTACATAGCGCATCAATTTATCCTTGTTGAACGATTGAGCGGCTTCGAGTGCTTCGTGCAGATACTTTTTCCCGTTTAAGAGCATTTCCGAAGTTTTTTGTGCCATTTCATTAAATACGCCCGCAGCAATAGGGGCTGCAGCTTCGAGTTGATACGCTAGTCGTTCAAACGGGGCAATGGTTTCCGATAAGATTCGAAACGAAAGCGTTTCATAAACCAGCTGCTGGGGAAATAGTTTCAGTGCGTACTGCATCGCTTCAATCACCTGATTTTCGTCGGGAAATGAATCATAATATTGTTCAATACGATCATCGCTAAGTTGTTCGCCGGCTTCCATCCTACTTTTTAAAATGAGCCCTTCCAACCTACGGCAACGGCTTAATGCTACGTAAGTTTGGCCCGGTGCAAATGCTTTGGCAGTATCTACCACTGCGCGGTCGAAGGTAAGCCCCTGACTTTTATGTATTGTAATGGCCCAGGCCAAACGCAGTGGGTAT
>JBKCHQ010000080.1:0-13642 GCA_046302715.1 Bacteroidia bacterium | reverse complement strand
CAAAGTTCCATGAGAAACTAGCACCCGTACCAGCAGTTCCAATAAAGGTTACCTGAGTTTCCGCAGCAAGGCACACCAAACTATCAAATTCAACATCAATAACAGGCGTAGGATTTACCTGAATGGTGGCAAGCACAGGTGCAGAAATACACATAGCATCAGCAACACTTAAACTTACGGTAAACACACCGGCCGAATCCCACTGCACTACTGGGCTTCCGCTTAAAGCACCCGAAACAATTTGCGCTCCTTCAAAATCCCATTGAAATTGCGAGTTGATGCCTGTTGACGCCGTGTAGGTTACTTGAATTTCTGAACCTGAGCAAACGGTCTGTGCCATTTCGAACTGCGCCATAGGCACATCAAGTATAAGCACTTCTTGAATAATCGTTTGCGTTTGAATGCCATCAATGATAAGGCTTACGCTTACTGTTTTAACCCCCGGAGTATTCCAGCTCAATTGATAGGGCCCCATACCCGAACCGCTTTGTATGGCAGCACCATCAAAATTCCACTGAAAAGCCGACTCAGAAGCGGCTCCACCTGTATAGCTAATCATAACAGGCGCATCCACACAAGCGGTATCGTTTTCAACGCTGAAAGATGGAATTGGAAAATCTAGTACTACAATTTGTTGAATCGCAGGCAACGAAACACAATTGCTATTTTCCACCTGAAGTGTAACACCAAAAGTTCCTGTCGTGTTCCAAGCCAAATCAATAGTTTCCTCAGCAGCAGCGCCAAGTAAATCGGCGGTAGGATAGCTCCACAAATAGGTATTATTTGGAGATGCTGTCCCGGTAAACACCGCCTCTGTAGCAATTCCAGTGTATGTAGTATCTACAAGGTTGAACGAGGCAACAGGCAAAGCCTGAACCGGAATGCCGCTTTTAGTAACCGAAGCCACACAACCATTTTGAGAAACCTCAACACTAATAGCCTCTAGTCCTGCATTTGCAAAAACTACCGTATACGGACCAGCGCCCGACCCTGAAAGTACGTTAGCATTGTTGAAATTCCAGTTAAATGTGGCATCTGCATCTGCAGTACCAGTAAAGAGCACCTCTACAGGAGCACCTGCACAAACGTTACCATTGAGGGTGATCTGCGCAAATGGAGCCTGATTTACGGTAATATTGGCTTGAGCCAGTGGCGATGTGCATCCGTTTTGGGTTACCTGCACACTAACATTATAGCTGCCGGCCTGTGAAAAATTAACGGCAAATGGTCCGTTAGCGCTGCCTGAAACCCAATCACCGCCACCAAAATCCCATGAATATGAGACATTTGACGACTCTGTTCCATTAAAGTCTACCACTACATCCTCGCCACTGCATGCAGTTGAAGGAATTTCCACCGCTGCCGAAGGAGTTTCAAGAATTAAAATCGATTGACTTGCCGGCTCCGAAATACATCCGTTTTCTTCGGTTGTAAGGCTAACTACATATACACCGGCATTAGACCAGCTAAGCGATTGAGTGGCAGTTCCGGTAGCCGATGCCGATGTGGCACCTGCAAACGACCAATCGAATTGAGTAGCATTGTTAATCCCAGAAAATGTAGCGGTTACCGCTGTATTACTGCAGGCTGTTTCGGGTAGGCTAAAGCTTGCAGAGGGTATGGAATTCACAACAATTGTGTGCGAAACCGTAGCCGTGGCACCCATCTGGGCAACAGTAACTGAAACCAAGTACGTGCCTGCATTAGGCCATTCAATAAGGTATGGACCAACACCGCTGCCTGAAAGAACCGTTGCTCCATCAAAATTCCAATTAAACTGTGCCCCAGGCAATACGGTTCCAGTGTAATTCACAGCCACCTGCTCGCCTGCACAAGCTGCTGCAGGTAGCGTAAACTCAACCACAGGAGCATCCAAAATACTAACCGATGCAGTTGCTGATACCGCGGCGCATACCGCCGCACTCAGTTCGCACGATACCGTATAATTTCCTGCGGCAGGCCACTGTAAAACATACGGACCATAACCACTTCCACTTATAACGGTAGCACCAGAAAAATTCCAGGTGTAGGTTGCACCAGCAATTTGCGGTTGGTCGATGGCCACATTAACCGGCATATTGGCTAATGCAGCGGATGTAGTAGTTATTGAAACTACTGGCAGCGCATTAACCGTTACCGATTGCGAATTCGCAGCCGAAGAGCATCCGTTTTCAGTAACTGTGAGGGCAAGTGCATACGTTCCTGAATTGGGATAACTTACTTCAATTTGCGATGCAGCTGGCTGATTTACCAAGCTCGCTCCCGTGTAAGACCATGAATAATTTGCCGATGTTGATGCCGTTCCATTATAAACCGCAGTAACTAAAGCATCTTCGCAGGCAGGACTGTTTACCGCAAAACTTGCAGAAGGTATAGCATTTACCGTAATAGTTCCAGAGGCATTTACTGAACAAGCATTTTGAATAATCTGAACGCTCGGTGCCTTTACGCCAGCAGTAGCATAAACTACATTATGCGGTCCCACTCCGTTGGCAGTTGAAGGTGTAGCGCCTGGACCAAAATTCCAGGTATAACTTGCAGTTGCCAAAGAATTTCCGCTCAAAGCTACCGTTACACTCTGGTTTACACAAGCAGTTGAATTGGCTGTTACCGAAACCAGGGGCGGATTACTCACTGTAATGCTTTGAGTATTTGCCGCAGAGCTACAGCCATTTTCAACAACCGTTAAGCTTACCGATGGGTTTCCTGCCGCATTCCATACCATAGCATGAGGCCCTTGACCATTTGCGGTGGCTGGCGTTGCGCCGTTAAATGTCCACTGATAGGTTGCCGTTGTGGCTGCATTACCAGTGTATGTTACATTTACCGCACTCCCTGTGCAAGCAGAGGCAGCGAGATTAAACTGTGCCGATGGGATAGGCTGAATTGCGACAGTTTGACTTGTCGGAGCTGAATTGCAGCCCGCTGAACTTACATTTAAAGTTATAGTAGGGTTTGAGGAATTGCTCCAAACCACATTGTGCGGACCAAGGGCAGATGCGGTAGCAGGTGTTGCACCCGAACCGAAATTCCAGCTATATGTTGCTCCTGCAGGTGCGTTTCCCGAATAGCTGACAGAAGCCGATTGTCCGGCACACACTGTAGCAGGAACCACGAAACTGCTAGTATATACAGGCAATACAGTTATATTTTGAGTAACGGTAGCCACAGGGCAGCTGCCCTGTGTTACACTTAAGCTTATGGTTTTAACTCCAGCTGTTGACCAGGTAATGGAATGCGGACCAACAGTAGAAGCTGTTGACGAACTTGCCCCCGCACCAAAATTCCATGAGTAGGTAGATCCAGCACCCGCACTTCCGTTAAAGCTTATGGTTGCAGACTGACCTTCGCAAACAGTGGCAGGCACAACTATTGAGGCCACGGGAGCAGCACCAATGGTAATGGCTGCTGAGGTGGAGGCCGAACATACGCCAGAATTAACGGTAAGTGTAACCGAATAATTTCCTTGAGTATTCCATTGCAGACTGTATGGCCCAGCGCCCGAACCACTTAATACGGTAGCCGAACCAAAGTTCCAGTTAAATGTTGTTCCAGCTGCATAAGCCCCTGATGCCGAAACGCTCACCGGTGAGCCTGCACAAGAAGATGCGGGAATGCTAATTGCGGGTGTAGGTGGAGCACTTACCGTAATCGGCGTAGTTGCAGGTGTTGAGGTGCATCCATTGGTGGTAACGGTTAACGAAGGGCTATACGATCCAGCTGCATTATAAGTAACCGATACTGGAGCCGAAGACGATGAGCTTGCAGGACTTGCTGATGCACCAAAATTCCACGAATAGCTTGAACCGGCAGCAGGTGCACTGCCACTTACCGAAAGCGAAATTGGAGAACCTTCGCATGCTGAAGCAGCTGAAGCAGCAATGCTTACAGAAGGTGTTGGGTTTACTGTAATGGTTTGATTCGTTGTCGAGGAACATCCGTTTTGTGTAACGGTGAGTCCTACTGTTTTTACCCCAGCTGTAGTCCAGCTAAGTGCAAAAGGACCTTGCGTATTGCCCGGTGCGGATGTAGCACCATCAATGCTCCATGCGTAGGTTGCTGCAGGTGGAGCGGCCGCAGTTCCTGTATAACTTAACGTTGCCGATGAACCGGTGCATACGCTTGACGGAATACTAAACGAAGCAACCGGCAAAGGAAGCACCGTTACATTTTGAGTACTTGATGCCGTGCAACCTGCCGACGTAACGGTTAAACCCACTGTTTTAGTTCCTGCCGAACCCCACGAAACCGTGTGAGGACCAACTCCGGTAGCCGATAGCGGAGTAGCGCCAAGACCAAAACTATAGGTGTACGTTGCGCCTGCTGCAGCCGAACCGGTAAATGTTACACTCGTGTTTGACTGAGCGCAAACGGCCAATGGATTTACCGAAAAACTAGCCACGGGTGCAGCATTTACAGTAATTGTATTTGTGCTGGTGCTGGTGCAAGAACCGCTTGTAACAGTTAGTGTAATAGTTTTACTACCCGCTGACGACCATGAAACATTATGCGGACCAACAGTGCTGGCAGTTGCAGGACTTGCTCCTAAACCAAAATCCCATGAATAGGTTGCCCCGGCGGGAGCATTTCCGGTATAGGAAATTACCGAATTGGAATTCACACAAGCTGTTGCCGGAAGGCTGAAAGTTGAAGTTGGAGGTGCCGTTACCACAACATTTTGCGTAAGTGTGCCGGGTGAGCATCCTGCATTTGAAGGCGTTACTGTCAAGGTTACCGGATAGGTTCCGGCGGCATTCCAAGTGGTGCTTTGCGTACTCAAACCCGTTGCAGTGTTGGGAGTTCCTGAACCAAAGGTCCAAGCTCCGGTTCCAGCAGCACCTCCGGTATAGGTGAATGAGGCGGGTTGGCCTACACAAACTGTTGACGGAACAGAAAATGCTGCGCTGGCAGCACCGCCAATACTCACATCGAGGGTATCAGACAAGGCTAAATTGCTGCACTGGAATGTAACTCGACCAATTAAACGGGTTAAGCCCGGACCATTAATCGTAGTAGAAATTGTATTTCCCGAACCGATAGGAATTCCGTTTGATGTCCAGTTAACAGTGTAGCTGCCCGGACCATTGGGATTGTAGCGTTTACCATCATTATTTGCCGTCCACACCGAAGCATTACGTCCGGCAACGGCCACCGCCTGATTGCCAGCCAAATTATGCAAGCCCTGGGTTGAGGTACCGCCCGCCCATGCCATACATGTTGGCTTGCTCGTAATATGGTTCTCAATAATGTTGGTACTTTCGTAAATAACAATCTGAAAGGTACTTTTTATTGCAATACACTGATATAAAGGAACATTCAACCACTGAACCACCAAACGGCGGTAAGGGGCAATACCTTGAGTTTGATATTTAATATACGGACCGCCTGAAATCCCGGGGTTAAAGTCCATCCAAGGTCCCATGATGCAATTTCGCGGAACAAACATGTTGTTGCTTGGAATGGGATTAGCGGTAAAAGCACGTGTCATGCCCGGCGTAAAGCCAATCCAACCATTGGATCCGATGTAAAACTGCGTGTAGGTATTTCCGAAAAAACAAAACTGAAAACCAATGGGATAAGGCCCCATAACCGTATCATCGGGCATGGTAACCGATGTACCTGCGGGCATGGGATAGGGCGCAAACGGAATATCACTCACTGCATACGATGTGGTACCCGCAAAGGCATTGGTTACCGTTGAGCTGAGGTTGATGGTACTGCCTGCACATACCGACTGAGAGCCGGAAGGAGTAATGCTAAAACTCGGAGCCTGAGCTACTAGCCCTGCGGTAAGATTCAGCAAAAAAACTACGATTAAGTAGGCTTGTTTCATGCAATTCCGGTTTGAGTTTTCCTTATTCATTTGTACACTACAAATAACGCTTGCCGCAAAATTTTGGCTTGACTCAAGAACCGTCAAAAATTACCTGTGTAAGAAATTAAAAAAGCCCGTACTATTGTCTCATAAAAAGCAGCAATAGATAGCCTTTTGCATTTGAAGGCATCAAATGCATATGTAAGAAAACAAGAAAATGGTATTTTTATTAAAAACGCTCAAGATTTTAATGGCGAATCTTTTTCGGATGCAACGTGCTTAAAGACCTGCTTATCCACCCAGGCAGAAAATAATTTGTTTAGCCAAAATGTAAGCTTTGCTGTAGAGCCCATTAATAGGTATGAACGTCGCCTACAAATCGCATTATAGATGCCTTTGGCAACCGTTTCAGCCGAAAGTGAATGCGCCTCATCCTTATGAGATACGCCTTGCTCCTGCCCCGCTCCGTCCATCATGGTATTGCGTATGTTGGTAGCCGTAAATCCTGGGCGTGCAATTAAAACATGAACGCCGGTCTTTAAATTTTCTATGCGTAAGGTTTCCAAAAAGCCTTCAAGCGCAAATTTTGAGGCCGAATAGCCGCTTCGGGTAGGGAGTCCTTTATAACCAGCCACCGAAGATATGCCCACTATCGTTCCCTTCGTTTTAAGTAATTCGGGCATGGCATAATGGGTACAATATACTGTTCCCCAAAAATTTACGTCCATAATTTTATGAAGCACGCTTAAATCAACTTGTCCAAATAAGGCGCGCATGGTAATGCCCGCACTGTGAATGAGGATATCGATTCTCCCAAAACGATCAATGGTTTGCTTCACCAAGTTTTCGCAATCTTCGGGCAGCGAAACATCGGTTTTTACAATGAGCGTGTTATCCTTCTGAGGATTTATTTCAGTTTGAATTTCGACTAATTTCTCAATAGACCTGGCCGCCAAACAAACGAAATATCCCTCCGTAACAAACAATTTTGCCAAGGCCAGCCCGATGCCCGAAGAAGCACCTGTGATTAAAACAACCTTGTTTGGTTTCAACGTTTAGGTATTTTTGACAAAAATACGCTGAAACATGAACCTTATTGAGGTTAACGATAAAAAAACTGCAAACGAATTTCTGGCGTTGCCGAATCTTATTTACCGCAACGACCGAAATTACATTCCGCATCTGCGTCAGGATATTGAAAAAATATTCGACCCAAAGCGCAACAAATTATACAAACTGGGCGGTAAATCAATAAGATGGATTTTAAGCGACGCTACAGGACAATTGATTGGGCGGGTGGCTGCTTTTATCAATCCGAAAACGGTTAAATCAGGAATACACCCCGTTGGAGGCATGGGCTTTTTTGAATGCATTGATGATAAAAATGCGGCCTTTATGCTTATGGATGCCTGCCGCAACTGGCTTATCGCCGAAGGTATGAAAGGCATGGATGGCCCGATTAATTTTGGCGAACGCGATCAATTCTGGGGCTTACTTACCGAAAATTTCACCTCGGCACCAAGCTATGGCATGAACTACAATCCACCGTATTATGTGCCATTTTTTGAGGAGTATGGCTTTAAGAACTACTTTAATCAACTGGTGTATTGGCGAGATTTAAAAGTGCCGGCACAGGAAATATTTGTTAAGAAAGCGGGCATGGTAGAGAGTAATCCCGATTTTAGTGTTCGGGGTATGAAAGGAGAAAGCGCCGATGCCATAGCGGGATATTTCTTGGAAGTGTATAATTCAGCATGGGGAGGACACGAGGGCTTCAAGGAAATGCGCCCTGAACAAGCCAAAGCCATTATTAAATCAATGAAAGCCATCATGGATCGCGATATTCTCATTTTTGCGTTTATGGGAAATAAGCCCATTGGTTTTTACCTTTCAATCCCAGAGTTAAACGAGTTTTTTAAGCATGTAAATGGCAATCTAAATGTTTGGGGTAAAATTAAATTTCTGTACCACCTTAAATTTAGCAAGCGCCACACCATGCTTGGCATTGTGTTTGGCGTATCGCGCGAATATCAAGGCAATGGAGTTGAAAGCGCCCTGATCAAATATTGCGGAGATGTTGTTGTACCTATGGGAAGATATAAAGACACCATCTTAACATGGATTGGCGATTTTAATCCACGGATGTTAAAGGTTATAGAGAATTTGGGAACAGAGCTTCACCGCAAGCTTACTACGTATCGGCTGTTTTTTGATACCGATATTCCCTTTGAAAGGCATCCTATATTAGGCGGAAAAAAGAAAGATGAAAATACAGACCATTGATAAACTGAATATTACAAAATGCGTTATTTTTTTTTCATAAAACTGCATCACAAAACGAAATAGCGCTATATTTGCAGCCGCTAATTAGCGAAACGATTCCGTAGCTCAGCTGGTAGAGCATTACACTTTTAATGTAGTGGCCCTGGGTTCGAATCCCAGCGGAATCACTCTGATGAAAGCACCTCAATGGTGCTTTTTTTATTTGAACAGCTTCCGCATGGAAGCCCATTTACGGATCAGTAACAAAATCTGGGATCAAGTCATAAAGTTGTGGGCTAGGCATATAATTTAGCGAGCCTGTAGAGGAAGAAGTTTACATTTCGAACCCCTCTGTGTTGAGCTCTAAAGGCTTTGATTTTGGCATTGAAGGATTCTGCTGAAGCATTTGTACTTCGGTTATCGAAGTAGTTGATGATATTCTTGTAGTGGTTATTAATGGTTCTGGATATTGTGTTGAAGGTCTTGAAGCCTGATTGTTCAACCTTTTCGCACCACTTTGCCAGCCTTGTGAGCCCGTAGATTTTTTCTTTGGTATTGGTGAAGATCCATGAGAGTTCCTGGGCTAACTCATAGGCCTTTTTTATCAAAGGGTATCTATCAAAAAGTATGATAGCCCGCTGCTCCTGTTCTTGGGTCCAGTTTTCCTTCCATTTATAGAGTAGGTATCGACTACGAGCCAGTAGCTGCTTGAGAGTATCCCCATTTTCCAATATTTCAGGTGTGTATGTTTTTCCTTCCGTTTTAGCTTCCTCTATTGCCATGTTCTCGGCATCCAATGCATCCCATCGGTATTTAATCCGTATTTCCTGTAGGGCTTCGCTGGCAAGTTGCTGTACATGGAACCGGTCTATAACCTGAACGGCGTTTGGGAAACACCTCTTGGCTATTAGGCCCATGTTTCCGGCTAAGTCAAGCGTTATCTCCTCAACCTTGTTGCGCTTTCTTAAAGATAGTTTTTGAAGAAATGGAATGATGATCTCGGATTTGGTTCCTTCTATTAGGGCTACCAAAGTACCCTTCTTGCCTTTAGCGTCTTTATTGGTCACGATAGTATACAGCTCCCCGTGCGACAGGGAGGTTTCATCGATAGACAAACGCGGGCCAAGATTCTTTTCGAAGACTAATCCCCTTTGGGCGTCAAACTGATGTTCCCAACCCTGATATTCACTTAGCTTATCGCGGTAATAACGTTGAAATTTCTTTCCCTTTATCCCATAAAAAGAGGCGATAGTTTGAAGGCTATGAGCCTGCGTATCGGCTGATCTCTTTTAAAAAAGCCGCAAAATCCTTTGTGATTCGCGTGCCCTTAGCTACCAATTCCCAGTCTCTGAAAACGACCTTCCCTGTTGCATGGTTCAGCCATCTGCGTCGTTTTATATGAAGGTATACATTGCGGCCTCGTATCGGAAAATCCTGTAACGTAACCTCATCAAAAAAGCCCTTTGATTCAAGCTTTTGTCCTTTAAATTCTTCTGGAATGCTATTGATCTCCTCTAAATACAAATGCAAATTATCCGCATCTGATTTATGATCCTTCAATTCAAAATACGACTTTAACCCCTCTGGGAAAACTAAATCTAAGAGTATATGTAACGACTCGTGCATGGAATTCTATTCCCCACAAAAGTAACTTTCCCCACAGATTTTGTTACTGATCCAGAATAACTCTTTGTCAGAAAAATATAAAGACAAATTCTAAAGTTAAAGCGTTGTTTCTTGGCATGGCGCAAATTCATTAATCTTCAATGGCATTTGTTTGTTTAAGTATTAGGCCAGGCAATAGTCTACCCTGAACTTCGTTTTGGGAATGGTATTAATCATATTCATAACAGTCACAATATTTTTATCAATTTTCATAATTTTAAAGCGCTTCTTATATGCTACGTAACGTTGTAAATTTACTTTGCTTATTTCTGCTGTCATCGATATCAATTGCCCAGACCGACGCATCAACCTTTGTTGATTACAAGCCTTCCTACACAAAATTTCAGGATAACTACATTCTCGACAAGATTGAATATTCATCTTCTGAAATTATTTTTCATTTCAGGTATATCGCCAACGGCGATTTTGGAGCGGTTAATTTTTACGGTAAAAAAGGCGAGGCGCCCTGGTGTTTAAAGTCGGGTAAAAAATATTATCCCATGAAAAAGGTGACCGATATTTATTGCAACGGCAAGTTAAAATCTAAGAAAATTCCGCTCGATGATGTTATTTCTTTTCAATCTCTAAAAGGCGAGGTATATACCTGTAAAATACATTTCGATAAACTGCCCGCAGGCATTACACAGGCCGATCTAATTGAAGGCAAGGGGCACGAATTATCGTATAATCATTTCAATTGTCTTAAAATTAAATTAAAGTCGTTAGACAGCAAAGATCTGGGCACAGAGCAAACCATGCAGCAAAATATTGATGCGTTCAATAAAACGAACGGTAAAACCGAAAATGCGTCTATAGTTCTTAAAAATGTACAGTTTAATAAAGGCTCTGCCGAATTATTGCCTCAGTCGTACGGCGAATTAAATAAGTTGGGTTCCTATTTAAAAGCTAATCCTACAGTGCGTGTTCAAATATCTGGGCACACCTGCAATACCGGTAATCCCGAAAGCAATGTTACGCTCTCTAAAAATCGTGCACAGGCGGTTCAGGATTACCTCATCAAAATGGGTGTGCAGGCTTCTCAATTAAGCGTCACTGGGTATGGAGGATCCATGCCTTTGGTAGCCAATACTTCAGATGCGAATAAACAGAAAAACCGTCGTGTAGAATTTAAGGTGTTGGAGAATTAGATATAACATTCACAATGATGGATATAATGTCAAAAGTGCCTTAACCCGATACAGGATTAAGGCACTTGTGCTCTTAACTTAATGTTATTGCTTCACAACACGAATCACTTCGGGCTTGTTTCCTTGCATGATGTGCAGAAAATACGTTCCGGCATCAAATTGACCAAGGTTCAGCAAGAGTGTTTTCCCTGTAATTGTTCCGCTATATACCGTTTTACCCAACAAGTCGATAATTTGAAAGGAAGTTGACAAGGCATTTGTGCTACGCAGTGTTAGTGTTTCTGTAAACGGATTCGGAAACACGGTCAATCCCGAATCTTTTTGCTGCTGAATGCTTGTAGAAATAGACGGCGTAATGGTCGCATCAGGCGTCGATGGCGTTTCTTCGCGATTTCCAACCCAGTCGGTTGCTACGGTGTAAAAGGCGTACGTGTCTCCAATGCGGCCGGTATATACCAGCGTATCGTTTACCATCCCGTCGCAGATGCGGTAGGTAGCTGTATCGTTGATGCTCATATACAGTTCTGTTTCGGCAATTCCGGCAGCATTATCGCTGGTTAACCAACGCACCACAAATGTACTGTCGTTAAGGAACTCGGTTATTTCCTGAACGCTGCTTTCGGGCGCTTCTTTGTCGATGGTGTTCAAGAATTGCGGAGTGATGATACTTTCATTGGCATCAAAAACAATGGTTGCCGCATTTTCGATGGGGGTATCATTTTCCAGATCGGAGAGTGCATTAATCTGGAACTTCACAAAGCCGCGTCCTTCTGTTCCATCAACGTTCGGATTCAAAAACCCATCATCTACACTGGTATTGGGCTCGCGGGTATCGGCATTGAGCGAAGTAAACTCCCAAAGGGCTATGCCGCTTGTCTCATTCACATTTCCGTTAATGCGCAGGATGGTGTTTTTAGCGGGACGAAGGTCGATTTCCTGCACAAAATCTGTATTCTGTGAGCTCACTTCGAAAATCTGTCCGTCGAAGCCAAATTCAAGGAAACGGAAAGTACTCATGTTGAACTTACTTAAATCGAGTGAGTCGTACAAGTAAACCGATGAAGCTGCGGCCGAAGCTGTATCCACATTCTCGAATTCAATGATGTAATCCATGGGCAAACTGCCATTGATGCAATTGAGTTCATTGAAACCTACAGGGCCGGTTTTACTATTCGGATCAAGGGAAGCTACACTCTGAAATGTTCCAAAACAGGTTCCCTGCGATTCGCAATCGGGTACATTTTCCGACACAAGCTGGCAATTGGAGAGGTCGCCAACAAGATCGGCATTGCTCGAAATTATTTCGGGCGAAGTGCCGTAAACGCCATTCACAAACGTAACGGTTGTTTCTACCATTTGTCCGAATCCGGGATTCGAAACCGGTGCATTTCCGCAATCTACTTGCGACTCGATCAGTGCCATATTTAAATCGGCTAAAATCTGGTTGGCAGTGCTGACAATGGTATTGCTAATCACATCGGCCAGGCTTTCAATTCCAGCATCGCAATCTGCGCCGGGAGCGTTGGGTAAATTATTCACACCGCACTGAAAACACTGCGTAAGTGTTGTGAAACCGGCACCCGGTGGTACTGGAAGTTGCTCAACAATTGGAACTTCGAAGCCCGAGCACCGCAACTCAAAAGGTCCGAGTTCTTCGGGCTTAATCAACAGTTTGATGGTTTGCGTTTCGCCCGGACTGAGGTATGGAAGAACAAAATACCCTACGTTAATAGTCTCGGATGGATTCGCTGGGTTAGGAATAGGGAAGAAGTGTTGTCCGCCTAGATTTTGAGAGGCCGTTCCTGAGCCATTTGTAGGGGCAACTGAATTCAGGAGTACTACCTGCGAACTTCCACCTCCAACACCAACACCAACACCAACACCGGCCGCCGGTTTGTTTGAATTGTTGGTTACCTGAACACTGTGTCCGGAGAACACATTATTCAGCGTTCTGCCTGGCGAATTAATCGTAATGTCGGGTCTGATTGCATCGGGCAATTCAACCGTTAACCCATTAGACAGGGTGTCTGAAAAGCTCCCTGAGCTGAAAACCACATCATACAAACCGGTAGGGATGCCATCGAAATTAAAATGCCCTTGAATTTGCCCATTGCTAATGAAGAAAAGCGTATCGGTTTCGATTACCGTTCCGTTTTGAATCAATTGAAAGGTTCCATTGGTAAACGGCAGTCCACCAAACAGATTTAAGCGAAAATAACCTTCGTTGGCAATGGTATTGGGTTCGATGCGCGCCAAACCTGGTAAATTTACTGTCGAACACGATGTAGTGGTTCCGCATGAATTGCTGGCCGATAAACACGCGTTATAATTGCCAGGTTGTGTGTAATTGTGTGAAGCGAAGAGTTGACTTACTGCCGGGCTACCGTCGCCGAAATTCCAAGAGTAAGAACTCGAATTCTGAACCTGCCCTTCAAAGAAGGCGGTTGCATTTTGCAGGGTAAATGAACTTGTTACAACCGGCACAGGTGGTGGCGTATTGCTCAACTTAAAAAGACAAAAACCTCCGGGTGTAGTTGCATAAGTAATACATCCGAAAATTGAATTGCTGCCGCCACTAATAAGGCCTCCTGCAATGATGTTGTTTTCGGAATCTACAGCGATATCATTACTGTAATCGGTTCCTCCACTAGTGCCGTAACCGATTGCACTGAGCAATTGTTTGTCGGGACTAAACCGAGCGATAAAACCATTGCCATTAAAGCTGTTCGTAGGTAATGGAATTGAACCGATG
>JBKCHQ010000079.1:0-6381 GCA_046302715.1 Bacteroidia bacterium | reverse complement strand
GACTTTAGGTACCCCCAACTTCCATTGTTTGACGGGCGGTGTGTACAAGGCCCGGGAACGTATTCACCGCGTCATTGCTGATACGCGATTACTAGCGAATCCAGCTTCATGAGGTCGAGTTGCAGACCTCAATCCGAACTGAGAACGAGTTTCGAGATTTGCATCATATTACTATGTAGCTGCCCTCTGTCTCGTCCATTGTAGCACGTGTGTAGCCCAGGACGTAAGGGCCGTGCTGACTTGACGTCATCCCCACCTTCCTCCACGCTTACGCGGGCAGTTTCTTTAGAGTCCCCGACATTACTCGCTGGCAACTAAAGATAGGGGTTGCGCTCGTTGCGGGACTTAACCCAACACCTCACGGCACGAGCTGACGACAGCCATGCAGCACCTAGTTTCGTGTCATTGCTGAAGGCCACCTTTCGGCAGCTGTCACTAACTTTCAAGCCCTGGTAAGGTTCCTCGCGTATCATCGAATTAAACCACATGCTCCTCCGCTTGTGCGGGCCCCCGTCAATTCCTTTGAGTTTCAATCTTGCGACCGTACTCCCCAGGTGGAATACTTAATGCTTTAGCTTAGACGCGTACAGTATATCGCACACATCGAGTATTCATAGTTTACGGCGTGGACTACCAGGGTATCTAATCCTGTTTGATCCCCACGCTGTCGTGCCTCAGCGTCAGTTACAATTTCGTGAGCTGCCTTCGCTATCGGTGTTCTGTGTCATATCTAAGCATTTCACCGCTACATGACACATTCCGCCCACGTCAAGTGTACTCAAGACTTGCAGTATCAATGGCAGTTCCATCGTTGAGCGATGGGATTTCACCACTGACTTATAAGGCCGCCTACGGACCCTTTAAACCCAATGAATCCGGATAACGCTTGGATCCTCCGTATTACCGCGGCTGCTGGCACGGAGTTAGCCGATCCTTATTCTTACGGTACATTCAGCCAGGTACACGTACCTGGGTTTATTCCCGTACAAAAGAAGTTTACAACCCATAGGGCCGTCATCCTTCACGCGGCATGGCTGGTTCAGACTTGCGTCCATTGACCAATATTCCTTACTGCTGCCTCCCGTAGGAGTCTGGTCCGTGTCTCAGTACCAGTGTGGGGGATCATCCTCTCAGAACCCCTAGACATCGTAGCCTTGGTGAGCAGTTACCTCACCAACTAGCTAATGTCACGCATGCCCATCTTCAACCGCCGGAGCTTTAAACAAAAAGAGATGCCTCTTCTTATTACTATGGGATATTAATCCCTCTTTCGAGGGGCTATTCCCCAGTTGAAGGTAGGTTGCATACGCGTTACGCACCCGTGCGCCACTCGTCAGCGGTATTGCTACCCTGTTACCGTTCGACTTGCATGTATTAGGCCTGCCGCTAGCGTTCATCCTGAGCCAGGATCAAACTCTCCATTGTAAGTTTGATATTGTTTTCCCGGTTATTCACCGGAAGTATGTCTCAGATTTACTTCTCGACAAAGCATCGCTGCTTGATCGCGATGCTCGTTTTTCTTACCTTTCTCAATATTTTCAAAGAACAAAACCTTTCGGTCTTCCCTATTCCCTTTGTTTGGAAACGGGCTGCAAAATTACAAACTAATTTGACACCACCAAATAAATTTTAAAAAATTTTAAATTTTATTTTTCGACGATGCTGTTTAGTACTTACAGCGCCTTAAAGAACGGGCGACAAAAGTACAACCGTTTATTGAACTACCAAATATTTTTTGATAATTTTTTCAAACGATTTTCTAAACATTTTTTGCAACCGTAGCCGCTCAAAGAACTTTGGGGCTGCAAAAGTACTAAGCTTTACATACGAAACAATAGCTTAACGTTATTTTCACGAAATAAAAATGCTTGGCTCTGATAATCAGCTTTAAATATTTCATGGATTGCCGCAACGAACCGGCATAACTACTCCATTCATCACTTTATACCCCTCCATCATGAACGTATATATATACTGTGCCATATCGCCAGGCTTCAAACTCGCATTAAAATCGGGAATGGATTCCTCCAACATTTCGGTTTGTACCGCACCCAAGGCCAATGCATTAAATCGAATGCCTGTTTCGGCATACTCCACGGCCAGGCTTTCCATTAAGCTCGCACCTGCCGATTTAACCGCACTGTAGGCCGATAAGCCCGAATAGCGCACACTTCCCTGAAAGCCCCCCATACTTCCTATATATATAACATGTGCTGCATCGGCTGCCTTAAGCCATGAAATTAACGAACGGGTTAGCGTAAACGGTGCCCTAAAGTTCACCTCCCAAAGCTGCTGCAGTTGAGCATCTGTAATATCTTCAAAGCTACTATTAATGACCTGACCGGCATTATGAACCAAAACACGCAAGCGTGCATGCGATGCACCGTGCATCTTTTTTATTGCTGCAACCAATGTCTCTGTTTCTGTAATATCGCCATTCACGAACTCCCAATCTCCCATTTCAGCAGGTAAATTGCGTGCTACACCCAATACCTTATGCTGATGGCTCGCACATAGTTTCATCAGCTCAAAACCAATGCCTCTGCTGGCACCTGTAATAACTATTTCAATATCGCTGTTTGGAGTTACGTTTTCCATAGTAAATTTGAATCGCTTCGAATTAAGGTTAATGATACATCCTTTTTCTTAAAATATGCACTTTCAATTTTAAAGTATTGTGATCATGAAATACTTCCTGTCTTTGATTTTATTCTTAGGAATTGTAATGCCTAGACTTAATGCACAAACCGAATATGGAGAAACATTTACGAGCCGGTTATATGTGGGCGGTAATTTCGGGCTGGGCTTCGGCACCTTTACTTCCATCGATGTTTCTCCCTTAGTGGGCTATAACTTTAACCGTGTATTTTCTGCGGGCGTAGGTGCTACATATATGTATTACTCCTATCGATTCGGAAACGAGTCTGAAAGAGCTTCTTTTTACGGAGGCAGAATTTTTGCCCGAGCTGTTCCGCTGCCCGAATTGCTGCCCTCTATATTTCTACACGGCGAGTATGAAAGTATGAATAATGAGCGCTGGGTTGAAGAAAAACCCAATCAATTTATCTTTAAACGTACCTGGACGCCAGCAGTACCCGTAGGTTTAGGAATACGCCAGAATGCAGGCGAAAATTCTTATTTCACTTTCACGGTTCTTTGGAATCTCTTTGATGATGGAACCCAAGCCAGCAGCATTTATGGGGGACCGCTCATTTACAGGGTTGGGCTCATCTTTGGACTTTATTAATCCATGATTACCCTATTTGCCGATGTAGTGCTTCCACTGGCACTCCCAAAGGTATACACCTACAGGATTCCGCTGTCGTTGAATGATGAGGCCGCTAGATTCTGCAGGGTAATAGTGCCCGTGGGTAAAAAAAAACGCTACTCTGGCATCATTTGGAACATTCACGATAAGGCTCCAGAGGGAAGAGATGCCCGCTATATAGAAGCTATACTGGATGATGCTCCGCTCCTGGACGAAAATCATGCACGCTTTTGGGAATGGATGGCCACATATTATATGTGCAGCTTAGGTGAGGTGATGAACGCTGCACTTCCCTCAGGCTTAAAATTATCGAGCGAAACCATCATTCAACCCGTAACTCCAGATTCTGAAACGGATTTAAGCGACCTATCTGATCGGGAATTTCTTATTCTGGATGCGCTTAAACAAACGGGCGAACTCAATTTGGAGGAAGTTTCTAAAATTGCCGGAGTTAAAACGGTATTCCCAATTATCCAAAAGCTTGCAGAGAAAAATTTAATTACCACAGACGAAGAACTCAAGTTTGCTTTCAAGCCCAAAACGGAGCAATACCTCGCTTTACACCCCGATTATGCCTATGAAGATGCGCTTAATGCGCTAATCAATTCTTTAAAGCGAGCCCCGAAACAACAAGACTGTATTCTGGCATTTTTACAGGACGAACAAAATCCCAACATTAATCTCGAACCCAAGAAACGTTCTGAACTTCTTAAAAAAAACGTGTCGGCTGCGGCGTTAAGCCAATTAATCAAGAAAGATGTCTTTGTACTGGAATTGCGAAGCATAAGTAGGCTTGAAGCTTCAAACGCAGAATTGGCACTACCTGAATTGAGCCACACTCAAACAAAGGCTCTAAATGACATAAACAAAGGAATCGGACTTCAAAAGCCTGTTTTGCTTCACGGCTATACCGGCAGTGGAAAAACTGAACTGTATATCCATCTCATGGAAGAAGCTATTTCGGCGGGTAAACAAGTGCTTTACCTGCTGCCCGAAATTGCACTTACAGCACAAATTGTTCGTCGACTTAGAGCGCATTTCGGCGGTAAAGCGCAAACGTACCATTCAAAATTCAGCGAAAATGAACGGATGGAGGTTTGGCAGGCTGTTGAACGTAAGAACGAGGAGGGAAGCCTTGTTATTGGGGCTCGTTCGGCTCTTTTTCTTCCGTTTCAACATCTCGGCCTCATCATCGTTGATGAAGAACATGACAGCTCGTATAAGCAGAGCGACCCGGCTCCACGATATCACGCCCGGGATGCGGCACTGATGAAGGCCAAGATTTATAAGTGTCCAATAATACTGGGCAGTGCCACTCCTTCTGTTGAAAGTTATTATCATGCCATATCCAGCAAATACCATCTTGTTGGCCTTTATGAGCGTTTCGGAGGTGCCATACTCCCCGAAATTATTATTGCCGACCTCAAAGAGGCTACGCGTAAACAACGCATGAAAGGCATTTTTAGCAAATTACTTCTCGATGAAATTGAAACTACCCATAAGCAGGGCAAACAAAGCATTCTTTTCAGAAACCGGAGAGGCTTTGCCCCCTTGCTTGAATGCAACCAATGTAAATGGGTGCCCCAATGTGCGCAATGCGATATAAGTCTTACCTATCACAAACAAGCACACCAGCTTAAATGCCACTACTGCGGATATGCAATCCCGGTAGTTTCGCATTGTAAAGACTGCAACTCGGGCGATATTCGCATGAAAGGCTTTGGTACAGAGCGTCTTGAGGAAGAACTAAGCAGTTTATTGCCCAGCCTAAGTATAGGCAGGATGGATCTAGACACCACTCGGTCTAAACACGGACACTATAAGATTATTGAAGATTTTCAGGAAGGTCGAATTGAAGTTTTGGTAGGAACACAGATGGTAAGTAAGGGATTGGACTTTGATCATGTTAAACTTGCTGCTGTGCTCAATGCAGACACTATGCTTCAATATCCTGATTTTAGAGCTTTCGAAAGGAGCTTTCAGATGTTGTCTCAAGTGTGTGGCAGAGCCGGTCGGCGCAGTGAACCGGGTACAGCACTCATCCAAACATGGAATCCCGATCATCCGGTTTTGGGATGGGTGAAGAATCATGATTACAAAAGCTTTTTCGCTTATGAAATCAATGAACGTAAAACATTCGAATATCCACCTTTTTGCCGTCTAATACATATATATGTACGGCATGAAAACCAGCAAATGCTCGATGAAGGCGCCGAATTAATCACGTCACTTTTAAGAACAAGCTTTGGGAAACGCATTTTGGGCCCCGAATATCCGCCGGTGGGTAAAGTGCGGAATTTGTTTCAGAAGAACATTATGATTAAGCTCGAAATTACCTTATCTCCAAGCAAGGCAAAATCACGTATAGAAGAAACCATCCGACATTTTCAGAATGAGGTTCCTTTAAAAGGATTTAGAATAATCG
Source organism: Bacteroidia bacterium (assembly GCA_046302715.1). Lineage (GTDB taxonomy): Bacteria > Bacteroidota > Bacteroidia > M30B66 > M30B66 > CAMCXT01. The sequence goes on along the minus strand of JBKCHQ010000079.1, from coordinate 688 downwards.
TTGATGTAGATCCGATTTAAAGGCCTAGTAGAACTTCTTCACCTTTTTTACCCGAGAACAACATGCGCTTCGGATTTTCAATAAGTTCTTTCACTGTATAAAGAAAGCCAACCGATTCGCGTCCGTCAATAATTCGGTGATCATAACTCAGCGCCACATACATGATGGGGCGAATTTCGACCTTACCGTTAACAGCAACCGGACGTTCCACGATATTATGCATACCTAAAATTCCACTTTGAGGCGGATTGATAATAGGCGTACTTAACATTGATCCAAACACCCCTCCGTTGGTAATGGTAAAGGTACCCCCTGCCATGTCGTCAACGGATATTTTGCCATCGCGTGCTTTAGCCGCCATTGCAGCAATTGCCTTTTCAATATCGGCCAAACTCATATTCTCGGCATTGCGAATTACAGGCACCATCAATCCTTTAGGCGTAGAAACAGCGATACCTACATCGCAATAGTTATGTGAAACGATTTCTTCGCCGTCAATCATGGCATTTACCGCAGGAAATTTTTGCAGAGCGATGGTCACCGCTTTGGTAAAAAATGACATAAAACCAAGGCCAATTCCGTGTGTCTCTTTGAATTTATCCTTGTATTCTTTTCGAAGACTCATCACATTACTCATATCTACCTCATTAAAAGTAGTGAGCATAGCGGTTTCATTTTTTACCGAAAC
>JBKCHQ010000078.1:0-9968 GCA_046302715.1 Bacteroidia bacterium | reverse complement strand
CGAGGGTGTCACTAAATTAAAAAAGTTGGTTAAATGTTTTTTCGAAAAGCTGCGGGGCTTCGGGTCCACAATTAAATAAAATATCGAGTGCCGAACATCCGCCCACAAATCCATTTTTATCTGAAAACACCTGATAATATTCTATAAATGATGTTTGCTGCAATGTTGCTGGATCAATCCATGAGCGGAGGTCATTACATGGTTTGGTCGGATAATGTTGCCATTCGACGGTATGTATTGGTACTTTCATATTCCATACTTCGCATAAAATGCGAAGGGCTTCGGAATTAAATTCAATAATGGAAGGATATGAATTTTTGAATAAAGGTTCGATGGCATCGATGTAATAAATAAAATACGGTGCTCTGCTGTAGCAAGCCGTTATCGTGCGCCAGTGGGTGCGCTGCCAGGTGCTGCGATAGTTTATTGTGGTAGTGGAATAGCGTTTATCGGGTAGTGTTGTGCAGGGGATGCTGAGCTTTATGATGCCTTGACTGCCAACGAGTTGATACCGATTGCGTAAGGTTTGACGTTCATAATGATCGTTAACCTCCAGGTGGCAAGCATCTGATGCTTGATGCAATACCGATAAAAAGCGCACATCCGGAAAACAGGCTAGCGGGAGTATAAATCGCATTATTCGATGAATTTAAAAATTCGGTTCCACCGTATAGAATTTTTATCGGGGTCGTGCGAAAAAAATATGCGCCATGCCTTGCCTACAATATGATCTTCGGGAACAAATCCCCAATATCTCGAATCTACCGAATAGTCGCGGTTATCGCCCAGCATGAAGAAATAATTTTTTTCGAATGTATAGGTGGTTGTGGCTTTTTTATCAATGTAAATACTGCCATTTTTTTGCATGAGTTCATGTCCCTCAAATTGTGTGATAATTCTCTTATAAAGAGCAATTGTAGTATCGTTTAGCACAACAGCATCTCCTTTTTTGGGCACCTTACAAGGCCCCCAAAAATCATTGTTAAAGGGATATGCTTTGTGGTGGGGAAAAATATGCGCATGAAATTCATCCCTATTTTCAAATTTAAGCGATACTTTATTGATGTATTTTAATTTTTCGAGCGATGCTGCCATCGAATCATTGAGCGGGAATTCGTAATCAAACATGTTCGATACCAGCATTCCATTTCTGATGTTCAACGAATCGAACCATTCGGGTTTAAGCGGTCCGGCTGCTTTTACATGTCGTTTAAAAAGCATGTTTTCATTATGGTCAATCCATTTGCCGTTGCGCTTGAGTTTTTTCTCGAAAATTTGAACCATATCGCCAGGTAATGCCACACAACGTTTAATGTATAAGGTTCTTTTATCAATGGGAGACTCGGTTTCGAGCGGATAATTAAATACGACGATATCGCCAGCATTTACAGTTGCGCTTCCCAGCCGAAAGTAGGGGAATTGAATCCAGTTGAGGTATGCCGGTGTTTCGGATCCAAAGGGCAGATGCTGATGTAAAAAAGGAACGGAGAGGGGAGTGATGGGTAGACGGGGGCCATAGGCTGTTTTTGAAATAAAGATGTAATCGCCGGCCAATAAAGTATTGTTCATGCTGTGCGTGGGAATAAACGCACCCTGGATGATGAATGTACGCAGCAACCAGGCCACCAGTGCAGCCCATAAAAACGCTTTAAGCCATTCCAACGAATGTTTGCGTAAGTTCTTCATTCCGTTCGGAAAGGTACAACGCAAACAATGCAACAAGGTTACTTTTAAGGATGATTATCAAGATGGAGGTGTTGATGATGAGGTGTGGGTATTCGCCTAGCTGATTACCTTTAGAAGTAATTATATATGATATAAAGATGCAGCAACCTACTTGATTTTATTGAACAACTCTTCTTGTTTTTTGATATTAACTACCGAATTCGGATAAAGACACATTTATCGAATGGTAGCCAACTTTAAAAATAATTTACAGGTCTATGAAAATAATTTATAAGTCTATGCTGAAAGCTGTCGAATCTGCGCATCGACCCACCATTCGAAATCGAAATACAGCACCATATTGGCTTTCCATTTCGAGGTTAGCTGTATTTTCAGTTCCTCTTTAAATCGTTCGAGCAGCCCAATTTTGCCGTTTCTCGGGAGAGTGTTCCAGTGAATGAATGTGTTTGCAATACGGCTTAGCAGGAAGGCCTCGTATTCAAAAAGGACACCTTCTTTACTCAGTTGCTTGCGCAGGTAAGCAGCATTGTACTTTACATTTTCGGTGTGATTGAGAAATATATCGCACAGGAGCGACAGAATGCGCGAAAAAGCATAAATATCGGTGCCTTTGCTTTTACTTTCGGCAAAACTGGATTTGAGCAGCCATTTATTGGCATCGGCATAACGCCCGGTGATGAAAAAGGTTTTGGCAATGTCGAAACTAAGGTATTTTATCGCATTGCCGTCGGCAAGCACTTCATTGGCACTTACAAAACCAATGGCATCGTTTACCAGCTTTAAGGCCTTATCATAGTTTTGCTCTCTGAGGTGAGCAATGAGTTGATATTCGTACAAAATGGCCTGGGCAATTTTGCGCGTATCGGGCTCGGTAATGCGAAACGAATTTGCTTTTAATTCGTTTACAAGTGCCTGGAATTCAGGCTTCTTATAACCGCAAATAATCAATGCTGAGAAACGGGCCGAAACCGCACGCAAATAAATTTGGGCAAAGCTTTTTGTGGCCTCGGGATGGGTAGCAATTAAACGGTGCATTTTGGCTGCAGCTTTAATGCATTTGTCGTTTTCGCCGAGTGATGCGTGATACAGAAAATTGAAATTGTAGTAACAGAGCTGCGCATTGAGCGATTGCGCCATGGCCGGATTGTGAACAAGTTTGTTTTTCGCAAACCGTTCGAAGCGCTGCATTTGCTTGCTGTTGCGAACAAAACTGTTTTGACTTAAAATGGCCGACAGTTCGTTGAGCAGTTGTTTGTATTCCAGCAAGTTTTGACTTTTGGCATAACAAAGGTGTTGTTCTTGAAGAAGTGCAGGCGTATTAATCTGCGGCTGATAGCGCGCGAGTAGAATCTCTTTCTGCAGCAATTGAATTTCAAAAAGAAAGTCTTCGTTAACCTGTGCCTGTTTTATAAGGCCTCGGATGCGCTTGTGAGCATACGTGTAGAGGCCCTTTTCGATAAGTATGTCGATTTCGGCCAGCGCGTTATGCAGCCACAATTTGGCATCGCGAAACTGCCGTAGCGAATCGAGTATGAGTTGAAATAAATAGTGTTTTTTTACTTCGAGATGCGCTTGAAAATTGTAGATCGAAATCTTTTTTAAAAGCACTTCGCGGTTGTATTCGTGCATGGAGTTAAGCTCGTCGAACAAACGCAAATAATCGTTTTGTTCCTGCTTCCTCCCTTTTAAAAACCGCTTGAAAAACCGCTTTTCTGTGGGACTTAGCGATTGAATGAGTGTATGCAGGTTGTCGACCTTTACCTTATTCATACCGGCAGTTTGATTTGACTTAAAAATAATGATTGAAACATTAGTTTAATATTAAATTTCGCAATGCTATGAGATATAATTATTGGTTAAAAAAAATAAAGAGTGAGCAGGTTTTGCAGTGAAATTTACATGCTCAAATTGTAAACCTAACGGTATCAAATTCCCTACTATGCTAACGTTCTACAATGGATTGGTGAAAAGAGTTATAAATGAAGATATTGCAAACGAATCCTCTTATTTTATAAAGCGATGCATCGTCTTCTTTAGCCTGTTGGCTGCCGGTCATGGATCGCTTTTCGCAACGGTATTTACAGTAACAAGCACTGCCGACAGTGGACCGGGTACACTCAGGCAGGCCTTAACCAGTGCCAATGCCGACCCCAACATTCCGCATGCCATTAACTTTAATCTTTCCGTTGGCAGTACCATCACCTTAGGCCAAACTCCACTGCCAGAAATTACACGAACTATGGTGATAGATGCTACCACCACCACCGGTTGGACATCCAATGCCATAGGCATAACCCTCGACGCAACCAACAATTCGGCAAATCAGATTTTACATATTGTAAATGTGCCAAACGTAGAAATCTATGGCTTGCAAATTATTGGCGGTTTGGCTACAAGCTTTGGAATTTTAATAAACGGCGATGATGCAGATGGCTTTAAGATTGGTGCCCTAAACAAACGAAACTGTATAAATAGAGCAGCCAATACCATCATTAAGGTAATTGGAGCCGACAATGGTTTCATTCAAAACAATTATTTAGGCTGTGATGTTACCGGTACGTTCGGGTATTATGGCGAACCACTTACGTTTCCACCCAACTCGGGCAGTGGTTTATGGCTTACCGATGGCGCAGATGGAAATACCATTGGAGGAGCGCTTTCTGGACAAGGAAACCTTATCGCAGGCGGAACGGGTTTGGGCATCTTGGTGGGACTTAATTATGATTCATCGCCCGGAGGAATAAGTGGTTGTTCGAACAATATTTTTTATGGAAATAGGGTAGGAGGCCAAGAAACACTTCAGTTTTATTACATCGCTTTTTGGATAGAGGGAAACTCCGACAACAACATCATTGGCGGGGTAGAGGCCGGACAGGCCAATGACCTGTCGTATTCGTCCAATGGTTTTTCGGGCGATGGAAATGGTTCTCAAGTAATACGCATCCACGGTGCAGAGGCACAGGGAAATACCATACGGGGCAATGTGATGACCTGTGGACTTGGTAAAGGTATCGGACTTTTAACGCCTGGAGCCAATAACGATCAACCCGCACCAGTAATCAGTAATTTTGATGCAGGTTCAAACACAGTATCAGGTACAAGCGAAACCCCCAATGCCACCATTGATGTTTACCTCGGAAGCGATTGCAATGGAAATCTCACAGATGAAATAAAGAGCAAGGCCTATTTGGCTAGTACCATTGCAGATGCCAACGGAAACTGGAGTGTTGATCTTTCGCAGGTTGCATGCCAGGTTAGCACCCAATATGTTACAGCTACAGCAACGCATCCGGTTAACGGCAGTACAGGCCCATTTTCCGAAGGATTTCCCATTCCGGCCATCGCTTCGGGAACAGGCTTTCCAACGGCCTCGTTTACCTTTATGCAAAGCAGCAATTTTGTTGTGGAATTTACCAATACTTCAACGTCGGGCTCTACTTATTTATGGGATTTTGGCGCTGGGGCCACCAGCAATGAAGCCAATCCCAGTCATAACTTTCCTTTCGAAGATACATGGCCGGTGCGCTTAATTGTGAGCAACGAATGCGGAGCTGATACACTCGATACCACTGTGGTTGTATTGAAATTGGGCTTTGACGAGCTTCAGGCATCAAGCTTTATCATTACCCCGAATACAGGGGGGATGAGCATCCAAAGCAACAGCGGCTTCGAAAAGGGTACTGTGTTAGAGTTATACACACTTTCGGGCCAATTGCTGGGCCGCACAGAGTTAAGCCAAGGCAAACAGAATAATGTGGAGATAGGTACTCAAGAACTGCCTCTCGGAATCTATATCATAAGCCTTCAGAGTTCATCCAGGGCATTATCGCGTAAATGGTTGAAAACTTCTGATTTTTAGCTTCGGGTGTAATTTTTAGCCCATTATTTATTTGCATCGTTTTGCCTGAATGAAGACCGCAGCACCCGAATGTTGGTGTTTACCTTGATTGCGTTGCTTTGTTTAACCCAGATTATGCGTTAGGACTTCGTTATGAGAGTTTAAAATACAAAATATCAGAAACTTAGATTCGAAAAGCGTAGCAGCGCTACGGTTTGAGAAGATATGTTTCCGCCCCCGGCGGATCCTGATTTGAAGTAGTTTAGGCTCGGAATAGATTTCCTAATGCATATTCTGGGTTTAAGCGGTTTGTCTTTTTTCCTAAATGCAGCAATGAATTAAATCATTAAATGCAGGAAATAGATTAGGCTATGAGGTGTAATTTTTAAATAATAAAAATTAGACAAATCCTTCATATTGAGTTAAAATTGAATTCCCCAAAATTAACCTAATCATGAATTCAATCTTTTTTTTACAGTTTATACCTTCGTCAATAAAACACAAAGTATTTGAAGCAACATCAGGAATTGCTGGTTGTTTGCTTAAAAGAGCCCTATTGCTTTTGTGTTTGGTTTGTTGTTGTGGCGGTGAAATTATGGGAGTAAACTATACTGTTAACTCAACCGCAGATCCTGGAACAGGTTCGGGAACAACTGGCTCGCTCAGGTATTGTATCACAACAGCAAATGCAACAGCTGGTTCACACACCATTAGCTTTTCGGGGTTAGCTGCAGGAAGTACCATAACACTAAGTGCAACTGCTCTTCCGAATATTACGCGTACAATGGTAATTGATGCCACCACCACCACAGGTTGGACAAACAATGCCACAGGAGTAACTATAGATGCAACAAGCAATTCAGGTAATTGGGTGTTTAATGTGGAAAACGTGCCCGGGTTTGAGGTCTATGGCTTTCAAATTATAGGTGGAGCATCAACGAGTTTTGGAATCCGAATAATTGGCGATAATGCAGACGGTTTTAAAATTGGGGCATTGAACAAAAGAAATGTGATTAACAGAGCCGGGAATACTATTGTACATGTTATAAGTGCAGATAACGGCTTTATTCAAAACAATTATTTAGGCTGCGATGTAACCGGTACTTTTGGATATTACGGTACACCTGCACTCACCCCGCCCGTATCAGGAACAGGTTTATGGCTCAATAATGGCGCTGATGGCAATACCATTGGTGGAAGTACTGCAGGGCAGGGTAATCTGATTGCCGGAGGAGCGGGCTATGGAATTTTATTGGGAACAACAAATGAAGTTAGTCCAGGCCCAAGTGGCTGCTCCAATAATATTATTTACGGAAATAGAATTGGAGGTACAGGAACCTTGGGACATTACAGTTGTGTGGGTATTTGGCTCGATGGAAATTCAGATAACAATATTATAGGCGGTGTGCTTCCGGGTCAGGCCAATGACCTTTCTTATCACCAAAGTACTAGTGGTTCTAGTTGTGATGGAAATGGAGGCTCGGCTGTTCGTATTCGCAGTGCAGAGGCCCAGGGCAATACCATTCGAGGACATATTATGCAGTGTGCCACAGGTAAGGGAATTAGTCTACAATCCACAGGTTCAAACAACAACCAACCTTCGCCTACAATTTCTGCATTTAACACCACTACCAATGTTCTATCGGGAACAGTAAGTACGCCAAACGCAATTATTGATGTGTATGTAGGCACCGATTGTAACGGAGATTACACAACAAACATTAAAGGCAAACAATATCTTGCAAGCGCCACTGCCGATGCTAGTGGAAACTGGAGTGTTAATTTAGCTTCTTTTTCATGCTCCTTAAATGGGGAGTATGTTACGGCTACAGCCACCAACCCTACCAACGGAAGTACCGGACAATTTGCATCGGGATTATTGATTACCATACCAACACCGGCTGTTTTTTATCCTCCGGGAACCTATACTGTTGGACCTACCGGAACATTTTGCAGTTTGAAAGCCGTTGCAGCATTTTTAAATCTTTTTACAATTTCGGGAGCCTATATTTTTGAATTACAACCTACGTATAATGGTTCAATTGAGTCAACACCCATTGTTTTCAACAACAACGCAGGTTCCTCTGCAAGCAATACAGTAACAATTAGGCCTGCAGCAGGAGCTACAAACTTGATAATTACCAATGGCAATGCTGACAATACCATTCGTTTAAATGGTATAGACTTTTTAACCTTTGACGGACGCGCAGGTGGCACAGGAACTACACGCAACCTGTCGATAGAAACCGTCAATAATTTTGGTGCATCAATCATGCTTACCAATGATGCTGTAAACAATACTATTCGCTTTTGTAATGTACGTGGTGGAGCCTCAACCAACGGGGCAGGCGGTAGCTCGCTTGGTATGCTCGGTGTCATTGAAATTAATACCAATACGGCAGGTACCACAGGATGCGACAACAATACCATATCCAATTGTTTAATCGCAAACAATAACTCCTCAACACTCACTCCAATAAGCGGCATTTATTGCAGAGGCAATAGTATCGCCCGTACTAATAACAATATCGTTATTCGCAATAACGAATTCAACGGAATCAGAGAGTATGGTTACAATGGTGCGAATAAATATTCGGGAATCATTCATTTTGATGCTTTTAACTCAGATGCTGTGATTGAAGGAAATAGCATTTATCAATCGGCTCCTTACGATATTCCGTTGCAATCGGCCTCACAATCTGTTACGCAGTATGGAATATTTGTCCACACTGCATCAGGTTATGGTTTAACAACAACAAGTGTGACCAATTTAACCGGCAATGGTAATAACTTTATTATTAGAGATAATTTTATTGGCGGCAGTGGACCGGGTTGTACCGGAACCTGGACGGTAAATGCACCGACCGCATCAAGCGGGCAGTATAGATTTATTGGTATTTATGTTCAAGGCACCACTAGTGCTCCTGCAGGAAGTTTAGCAACCATAGAGGGCAATACCATAAAAAATTTTTCGTGGGGAACAACCGCACCCTTTACAAATACTGCTCCGCAACTAGCCGTGTGGGGCGGTATTGTTGTGGTTGGCGGACAGGCTGTCGGAACAACAGGAAGAACGGTCACCATTGGAACATTAAACAAACCCAATATTATTGGAGATAATACAGGAAACTCGATTACAGTAACAAATGCAAGAACTCCAACTGGAACTGGACAGAATATTTTTGGGATACAGGTGCAGGGGATGGGTTCTGGAAATGCCACGATTGAGTATAATCAAATTGGAGGTATTACGGCAAGTTCAACCAACGGAGCTGGCGTTGTTTCATCGATTGAGGGAATTCGGGTTAATGATGGCAACAACGTTATTCGTTTTAATACCATAGGCAGTACCACGGCATCCAATAGTTTTAATATTACTGCCTCGTCTACATTGTACAATGCATCAGTGAATAACAATCAGATACAAAGGGTGCGTGGTATCGTGCATACCGGTGGTACAGCCACTGCCGCATCAACCACAATTGCCAACAATACCATAGCAAATCTTCGGATGAATTACGCAGCTACGGCTCCCGGGGCTGGGCCTGCACGTGGAATTGTATTCGAAAATCCTACACCGGCCAATGTTCGCGGGGCGATTCAAATTCAAAACAATACCATTTTTAACCTCACATCCAATCAAAATTTTGCAGCAAGTGGAGCTTCTGCCAATGTTGTGGGCATCGATTTTAATTTATCGGGGAGCACGGAGGCCGCCAACACAGATATTTCAGGGAATATTATTTATGGCTTAACCACGAATGGATCAACTGCAATTACCAATGCCGTGGGACTTTACTATTCGGGAAGATCGGCAGGCACACAAACCATCAATGGTAATTTTATCAGAGACTTTAATTCAACTAACATCAACCAAAGCCAAACAGGAATTGAAGCAGCAGGTGGAGTGGCAACCTATTCAAATAACATTGTTTATTTAGGAAGAAGCGGTACGGCCAATATCACCACCCACAATATTGTCAATGGTATAAGCGAAACAGGGGGAACTAATCAATTTTATTTCAATACAGCCACTGTTGGTGGTACAGCCACTGTTGCAGGGCTCAACAATACGTTTGCTTTTATTACAACTGTTAATGCAGGCACTCGAAACATCAGAAACAACATTTTCTTCAATGCTCGAAGTAATTCAGCAGGTACCTCTAAGCATTATGCCATTAGTTTACCCGGCAACACCGGTCTTACCATTAACAATAACAATTACTTTGTATCGGGCACGGGCGGTGTATTGGGTAGATACAATGCAGTTGATAATGCTACACTTGCTGCCTGGCAAACCTCAACTGCACAAGATGCAGTCAGTCAATTTATCAACCCATCCTTAACAGCAAATATATTAAACGGAACAGGTACTAGCACGGCAACCAATTTTAGACCCACCGGGGCAGGAATAATTGCAGGGGCTGCAATTGCAGGTGTTACC
>JBKCHQ010000077.1:0-19853 GCA_046302715.1 Bacteroidia bacterium | reverse complement strand
AGCTATTTGCATGCGATCCATCAGGGTTATATTGAAGGTTTTTTCGAGGTTCCCAATCCAATGCACTGATTTGTCGATAGAACAGCCCGAAGCAGCGGCTTTCTGAGCGTCAACGCTAATCATTATAAAGAGGCCCTCCATTACCGTGCATTGTGCATCGAGCCGGTTACCGTGAGAAGACCATTCGTTGCAAAATGTATGACCCAATGTGCGCATGGCATCCTGTTCTTCAGCATTCAGCTTGCGATTACTTTGATACACCCAAACACGATGTTCATCTCCAATATGAGATATTATTTTTTGAAATTCATTGTTGAACATGCACTACATTATGATAATGCTGCAAACATACACAATCAAATACAGAATTGACTTTTGCAGAAGTGGCCAATCTTACTTTAGTAGTAAGGCAGTGCACATGGTATTGTATAATAAAGGGTTGAATTGTACCTTTGCCCAAATTTTAATTCATGGCAACTACCTCAGACGTTTCAGTAGGAACATTTATCCGTTACAACGGAGAGCTTTGCGTTATTACCGAATGGCAGCATCGCACTCCGGGTAATCTTCGTGCTTTTTATCAGGCAAAAATGCGTAATGTTAAAAACGGCAAATCGGCCGAAAACCGCTTTCGTTCGGGCGAGGAGGTAGAAATTGTGCGTGTTGAGATGCGTCCTTTAATGTATAGTTACAAAGAAGGGAATATGCTGGTGTGTATGGATAATGAAACCTATGAGCAAGTGTATATCGACGAAACCTTGTTTGGCGATGGCGTGCGATTTATGAAAGAGTCAATGGAAATTTACGCTGCTTTTGAGGGTGATAATGTAATTTATGCCGAGCCCCCAAAACAGGTAGAACTTGAAGTTACCTACACCGAACCGGGCGTAAAAGGCGATACTGCTACAAAAACGCTAAAACCCGCGACAGTCGAAACCGGTGCTTCGGTCAATATTCCTTTGTTTATCAACATAGGAGAGAAAATAAAGGTAGATACCCGCACCGGCGAATACCTTGAACGTGTGAAATAATTTTAACGTACTACATTTCGATGAGCAGCCTGCATGAATTCATTCGCGCAGGCTGTTTGTTTTTATACACCCATAAATGCGCTAGATTTGTGGCATGCCCGATGTTGCATTTTATCTTGCTGAATTTAACTGCAACTTAAAATTATTGCCTGAAAAGGCGGTATTTATTGAAGAAACGCATACGCTGCTCATTGCCGACCCACATTTCGGTAAAGCATCAACGTTTCGCAAAGGCGGTATTCCCATCCCCGACACCTTGCTGCATAACGATCTGAAACGCCTATCGAAGCTTGTAGAACGCAGCTCGGCACAAAATCTTTTGGTGCTTGGCGATTTCTTCCACAGCGAATTGAATTCCGAATGGGATGTCTTTCTGGCATGGAAAAGTCAATATACAGAGCTCAACTTAAAAGTGATACCGGGCAACCACGATCGGGCGATGCTAAAGTTATTAAAAGCAGAAAATCTGCTTACCGATAGTGTGCTGCACCAAGGACCATTGCAGCTGCGCCACGAACCGCCATCAGACTTAAGTGTCCCCTCAATTTGTGGGCACATACATCCTTCCTTAACACTCAGAGGCGCAGCACGGCAGAAAGTTAAATTATCGGCCTTTGTTCTCCTTAAAAACACCCTAATATTACCTGCTTTTGGCAGTTTTACGGGGTATTTCGACATGAGTAAATCCAGCTATCGACGAGCTTGGGTAGCGCAGGAACAACACATTTGGGAGTTGAAGACGTAAAACTTCACGTGATGTGTTGCTTATTGCTGATCGAGTAAATATATTAATGCAGCCATGGCGGCGGCGCCTAATTCGAGCTCACGTTTATTCACATGCTCAAAAACATCATTGGCCGCATGGTGATGATCGAAATACCGCTGCGAATCGGGTACTAGTCCGATGCACACTGTGCCCTGCTTTTTCAAGGGGCTAATATCCACGCCACCTCCGCCTTTTTTAAAATCATGCAAGCCATAAGGCTCAAGTAACTTACGGAATCGGGCAATTTTTTCTACAATAGCAGCATCTTCGCTATCAATAGCAAATCCACGTGGACTAAATCCCCCACGGTCTGACTCAATGGCAAAAACGTGCTTTTCGTTGAGCGAATCGGCCCATGCGGCGTAGCGCTTTGCTCCACGCGCGCCATTTTCTTCGTTCATAAACATCACCGCGCGTAGCGTGTGACGGGGTTTATAGCCGATGTTTTTTAGAATGCGCAGCGCCTCCATGCTTTGCACGCATCCTGCGCCGTCGTCGTGTGCCCCTTCGCCGTTATCCCAAGCATCGAGGTGACCGCCACAAATAATGTATTGTTCTGGAAATAAGGTGCCGCGAAGCTCGCCTACTACATTGTGCGAAAGGGTGTCGGGTCGGGTTTCGCAATTGGTGTAGATGCCGGCGTTAATGTTTGGCTGCGATTGTAATTGCTGCAAAAGCCATGTAGCATCTTCGGTACTAATTGCTAAAGCGGGAATCTTTGGCCATGCCGTATCGTAGCTCATGCTACCGGTATGCGGAAATTCATCCTCTCGCAAATTCATGCTTCTTACTAGTGTGGCTTTGGCGCCGTATTTTGCCGCTTTTGAGGGGCCTGCCCAACGTTGATCTACGCATCCCCCGTATGCTTCAAACGTGTGAATATGGCGGGGTTCCATGGGTCTGCTAAAGAATACTATTTTACCCTCAACGTGTTTTTTACCCAGCGAATCGAGTTGCTCCAAACTGCGAACGGCTATAATATTGCCATCGGCTGCCCCTCCAACACTTCCACCTAAGGCACATGCCTTGAGGTCGCGTTTAACGTTTTTTGTTTGTATCGTAACCGAACATTTGCTGCCTCGCTTCCAATTAGGCACCATCATTTCCTGAAGAAACACACGATCAAATTTCTCGGCTTCAAACACCGATTGTGTAAAAGCAACCGCTTTTGCCGCTCCTTCCGAACCCGAAAGCCGGGGTGGAATATTTTTGCATAAGTGTTTTAAATCGAAATAACACCTGCTTGAGGTAAGTGCAGCATCGAAAATGCGGCGTATCATAAGTGAATCCGCAGCCAATTGAGCCTCAAGAAGGCGCGGTGAACTTAACAATAGGAAACAGGTAATTAACCTGACGACCATATACGGTAAGCTTAATGAGTTAGCCTACAAAGGCAAGTCAAAGTCATTACGATCCACCATAGTGTGGATAGCCTTTCCCTGCTGACGGCTTAAAATTTCTTTACGCAAATCGCCGAGTTTTTGCATCTCATCAAGGCTGGGTTTTTGATCTTCGGTACCCGGCAAATGTTGATTAACCTCATTAACAAAATCATTAGAAGCATCATTGCTGAATGGTTCCAGCAAGGTGTTGAGCTTTTTTAATTGTTGTTCCTGATCTTGTGATAATGACATAGCGAACGAAATTTAATATTATACAAGTAAAATTGAGCAAATTAATTGGCGCATACATCTGTATAGCCCCAGAGTTATTAACATTATGCTTATGGATTACATCAAATCAAATTATAAAGTGCTCTATTGCATATACAGAAGTGGCCCTGTAGCGTTTAGAAATACATTACTTTTGCATCATTGAAAAACATGAAAAGGCTTGTCATTACATTATTCATACTTGCCGTACAGCTAGCCTATGCGCAGGATGTAAAACGCTGGACATTACAGGAATGTATTGAGTATGCATGGAACAACAATCTGCAGTTGAGGCAAAATGCCTTACAGATTGAACAGGCGGATATAAATGTATTGCAAAATAAAGCTCAGGCTTTGCCCAGCGTATCAGCATCGGCAAACCATACCTACAATACCGGCCGCCGTATCGACCCTTTTACCAATCAATTTGCGGATCAACGAGTGCTTTCGCAAAATTTTAGTGTGAGCAGCGGAGTAAATTTGTTTGCTGGTTTAAGCAATTGGAACGCCATACGTGCAGCTGGATTCAGTTTAAAATCGGTGCAGTTGCGACAGGAGCAAATAAAAAATGATGTTGCCCTACAGGTAACCAACGCTTTTTTATCGGTACTGCTTGCTCAGGAGTTGGAGAAAATAGCTGAAAATCAATTTGATATTACCCAAAAGCAAACCGAAAGGGCAAAACTGCTTTTTGAAAATGGACAAAGCGCAGAAGGGGTGTATCTCCAGGCTCAGGCTACCTTGCAAAATGAGTCGTTAAATAAAATTAATGCTCGCAATAATGTTGAACGTGCGCTGCTTACACTGGCATTATTGCTTCCGCTTGAAGATACCCGCAATTTTTTGATAGTACAACCCGATTTTTCAGCATTAAAGCAAAATATGGATCTTGTGGATCCGACCATGCTCTTTGATAAGGCCCAACAATTTCAACCGGGCATATTGAGCGCTGATTTTTCTATAAAAAGTGCCGAATATTCTCTTAAATCAGCCAAAGGACAATTTTACCCTACATTAAGTGCATTTGGCGGGGTGGGTACCGGGTACTCTGAGCTATCAAGGAAGGTAACCGGGTTTGAAACACAGCCACAAAATATTGGAAGTATTGATGGCGTGCCTATTTTTCTTGATGTGAATGTCCCCACTTATGTGCTTACTCCGTTTAGCGAACAATTGGACCAGAATTTTAACAGAACGGTTGGGTTTTCATTAAATGTGCCCCTTTTCACTAATTTACGTATCCGAAATCAGGTAAGTCTTCAGAAAATAAGCTTGGAAAATGCACGAATAAATGCCCAGAACCAACGCAATTTGCTGCGTCGCGACATTCAAACTGCCTGGTTTGATGCCCGTGCCGCTGCGCAACGCTTCTCGGCAACCGAACTATCACTCAGTGCAGCACAAAAGGCATTTGAATATGCACGCCTTCGGTTTGACGAAGGTCTTATGAGCATATACGATTTCAATGCCGCACGAAACCAGCTTATCGTGGCCGAATCATCAAAAGCGCAAGCCTTGTATGAACTGGTTTTACGGCAAAAAATCCTCGATTTTTATCAAGGTAAGCCCATTACTTTTTAACCTATGAAGAAGCGAACCCGTAACATTCTTATTATTGTCGTAAGCCTTATTGTTTTGGGCATTACAGGAAAAGTTGCCGGATGGTTTGGAAAAGAAACCGGCATTAGTGTTTCGGTAGAAAAAGCGGCAACACGCAACATTACCGAAATGGTTTCGGCAAATGGTAAAATCCAACCCGAGGTTGAGGTTAAGATTTCTGCAGATGTTTCGGGCGAAATTGTTGAACTACACATAAAAGAGGGTCAGAAAGTAACCAAAGGTCAACATCTGCTCACCATTAACCCCGATCTTATACAATCGGCTGCAGCCCGTGTTGCTGCCTCAGTTAATCAGAGCAAAGCCAATTTGGCCAATGCAAAAGCGCGAGAAAGTCAGGCGCAGGCTAGTTTGATTAACGCTGAACAAACCTTTAAACGCAATCAAAAACTTTGGGAGCAAAAGGCCATTTCGGCTGCAGAATTTGACGCGGCAAAAGCACAAATTGAAAGTGCACGTGCCGAAGCCGAAGCGGCAAAGCAGAGTGTAATTGGTGCAGAATATGCCGTGACCAGTGCTCAAGCCAGTTTAAAAGAAGCCAACGACAACCTTAACCGCACGCGCATTTATGCGCCAACCGATGGTACCGTTTCGAAATTAAATGTTGAACTGGGCGAGCGGGTAGTAGGAACGGCCCAAATGAGCGGCACCGAATTACTTCGCATCGCAAATTTGTCTGAAATGGAAGTGAGCGTTGACGTTAACGAGAATGACATTGTGCGCATTAACCTAAACGATACCGCTCACATCGAAGTTGATTCATACGGCGATCGTATTTTTAAAGGCATAGTAACTGAGATTGCTAATTCATCGAATGCACTTTCAAATATGGCTAGCAGCGGAGATCAAGTTACCAACTTCTCGGTTAAAATTAGAATTTTGCGGACCTCATACACCGATTTATTGGATGCTTCAAACCCTCATCTTTCGCCCTTCAGACCAGGAATGTCGGCCACAGTTGAAATTCTAACGCATACCGAGCAAAATGTGCTTTCGGTTCCTATTATGGCCGTTACCACACGTACCGCCCAAAATGCCAAAGAAACAGATGCCGATGCGCCGCTCGACGAAGTCGTATTTGTGCACAAAAACGGAGCGGTGAAAATGCAAAAAGTTAAAACCGGCATTCAGGATATGAATTACATCCGCATTGTTGAGGGGTTAAAACCCAATGATGAAATTGTTTCGGGGCCATATTCGGCCATCTCAAAAACGCTTAAAGACAGTATGGAGGTGAAAGTGGTAGATGCCTCTGAGTTATACATTGGGCAGAATCAGTAATGAAAAGTATTCTGCTTATTGAGACCTCCTCTGAATTTTGTTCCATCGCACTTTCGAAAGACAGCGAAATATTGGCGCAGGCAAAATCTGATGAAGCCTTTAAGCATGCCGAACATTTGTTTTTACAATTAGACACCCTCTGCCAAATGTCGCAGATATCCTACAGTGAGATAGGTGCTGTAGCTGTATCGGCCGGCCCGGGTTCCTACACGGGTTTGCGTATTGGATTATCGGCAGCTAAGGGCTTGTGCCTTGCTTGGGAGGTGCCTTTAATTATGATTTCCACGCTGAAAATAATGGCTGGAGCGTTTTTTCGAAAAAATCCGCAGCATCAGGGAGTTTGCATTCCTATGTTAGATGCCCGACGCATGGAAGTGTATTACGGCGTTTACGATGCGGCATTAAGGGCTCTTTCAAAGGAGGAGGCGCATGAATTAACTTTAGATTCGTTGCGTGAGTGGATTGATCAAAATCCAGCTTTTATAGGCAATGGCGCTGAAAAATTCAAAGCTTTATGGGCCGATGCCGACGGAAGGTTTGATGTAGAATCCGATTGGACCGCGTCTGATATGGCGGCATTGGCGGATGAGGCATACCTCAAAGGGAATTTTGCCGATTTGGCCTATTCCGAACCCGAATACCTTAAACCCTTTTTTACTACAGCAAAGCCAATTGAATAATGAAAGGCAGGGTTATTCGTTCAACGGGAAGCTTTGCTACGGTGCGCACGCTAGCAGGTGAAACATTGGAATGCACCATACGTGGCATTTTTCGATTAAAAGGAATCAGAAGTACCAATCCCGTGGCAGTAGGCGATTGGGTGGAGGTTAGCGGAGATGTAGGCGAATCGGCCATAACAGAAATTTATCCCCGCGAGAATTATATCATCCGAAAATCGATTAACCTCAGCAAGGAATCGCATATTCTGGCTGCGAATATTGATCAGGCCTTCGTAATTGCCACACTCCATTCTCCGCGCACCTCGCTGGGCTTCATTGATCGCCTGTTGGTTACCTGCGAGGCGTATCACATTCCGGTGAGCATTGTGCTAAATAAAACTGACCTGTACACTAGCGAAAAGGATAAAAAAAACGTGGCTTACTTTTATGATGTGTACCGAGCTGCTGGATATCGCATCATGGAAACATCAGTAGAAAATAGAATCGGAATTGACGCACTGAGTGAGGCCATGCGTGGCAAGGTAAACTTGTTCAGCGGGCATTCGGGTGCCGGAAAAACTAGTTTGATAAACCTTTTGGCACCTGGAGTTAACCTCCGAACAGGCGCACTTTCGAGTGCACACAACAAGGGTCAGCACACCACCACATTCGCCGAGTTACATGAATTGTTTTCCGATACCTGGATTATTGACACGCCGGGAATCAAGGAGTTTGGAATGGTTGACATGGAGAAGTACGAACTGGACGGTTATTTCCCCGAGATTGCTGCGCTATCGGAAGCGTGTAAATTTAACAATTGCTTGCATGTTGCAGAGCCCGGTTGTGCGGTTCGTGACAATGCTGCAACAGAAAAACTGCATGCTCGCCGTTACGAATCGTATCTTGGCATGCTCGAATCTGATGAGTTGAAGAAGATCTGGAAGGATTAATTCGCTAACGGATACAACATCCTGCCATCAATTTCGACCTGCTTTTTTAAGATGGGGGCAACTTTCTGCATGATTTCATTCTGCAACACATGCAGCAGCTTTTTCTTCACAAAATGCCGATGCACGATCAAGCCCACCGAGCGATAAGGAACCGGTGCATCGAAATCTCGAAGATGTAACCTCTCCGATTTCGAAAAATCCCGAACTGCCAACATCGGAAGCAACGTTGCCGCATTATTGGCTTTAACAAAACGCAGCAAACTGTCGATGGAACCAGCCTTATACTCAAAGTTTAACAGGGTGTTGCCCTGTTCCGAGATGAAATCGCAAAACTGCAGCACCTGTGTACGCATGCAATGGCTGTCTTCCAACAGGCAAAGGTTTTCGAGTTTCACTTTTTTGGCCTTAATGCTCTTTTTTGAGGTCTGCACGGCATCGAAATACAGAAATGGCTCATCATAAAGCCGATATTCTTCGAGCTCTGAATTATTGAGAGGAATTGAGGCGATGCCAATATCGAGTTCGCGCGATTTTAACTTACGCTCTATCTCTGCAGTGGTTTCCTCACGCACCGTAATTTTTAAATTAGGAAATTTTAACGCAAAATCTTGCAGAAAAAGCGGCAATAGAAATGGAGCAATGGTAGGAATTACTGAAAGGGTTAACGATCCGGCAATTTCGCCCTTGATTTCCTTTGTAAGCTCCTGTAATTGGTCGATTTGTGATATAATGTTTTTTATTTGATTCACAATGAGCGCCCCTTCATTGGTGAGTTGAACAGGTTTCTTTTTTCGATCAAAAATCCTTATCCCCATTTCATCTTCGAGCTTCGAAATCATGGTGCTAAGCGTGGATTGCGTAATGCAACACCTATCTGCCGCCTGCTCAAAATGTCGGTACTCAGCTACGGCTAAAACATACTGTAGTTGCTGTATATTCATCTATTTTATCAATGTTATTATTGAAAGTATCGTTTTTATCAAACAAAACTACGGCTTACTTTTACTTAATCAAAAAATCAAGCATATGAAAAACATACTTACTATAGGTGTTTTGGCCCTTACGGTTCAGACAAACGCGCAAGATTCGCACGATAGTGGCGGCAAATGTCCGCTTGGACACGATCGCAAAGAAACCATGATTGCTCCTCCAATCGAACCCGCCTCCAAAACGACCATGAATAGCAATAAAGACTGGTGGCCGAGTCAATTAGACCTCAGTGTTTTAAGAACAAACTCCGCCTTGTCAAACCCCATGGATCCCGGGTTTGATTACACAAAAGCATTTAATGCGCTCGATTATCAGGCATTGAAAAAAGATCTTCGAGATTTGATGACCTCGTCGCAGGAATTCTGGCCTGCCGATTTTGGCAATTATGCCGGATTGTTTATCCGCATGGCATGGCATAGTGCCGGAACATACCGCACCGCCGATGGTCGCGGGGGGTCACGCGCCGGTCAACAGCGTTTTGCGCCCCTCAACAGTTGGCCCGATAATGCCAATTTAGATAAGGCAAGACGTTTGCTTTGGCCCATCAAGCAGAAATACGGCAATAAAATTTCCTGGGCCGATTTGATGATTTTAACAGGTAATGTTGCCCTCGAAACAGCAGGATTTAAAACGTTTGGATTTGCAGGCGGCCGTGTTGATGTGTGGGAACCTGAATCGCACGTGTATTGGGGATCAGAAACGAAATGGCTCGATGATAAGCGTTATTCGGAAGATAGAAAGCTGGAGAATCCGCTCGCGGCGGTTCAAATGGGTTTGATTTATGTGAATCCCGAAGGGCCAAACGGAAATCCTGACCCAATTCTGGCTGCAAAAGACATTCGCGAAACATTTGGGCGCATGGGCATGAACGATGAAGAAACCGTTGCCCTGGTTGCCGGTGGGCATACCCTCGGCAAAACACACGGAGCTGCCGAAGCCAAATATGTGGGCAAAGAACCCGAAGCAGCCGGTATCGAAGAACAAGGCTTAGGCTGGACTAGCACATATAATTCAGGCAAAGGTAAAGATGCCATTACCTCCGGACTTGAAGTTACATGGACCGGATCGCCCGACAAATGGAATCAAGGCTTTTTTAAGATACTCTTCAAGTATGAATGGGAATTGACGAAAAGTCCGGCCGGGGCGCATCAATGGGTGGCAAAAACAGACGATAAAATTATACCCGATGCATTCGACCCGAATGTAAAACACAAGCCCACCATGTTAACCACCGATTTATCGCTGCGTTTTGATCCGGTGTACGAAAAGATCTCACGTAAATTCATGGAAAATCCGGATGCATTTAACGATGCTTTCGCACGTGCCTGGTTTAAGTTAACCCATCGTGATATGGGGCCCAAAACAACGTATTTAGGACCTGAGGCGCCGAAAGAAGATTTAATTTGGCAAGACCCGATTCCGGCGCTCAATCATAAAGTGGTTGGCGACAAAGAAATTGCACAACTCAAAGCTAGCATCCTCAGTTCAGGATTAAGCATCAGCGAAATGGTCGAAACGGCTTGGGCATCGGCGTCTACCTATCGGGGAACCGATAGACGAGGCGGAGCCAACGGCGCACGCATTCGACTTGAGCCTCAACGCAGCTGGGAGGTGAATAATCCAGCACAATTGACTAAAGTGTTGACATCATTGGAAAAAATTCAGAAAGAGTTCAATCAAAAGTCGAAAGAAATTAAAATTTCGATGGCCGATTTAATTGTGCTGGCAGGTAGCGTTGGTGTGGAGCAGGCGGCAAAAAATGCAGGACATACAATCGCAGTTCCATTTACACCCGGGCGCATGGATGCCACGCAGGAACAAACCGATGTGAAATCATTTGCCTACCTCGAACCGCAAGCCGATGGATTTAGAAATTACCTGAAAGCGAGTTACACGGTCGCAACCGAAGCCCTACTGGTGGACAAAGCACAATTGCTCACGCTATCGGCGCCGGAGATGACCGTTTTACTGGGAGGGATGCGTGCGCTACAAACCAATTACGACAACTCTATGCATGGCATATTCGTCAACAGCAACGACAAGCTTTCGAATGAATTCTTTGTAAAGCTGCTCGAAATTGGAACAACATGGAAAGCGAAAGACGAGAAGAACGAAATCTTCGAAGGCCGCGATGCCAAGACAAATGCAGTGAAATGGACTGCAACTCGTGCAGACTTGATATTCGGGTCAAATTCTGAATTACGCGCCATTGCAGAAGTTTATGCAAGTGCCGATGCCAAAGATAAATTTGTGAATGACTTTGTGGCAGCATGGACCAAAGTGATGAACCTCGATCGCTTTGATTTAAATTAATTTAAGCGTGCTCATCTTACCACAGAAGGGCTGTTTCGCTATGAAGCAGCCTTTTTTTTTAATCATTTATCCAAATAAATGGGGCGCTATGGCACTTTTTAACGCTGCAAGGGGCTCTTCAAAATCGGAGCGGTAATCTTCGTCCATCTTGTCCAAAAGCGATTCTATTTTTTCGAAGCAGCGAAGAATTATTTTTTGAATACCTGCTTGGGTGATTCCGCGTCGCCAGTCGCCTTCAAATTTTTTAAGTAGGTACATTAATAATTCTGCCTCGCCACGTGCGCTTCCAGTAAATCGCTGGTATTTAGCTATCTGCCGTAGTGCTTTGCGCAAACGTTTGGCGAATGCCCATGCCGAGTGATACGGAGCTTCGAAAGGCTCATCCAGCAAGGGCTTTATTTTTTCTGCATAATGTATGGGGTCGTCGGCATCCAAGAGCAGAAATGCCAGCAGCTCCTTGTTCTCCTTTTTGTAGCGAGCCAAACGGGCGCAGATGTTAACTAAATCGATACGGTCGAGGCTATTTAATTCCTTTTTTAACGCTGCCAGTGATTCCATGTTAATTTTCTTTGGCTGTTGGGTCAGAAGCGCTCGATTTGGGTAATCGAGATGCTTTTTTTAAAGCCTCACGCAGCAAGTATTCAATTTGACCGTTCGTACTTCTAAATTCATCAGCAGCCCATTGCTCTACCGCTTTCAGCATCAGTGGATCGATGCGCAATACAAACGATTTTTTTGAGTTACTCATTTTATCAGATTCGCCGAATAAATTTTTTGTATTGCAACCTCCATTTTTTCCTTCTGCAAAGTTCCAATAAGCAGCTTACGATGGTCCTTAAGTTCAAGCTGCAATCCAACATCACCTGCAATATTGATGGCCCTGTTGTTTCGGGTACCTTTTATACCCCAGCCCCAGTATTCTGATAGCGGATTATAACGCCTCACATAAGCTTTTGAAATAATGTTCCACTCAATAAGCCGATATTTTATTTGAAAAGGAAACAAACGGTAACGAATGCCTGCTGAATCTATGCGTGTTTCGAGTTTGCAAAAAAATACTAGCGTAAATACAATAAGTTCGACAAGAAATAAATTTGCAAAATCAAACCAAGAAAACGAGCCGGCCGTTATTGCCTTTATTCCTAATAAAATCAGGGGCAATAGCATTCCGGGTACAATCAGCCATGTAAAGCTGTTTTTATAAAAAGGCTGCTGTTCTTCGAAAAAAGCCATTGCAATTAATTATGCAGTGTTCCGGTATTTACCACTGGACTGGCAGAGCGTTCAGAACAAAGCACCACCATGAGATTGCTTACCATTGCTGCTTTACGCTCCTCGTCGAGCTGTATGAGTTGTTTGTGCGATAACTTCTCGAGCGCAAGTTCTACCATGCCTACTGCACCCTCTACAATTTTGGTTCGTGCGGCTACAACTGCTGTGGCCTGTTGACGCTGCAGCATGGCCTGTGCAATTTCGGGAGAGTAGGCCAAATTCGAAATTCGGGCTTCGACAATGGCAATGCCGGCAATTTTGCAACGTTCAGTTAATTCTGCCTCAAGTTGATGGTTGATTTCATCGCCGCCTGAGCGCAAACTCAATTCGGTATGTTCATCATCAAAACTATCGTAGGGATACATGCCCGCCAGTTTACGGATGGCCGACTCGCTCTGCATTTTAACAAACACCTCGTAATTATCCACTTCAAAAGCAGCGCTGTAGGTGTCTTCAACACGCCAAACCAGCACCACACCAATTAAAACAGGATTGCCCAGCTTATCGTTCACTTTGATGGGCTGACTTTCGATATTACGGGCACGAAGTGAGATTTTTTTCTTCAAATAAAAGGGGTTCACCCAATAAAATCCGTTTTTACGCAGTGTTCCTTTGTACGAACCAAAAAGGACCAACACTACCGATTCGTTGGGATTCACCACCGTAAAACCCGGCAAAATAAACAAGGCGGCCACCGCCATTAATGCGCCAAATAAAGGCAGCAATGTCGCAAATAACAGCACTGATGCGCCAAGAATTGCTAGTAAAACCAACAGAAACACTGCTCCTGATTGGCCTGAATAATGTTTTTCGTTCATGATATCAAAATGATATTGCAAAGATATATTTTTAAATTTACATTTAGCAAGATTATTTTAGGGTTCAAGTCATACCATCGAATTTGTATCTTGGCTGCAAAAAAGGATGTCGCTCTATTTTCACGGCAATGCCCCACTAAAATTTCAGCACCAGTATCTGGTGACCCTTAATTATATTATCCCCTATCTCGAGGCTAAAAAAGTGTTTCGAGAAGGGATGCATGTGTTGGAAATTGGCTGTGGCGAAGGCGGTGTGCTCAAAGCATTTATTGAGCGTAACTGCTTTTGTACGGGAATGGATTTGTCCGAGTCGAAAATTGAAAACGGCAAAAAATTATTGG
Organism: Bacteroidia bacterium; assembly: GCA_046302715.1. Lineage (GTDB taxonomy): Bacteria > Bacteroidota > Bacteroidia > M30B66 > M30B66 > CAMCXT01. The sequence goes on along the minus strand of JBKCHQ010000077.1, from coordinate 6,163 downwards.
CAGATGAAATTTCGGCCGGTAAGATGGAATTATTCACTGCCGACATTTATGATGAAAAGGTGATGGCAGCCTTTAAGGGTAAATTCGATTTAATTGTTCTGAAAGATACCATTGAGCATATTCCCGATCAGGAGCGTGTTATGAAACAATTGCCTGTTTATTTAAAGGAGGGTGGTGTTTTCTTTTTTGCGTTTCCCCCGTGGTGTATGCCTTTTGGAGGGCATCAGCAAACGGCATCTTCAAAATTGGGGAAAATGCCCTGGATGCATCTATTGCCACGTGGTCTTTATAAATCCTGGCTCAGTTTTACCAAAGAAAGGCCCGAAGTAATTGAAGCCCTGCTCGAGATTCACGACACACAAATCTCCATTAACCGTTTTGAAAATATATGTAAAAAAACCGGTTATACCATAGCCGACAGAAGGCTTTACTTGCTTAATCCGATTTATCGCTACAAGTTTGGAAGAACACCGCGTGTTCAATTCTCAATGATTGCATCACTTCCAGTTTTACGTGACTTTTTCACCACCGGAGTGTATTACATTTTAAAGCGTGCTTAACGGCTGAGGTAGCGAATTATAAGCACCACCACTGCAAAAAGGAACATAAAAATACTAATGCGGTTCATGCCATTCATGAAGCGTACAGAGGTATTACGTTTGTTCTTGTCTTTTTTAAAGAGGGTGCGTAAATCGATATAGTATAGAATCTTCTTTAAAATCATCGTCGCTGTTTTAAACTAAACCCCAAAATCGTATGGTTGTTTAATTAAATGCCTATTCTTCAAAACTTAATGGGGCGTCAGTACTTCCTCCTGTTAAATTACGAATGCTGTTGAAGCGCTCTTCGGTCTGGAGAAAGTGCGCCGAAACCAAGCCTTGAACATTGCACTCATTCACCAGTCGGGCAAAGTCCTCCGCTTTTGTAAAAGAGGCAGATGCTAAAACCGGTAAGGTGGCCACTTGGGTTATTTTTGAAAAAATCTCAAAAATGGCATCGTTGTTTCCCCTGTTAATAGCAGAAACCAAGACCTGATTGGCTCCTCTAAGTTGAATGACATTCAACCAGTTGATTAAATCAATCTCCGTGCGCGATTTGCCCCCACTTAAATACACCTTCCAGGAACCAAAGGTCAAACGAGAATCTACGGCTACCATCAATGCATTTTTCCCATATTCAGAGGTAACCTTGTAGATGAGTTCCGGATTCCTTACCGCAGCCGAATTCACATACACCCTTTGAGCGCCCCAGCGCATAAGCTCGTCTACATCGGCAACGGTATTAATTCCTCCGCCAAACGTGTAGGGAATAGTAAGCGTTTTGCTTAAGTCCTTCAAAAATTTGGGAAGATTGCGCCTTCTATCAGAAATTGCCGTAACGTCCATGATGATTAGCTCGTCGGCCCCCATTTTTTGGCATTCCAAAGCATGAGCCATGGCCTGATTGTAATCTCTCACATGGCGCGAGTCGGCAGTAGTTACCTGTCCATCTGCTACGTATATACTCGGTATGAGTTTTAAACTGCGGGATTCCATTACAACACAAAAGTAAAGGTTTAATCGGATGCTTTGGCAAAATGAGCTTTTTTATCGCATTAAACTTAAATGTATATTTTAGCGATTGTAACACGAGCGCATTATGGCAAAGGAAAACAAACACCCCAAAGGTTTACCATATCTATTCTTCACTGAAATGTGGGAGCGTTTTGGCTACTACCTCATGTTGGGCATTTTTGTACTGTACATGATTGATGTCGATAGAGGTGGTCTTGCCATTGCCGATAAAGTTTCGTACGATATATTTGGAACCTTCATCGCCATTACTTATCTCACCCCTTTTCTTGGCGGCTTTTTGGCCGATAAAAAACTGGGTTATATTAAGAGCGTTTACATCGGCGGGGTGCTTATGGGCTTGGGATACATGGGCCTTGGAATACCCGGTTTGGCCGCATTTGGCATTGAGCTAAGCGAATCGTTTGTGATGGCTTCTTTCTGGCTATCAATGTTGCTGATTGTGGCCGGAAACGGATTTTTCAAACCAAGTATTTCTACACTGCTTGGCAATTTATATTCAAGCGACGAATACAAAGAGAAAAAAGATTGGGGCTACAATTTGTTCTACATGGGCATTAACATTGGCGCACTGCTAGGTCCCATTTTCGCAGCGTTTATGCGCAATAAATACAACTGGTCGGCATCGTTTTTTACAGCCGGTGTTGGCATGTTTATCGGCTTAATTGTTTTTACCATTGGCTTAAAACACGTTCGTGCCGGTGAGCGCAAAGCCGATGATGCACAATCGTCCAAAGACAGCAGTCTTGCGCAGGTGTTGAGTTATGTTTTTCTACCGGCCATTGCAGCAGGTATTATTGGCTGGTTTCTTCCCACAAAAATATTCGGAGCTACATTGATGGACTCCAAAAGTACCGACGCCTTTCTCTTTGCATCAGTCCCGGTGATTATCTTTTACGTTTCATTGTGGTGGCGGGCAAAAGAGGGTGAAAAGCGACCAATTGCTGCACTATTGGCCATTTTTGCGGTAAGTGTGGTATTCTGGGCAGTATTCAAACAAAACGGGACAGCGCTAACCAATTGGGGGAAGTACTACACCGATCGTGAAGTGCCAGCCGCTGTTGAAAGTATATCACGCGATTTGTATCAGGTAGAAACCATGCCATCAAAACCCGATTCGGTAAATAGTTTCGACGAGCAATTCAGAGCGCAGAAGGAAAACGATAAGCCCATTAAAACCTTTGGGCGGCATGTTTACTTCCGCAATCTTCCGCCCGATCGCATTCCGCAAAACGGGGAACCGGTATACCTAATCAGTACCGAATTGTTCCAGTCTATCAATCCGTTTTGGGTGGTATTGCTTACGCCTTTGGTTATTGCGGTTTTTGCCTGGTTAAGGAAACGTAAAAAAGAGCCCACAACTCCCGGTAAAATCGCATTGGGCCTGGTAATATCTGCCCTTTCTACCTTGGTTATGGTAGGCGCTGTTTATGCCAGCAACAATGGAGCAATGAAAGTTTCAACGCTTTGGCTCGTGGGATGTTATGGCGTCATAACAGTTGGCGAACTATGCCTTAGTCCGATGGGTCTTTCGCTGGTAAGCAAGCTCAGTCCACCCCGATTTACCGCTTTAATGATGGGTGGGTTTTTCTTAAGTACGTCTATTGGAAATAAAATGAGTGGGGTTTTGGCCGGTATGTGGTACGGTTACGAAAACAAAGCCAACTTCTTCCTGGTAAACTGCCTTTTGCTTATGTGCGCCGGACTTGCAGCGTTTATGTTGCTTAAGTGGCTCAATAAGGTGATGGAGGAGAAGGGGCTTAGGTAATTACATTATTAAATCCGCTGTCGCGTAAATTTCATTGTGATTAAGTGGTGCGAGTTTGAAAATTGCTAACGATTATAGATCGTAAAAAATGTTAGGAATGAGAAATAGTAGTTTTCATTCTTTAAATGAGCCAATATGCCATTGGCAGTACCGGTAAAAAATCGATAATCATTAATGATTCAGCCAATTAATGTCACTATCAATCGAAAAGATTTTAATTTTTTGAATATAATACTTGATCAAAGTTGACTTGGGCTTTGCGCTTGTCACCAACATTTTGTTGAATAATTTTGTCGCAGCTTGACGATTTGTTATCGCTTATCATTAAGTTAACTCTAAAAATATAATCGAAAACAATTGTTCAAGAGTGAATAAATCATAATTATTATGGCAAGAAGAACCATTAAAGCAAAACGAAGAGCTGATGGCAAACTAGACCAAAGAACACGAAAAGGGAAGGAAATTGCTCAGCGCCTAGAAAAGGCTCGATCTGCAAGAAAGAAGAGTATCTGGAAACGAATTTTCTTTTTTTGGTAACGATAATCAACGAATATGAAAGATAACCTTACTGATTTAGCTAGCATCCTTGCGGTGTCAATGCTCTCTGATGGAGAAGTTGGTAATGAAGAAATGCTACTTATTGATGACTTAGAGCATGACACTGAGTTGCCTGGGCTTGGAGCTGCTATAAAACAAATAGTGTCAATGGCCCATTTGTTTAGCGATGAACAATTAACAGAGCTTCTTTTTAGTAGCGCTTCAAAATTTAAATCTGAGGACAAACCTAAGGTTTTTGAAGCTGCAATCTCAACTCTTTTAGCTGATGGTATTATAACTGAAGATGAAATATCTAATATTTTAACTATCGCCGAAGCATTGGAGATACCCGCAGAAAAGGCTGTGGCAAGGTTATTATTTCAAGTGCAGGAAAAGGAAGGCGATTTAGTTGTAGATGTCGAGGAAACCCTAGAAGACTATATAGTGGTTGGGGGGAAAACCCGCTATACAAGCTGGAACTCCTTTCAAAACATGCTTGTTGAGAATAACTACCCATCAGAACTTATTGATGTTTTAAAGCAAACACGTGAATGGACAGAAAGCACCTTTGGTGATAAAGCAATCATTAATTACACCCCTAATTTTATGACATTAGCGTGTACGCATCCTATTTCTAGAGCGAAAACTTTTTGCTTCGCACGCCTAAAACCAAATTTCATCAGGTTCGAATATACAGGCAATGTGGATGATATTAAAAACTATTCAGATTTTTCTAATAAAGTGCAAGTAGGGCTAATTGATTATTTTAATCAATTGTCAGAGGTTAAAATTTGATTTGTATCGATTTGCCTACCAATAAGGAGTTGTTCATCATTTTAGGAACAATTACGAAAACAAAGCCAACTTCTTCCTGGTAAACTGCCTTTTGCTTATGTGCGCCGGACTTGCAGCGTTTATGTTGCTTAAGTGGCTCAATAAGGTGATGGAGGAGAAGGGGCTTAGGTAGAACTATGTATTATTTTGAACGCGAGTTAAACCCTAACGTTAAGGTTATCCTAAACCCGGTGTACTCTTTATAGGCAGGCTTTGTTTTTATTTGTGTTTCATAGTTACCCGTAAAGGGATTAAACACCGTTTCTTCGGTTTTTTCTTCGGGATACGACTTAGTTATAGATGGGATAAATGCAAGATTTATCGGAAACACTATTTTGCCTGATTTAAGTGAGGCTCCTGCGGCAAATATAACGCCCACACCCCCCAACGAAAGGGTGGGTCCCATGCCCAGCTCATATCCTTTTTTTGATCGGTATCCAACCAATGCAGTAATACTGGGAATAAACAGGCCTTGCTCCAAACCTCCCACCATAGGCACAAACTCAATGAGTCCCGAAGCCCCGTTATCGAGGGTAAAAAATCGGGTCTCGAACTGCCAACCAAACTGGGTAATTAAAGTGTTGATGTTACGGTCGAAAATATCATTCATGTTCTTGTTGGTCTCGCCCGGTCCCAGATAGGTAATACCAATGCGTGGCCCGCCATATCGTAGTTTTGTATCGACAGTAGTTTGTGCGCTGGGTTGGAATGAAATCACTTCGTTGCTCCCATCACGGTAAATAATGCGAGATACTTCGTTGCGCTTTACACTATATATGGGCCCTAATAGGTTATCGGTACGCCGATAACGTATCATTCCTGAGCCGGTATCAGCAAGTTGCGCTTGAATTTCGCCGCCCGAACGCAATACAATAATTTCTTGGGCCTTGGAGCATACTGCCCCTACCAATAAAGTCATCGCAAAACATATAATCCGTTTCATCTTCTGTTTTTTAAGGCTAAAACTACCTACTTACCGAAACAGGAAAAATGACTTTTAATGCTTTTTTTAATGACTTATTTCATAATCAATTGGAGATTTACGAATATGTATTGCAGCGATTAAATCCGTTAAATTTAAATGAGCGTGTTGTAAATTTAATCTAACATAAAATTAATTTAGATTGGAGCTTTCTCGTTGTGCTATTAGCCTTTATAATTGAGGAAAATAATTAATGGTTTCTCTCTATTTAGTTGGTAATTATTTCTAATTTCGGAATCAAATCTTTCTTTGTTAATCAATATTATTAAATGAACGAATTACTTTTATTTAGAGGGATTTTAATAGGGTCGTTTGGACTAATAATCCTATTGGTGGGGTCGTTTATTATGTTTATAAAGAAAGAACGTGAAAAATTACAAGCCGTATAAGAAAAGGCCAAGCGTGAAATTCAATTTAAAAAAAAATTAATAACTGCACAAATTTAGGTTTCGGAAGAAATAAAAATTAAAA
>JBKCHQ010000076.1:0-62978 GCA_046302715.1 Bacteroidia bacterium | reverse complement strand
AAAAACATTTTGATCGCCAGCGGCGCCATATTCTACCGTAGAAGTTCCACTGTTTAAAGTTCCAATGGCGTTGTTTACTCCAAACAAACGAAGCGTATGTGCGGCACCGGTCATGCTAATGCTTCCTGCGCCGGCCAGGTCGCCGTTAATACGTATGGTGGTAGCGGTTGTTCCAAATGCCAAATCACCGGCCGGAATAGACACGGATGCGAAGGTTGAAGTTATGGCGCCACCCGGAACAATGGTTAATACCCCTCCCGGTTTATTTATGATGGTGTTTGGGAAGGTTACAGTTCCTCCAGTCAATGTTAAATTGTTGGAGGTACTGCCTTCGAACGTCAATGTTGAAGCACTAAATGTGAGTGTTCCTGCCGAACGAGTAAAGTTTCCGTTAACCACTAAATCAGGGATGGTTTTGGTTCCACCACCGCTAAATGTAATATGATGATACGTTGTGGAGCGAACCGTTTGGTTTGGAGTCGAGGCGTAGTTTACGGTATTATTTGTAGCCGAAGCATCGAAAAAACCCGAAGCCATGAGTGTGGCACCTGAATAATTAATTGTAGCGCCCGTGCTGTTGAAAAAACTTGAATTGGCATTAGCCCCATTCAAAGTTCCGCTTAAAGTTAAGACCGCATTATTGGTTACCACCATATCGGCATCAATGGTAATGTTTCCACCACCAAGTATTATAGCATTAGGGCCGTTAATCGAAAGCGAATCAGCGAAATTAACTGCTCCTGCTCCTGATCGATTGAAGGTTCCGGCATTGGAGATATTGCCACCAAAAATCAACGGAGAAGTAGATGTTGTGGTGTAATTACCGCCGGCAGCTACAGAAAATGTTCCGAGGAATGAATTGGTTCCCGTTGAACTATTGTCGGCAAGTGTACCATTGATTTGGGTATTGCCATTTACAGTTATATTGCCGGCCGCCATGGTAAATGTAAAACCACCGTTCACCGTTAGGTTTCCTATGGTTATTGCAGTTGCCGGGGCCGTCATTCCTGAGTTGATAATGATATTATCGCCTGCAGCAGGAACACCAGCGGGCGACCAGTTTGCTGCGGTGGCCCAGGCCGTGCCTGTTGAGGTTTTGGTTACCTGTGCAAAACCTAGTGCAGAAACCATCAGAAATGAAAATAGCAGCAACAAGGGCCGCACATTCCGCTTTATGTTAATAGAGTGTAGGGCTGTTTTCATAGTACATCTGTTTGTGATGTGATTGGTTAAATAGGTATTTCGTAAAAAATATTTCATGACTTCGCTAATCGTATCGCGATTGAAGGTTTCGTAAGGGGTGCATTTCATGCTTCTCGGTTTTTTATATCCAAAGCGCTTACGAAGTGTAAATCGATAAGGTTATCTGATAGGACAATTAATTTGTAAGAAAGTTTTGCAAAATTAAGTGAAAAATTTAATTAAGCTTATTTATTACACATTAAATTGTAGGTGAAACAATTTAAATTTATCTGAAAAATAACTTTAAATGCCATATAATAAATAGAATAGTGTTTTTGTTTGAGTAAATTACGTTATTTTAATCCCATGTTTCTTACATGGTTAATTTTTCTTTGGGGATTTCGCAAATTGGTCTTAATCGACCAAAATTAACTTTCTGTTAAGGCTGGACTCTCCCTCTGGACTTAACCTTAACCAATAAACGCCGGCAGCCAGGTTATCGGTGGGGAATTGTCCTGTCTGATATCTGGTTAAATGCAGCTCATGCATGTGTTTGCCGTCGAGAGATACGAGTTCAACTAGTGTACTCTTTCCAAATGCAGGTAATTTGAGCGATGTTCCTTTTCGAATTGGGTTGGGTGCCGGCATCCAATCTTTTATGGTTTCAATTTTTTGCAGGGTGTAGCGTGCTAAAAAATCGGCTTCGGGATCGGCCTTTATTGAAAGTGGAACAAAATTGAGCGGCACTTCAATTCGCATTTGTGCATCGCTAATCTCGATATTCACATCAAGGCTGTCGGATGCTCCAATAATTCGAATTGGAACTTGCGTTTCAAACAGTGGTGTAAATGCACTGCTTCCTTGCTGGTTGATATCTAAAGTGATTCGATTAGCCTCCGTGGTGTAATCTATTCGGATATTTGGATAGCCCTCGCCGGCATACCAATCGTCAAAAAAGCGCTTCAAATCAAGATCCGAAGCCTGTTCCATTGTTTCACGAAACTGTTGGGTGTTCGCATAACTATAACGCAAATCCGAACGATTTAGATAGTTTCGTATTCCTTCATAAAACACTGCATCCCCCAGCTTTTTTCGAAGCATATGGAGCATCATCGCACCTTTATAATAGGTGAGTCGCCCATCGAAAATACGTTCAACCGAAGTTGTATCATTAACCCGAACCGAACCACCGGGTTGCGAGCAGATTTCATCGCGGTTATTGCGTTTCCAATAATAGAACGATGGATGGCTGAAGCGCTCGAAAAACAAGCCGGTGAGGTAAGTTGCAAACCCTTCGTTGAGCCAAATGTCTTTCCAAGATGAGCAGGTTATCATGTCGCCAAACCACATATGCGCCAGTTCGTGCGAGGTAAGCCAAGGCCCCAAATCGGCCATAAAACTCATGGTTTGATGTTCCATGCCACCGCCCCAGCTGAATTGCGCATGTCCGTATTTCTCACGCATGAAGGGGTAGGGCACAAACAAACTATCGAAGTATTGCAGCATGTTCATTACTTCGGTTTGCTGCCAGTCCCATTCGCCCAAATGCTCGGGATAGCAATAATTCAATAATTCGAGATTTCCTTCCCTTAGTGGAACGGAACGTTTAATTTCCGAATAATCGGTTACCGCAAGTGCTACCAAATAGGTTGCTATGGGATACCGATGTTTCCAGTGATAAATTTGCCGGTTTTCAATGGTGTCGATGCCCGCAAGTATTCCCATTCCGGCCGCCCGATTGCCAAAGGGGATGTTGATGTAATAGTCCGACGAATCAATCTTGTCCTCAAATCCTTCCTTGCATGGCCACCAGTCTGATGCGCCGAAAGGTTGCGAGAGTGTCCATATGATTGGTTTACCATATGGTGTGTTGGTTTGAACAAAGGAGCCAAAACCGGTTGTAGGAGGAGTTCCACGGTAGTAAATACTAATGGTGCAGGTATCGCCAAGAGCCATTTCGGGAAGTTCGGTACTAAGGATATCTGCAGAATGCGAAAAGCTTATAATTCCACTTGCGTTGCGCACCGAATCAACAACAAGTTGGCTGCTTAAATCTAGCGTGAAGCGGGTATAATTGGGTGTTGTGGTGCGAATTAAGTAACGCATAAGGCCATCTATGGAATCACGTTCAGGGTTGATCTTCCAATGTGCTCTGAGATAAAGAATATCTTCAGCTGTTCCTGCACCAGACGATTTGGATTTTTGGCCTTCTATGAAACCGAATTTTTCTTGGCTACTGCAGCAAACCTGAGCTTTTACTTCAAACTGGGAGAGGAGCAAAACGATAAAAACCCAAATACAACGGCACATGCGTAAATTTAGTAATTTTTAACGCAATAGTTATTCGATTAAAATTACTTTTGCCCTCTTTTCAAAAATATTTCTTCTTATGTGGAACACTATTGAAGGTAAACTACACCGCGCGTTTGAATTTCGAAATTTTGTTGAGGCCTTTGCCTTTATTACTAAGGTAGCCTTAATAGCAGAACGTGTAAATCATCATCCCGAAATTCGCAACACATACAATAAAGTGGATCTTTTTCTTTGCACCCATGACGAAGAAAATACCATTACCGAAAAAGACCGTCATTTGGCTGAAAAAATTGATCAGGCCTACAAGTCAACGGTAAATGCTTAATGGGTAGTGCCGTTCATGATACAGTCTTTATTTTTTCCATAAACGGAAAATCCAAATAATGAATTGAATTGCTGCACTGATTAGCAGCATTGTGGTAATGGGAATATATATTTTGAAATTATCGCGTTCAATTCGTATATCGCCCGGTAACTTGCCTAAAAACTGGATGCGGTTTCCCAACAACCCATAGGTAACTCCCGCAATAATTAAAAACACTCCTGCGGCAATAAGCCATTTCGAAACTTCAGGCATTTTCGACCACATTCATTCGTTTAGCGTTAAAATTAGTTTGCCCAACATACCATATAATGGTAGATACCCCATAACACAAAACATCATAAATATCGGCGTGGTAGCGGTTACTCAACTGCGGAAGAAACCATTCAAAAACAAGGCTAAAATACAGCACCGCCACTATACAATGGTATTCCGTAAATCGGTAGTGTCTATTAAGTAATTTTTCAAGAATCCACTTGCAGCCTTCCATAACTAATGGAATGCAAAGCAAATCGAGCAGATAGCTGTCGGCAAATGCATTACCCGAAGTGTGAAAAAATATTCTTTTACAAACCACAATTCCTAATAATAGAAGGAACCAAAGGGGTGGAAGTTTATGCGTTTTCATTTATCCAGGTCCGGCGGCAATAAGCCATAAAATAAAACTTAATACGGCAAGAAAGGCAATTTGTATGGCGTTAAAAATATGTTTCAGCACTTTTATTGGAGGTGCATCATTAGGGTGTATCGGTATTTTAATATCGCCGGTGGTGTTGCGACGTTCAATACTTGCCCTATCTGCTTCAGTAAATACTTTGTATGGCGTGTTACAGGCCAGGCAAACAGCAGCCTCATCTTGGAGCGGGTTCCACGATCCGCAATTCTTGCATTTAAATTCTGAAGACATTTCTAACTGTAAAAGTAGCCGAAAAATTAATGTTGCTTTAGGTACTTTTGATAGTTGTATTATAGTTTGTTCATGAAATCAAGTCACAAAAATTACGTTTTAGCGGTTGATCAAGGAACCACAAGTTCGCGGGCCTTACTTTTTGATCAGGATGGAAGGTGTGAGGGCAGTCATCAAATCCCACTGCAATGTATATACCCTCAGTCGGGCTATGTTTTGCAAAATCCCGATCAACTCTATCAAAGTGTAATAGATTGTGTTTCAAATGTTATTAAGTCAAGTGGGATAAATCCTCAGCAGATTATCTCTGCAGGCATTACCAACCAGCGCGAGACACTCATTGCTTGGCATGCCAAAACAGGTAAGGCGTTTTATCCTGCTATCGTTTGGCAAAGCCGACAGTCGGCGTCCATCATTGTCGATTGGCAGCGCAAATTTGGTTTGGAGTACTTTTCGAAACGCAGCGGCTTGCATCCCGATGCCTATTTTAGTGCGAGTAAAATTGCTTGGATCCTTAAGAACGTGCCCGAGGCAGCTGAAGCTCTCGAGCAAGGATTGTTAAAAGTTGGAACGGTAGATACGTGGTTGTTGTGGAATTTGAGTAAAGGAAGCGTTTACAGCACCGATGTTACCAATGCTTCGAGAACCATGTTGTTTAATTTAGACGCTCAGCAATGGGATACCGATTTATGCCGTGTTTGTGGAATTAAACCTGAAATTTTGCCCGAGGTTAAAGAGAACATTGCTGATTTCGGAGCTATACCGGCATCCGTTGCAGGAGTTGAAATTCCCATTACTGCTGTTGCAGGCGATCAGCATGCGGCCTTGTTTGGACAAGCTTGTTTTTCTGAGGGGATGGTAAAAAATACTTACGGTACGGGTTGTTTTATGCTTATGCATACCGGAACAAAAAGGGTGGAGGCTCATTCGGGCTTGCTGAGTACCATGGCCTGGAAAATCAACGGGGTGCCCGAATTTGCGCTTGAGGGAAGTGTTTTCGTGGCGGGTTCGGCCGTTCAGTGGATCCGTGATGAATTGGCCTTAGTAACTAATGCTTCAGAAACTGAGGCTCTGGCTGTTTCTTTGGAAGATAACGGCGGCGTATATCTGGTGCCTGCATTTACAGGATTGGGGGCGCCCTATTGGGATGCTGATGCCAGAGGCGCATTTTTGGGCATGACACGAGGAACAAGCAGGGCACATTTGGTACGTGCTACTCTTGAATCCTTAGCCTATCAAACCCGGGATGTGCTTGAGTTGATGGAAGAGGTTTCAAAAATAAAGATTACTGAACTGCGTGTGGATGGTGGCGCTTCATCCAATAATTTTTTAATGCAGTTTCAGGCCAATCAGCTTTCATGCTTAATTTCCAGACCTAAACAAACAGAATCTACCGTTTGGGGTGTTGCCATGATGTCGGGCTTAGGAAGTTCATTTTGGTCGGGCAAGGAGGCTTTAATACGCTTGCACCAGATTGATGCTGAATTTAAGCCCGAACTCGTGAGTAACCAAGAGAACGAACGCTGGTATGCCCAATGGAAAAGGGCAGTTTCGGCATGCAGAGCATTTACTGCACCTATTTAGCCTGATAGGAAATTTTAGGTTTGGTTTTTGCAGAAAAAAAACTACATTTGAAATAATTACATGTTATGAAAAAACGCCTATTTTATTCATTTACTGCTTTGGCTTCTATATTAGCTTTAGCTTCATGCGAACCTGACGTTCAGCGTTATTGTTTTACGGTTTCAGAGCGCACACCAATGGCGGGAAACAGAGTTTCGTTTAATGCCGATTGCAGCGAGGGTATCGATTTATACCATTGGAATTTCGGCGACGGTAAGGATACGATTACCCGTTCTTCAACAGTATATCATGTTTACGACTTTCCGGGGTCTTACGTAATTAGTTTACACGGTACCAATCCTGCTATTGAGAGTCATTGTCCGCCCGATGCAGGGGCTAACGGTGCACGTCAGACTATTGAAGTGAAATGATTTTTACCGCCGGCTATACCGGTTGGAAGTGGCCAGGCATCTTTTGGTGTCTGGCCTCTTTTGTTTTATTTCTATGTGGTTTATTTATCCAATTTCCGATAAATACGTTACAAGGATTTTATCTCCATCTTTATCTTTCAGAAACAGGGCGATTTGCCTGGGTAGCTTCATTAGTATTAATGCTCCTGCCTTTATGGCGGAATTTTAAGGGGGGCGGATTTTGGTTTTTTCTGCCGCTTTCATCATCGGTGTTATTGAGTCTTCCAATTATATGGAGCGGTGCCGCACATCACAAATTTAACCTTGAGCATCGATTTAGTTTTGGGGACTGGTTTTTTGCCCGCCAACACGAATCAGGCTTTTTGCCGTATCACCATCTCGATGCTCCTCAGCGTATCTCTTTGGTGTATTTGCCTGATAAAAAGATTGAAGCGCCTCCTATTGTTTTTCTCTTTCATGGAGGAGGTTTCATTCAAGGTTCGCCTGCGCAAATGCATGCTTGGAGTGCTGCTTTCAGTAGGGCGGGTTGTTTAGTAGTGGCTGCAGCGTATCCTTTGGGTAAGGAGGCACAGTTTCCCAATCCCGAGAATTCAGCGGCAGCACTCATTAAATCCATGATGACCTTTTTACATGAAAGAGGCGGCGATACCAACAAGGTTTTTGTGGGGGGCTCATCGGCGGGTGCTACATTGGCGCTTTCCATGGCGGTGCAGCATCCTCAGCTAAACCTATCGGGCATCATTGCCGCATACCCACTCTCCGATTTTAGCAATAATTCAAATCCGCTATTGCGTTTGGAGGATATTAAAGCGGCATATGCAGGAAATGTGAATGCGGCCAGTCTTTCGCTTGCCCATCGTATGAAGTCGCCTTTACCTCCGCTCCTATTGCTGCACGGCGCTAAAGATCAAATAGTGCCCGTTGCGCAATCCAGAATGCTCAACAACGTTTATCAAGGTCCACATGCGTATGTGGAGATGCCTTATTCTAACCATAATTTCGAATATCCTCTATTTGGACCTTCAGGTCAGCTCCTTCACCATTTAAGCATTGCGTTTATTCGTAATCCCAATACCTTAATTGGCAGCCTCCATCAGGCCCATAGGTAAAAATCAGCTGTTAGATTTTTGTATTCAGGATGATAGTTGCCTCGTGCGCCTGTTTCTATTTGAAGGCGGCTGTATGTCGTTTCGCAGGGTTCTTTTTGCAGTTCCAATAAAAAACGCACTGCAGGTTTAGCGTCATTGGGCACAACGTCGCAGATGCGCTGTATGTGCCAAAACGTGGTTTTTAGAAAATCCAGTACCGCTTGTTTTTGGTCAATGGGCAATATGAAATGAGCATTTCCGGTATTGCTACATTGGTTAAAGGCTGTTTCAATCCAAGTTTCAAAGCCTTTGGTGTTGTGGCGGGCTAAACTTCGGGCTTTAGCCGGGGGTAAAACTTGTGCGGAAAAATACGGTGGGTTGCACACGATGCAGTCGAATGACCTATCAAAAACGGTACTTAACACATCGTTATTTATAACTTTAATTCGATTGTCCCAAGCCGATGCCGCAACGTTTTCATGGGCTTGTTGTGCAGCGTCTTCCTCCAGTTCAACAGCGGTAATAAAGGCTAAAGAATTTCTCTGTGCAGCCATCAAAGAAAGCAATCCGGTGCCGCAGCCCATATCCAGAATGTGTGAGGCCTTTTCAATGTTTGCCCAGGCGCCTAGCAACACACCATCCGTACCTACCTTCATAGCGCAGCGGTTTTGCTGGATGGTAAATTGCTTAAATCTGAACCACGAATTGGCCAAAGCCTTTATTTTTCAGAAAATGCACCCATTGCAGAGAATTTGGCTATACGCATTTCGATGCGTTTCTCGGGTTTAATTTTTGACAGAGTTGCCAACTCTTTCATTACTTCGGTTTTTACCGTACGGAACATTTGGTCGTAATGGGTGTGCGCTCCACCAATGGGTTCCTTAATAACACCGTCGATAAGTTTATTTTGCATCATATCGTCGGCAGTTAGCTTAAGCTCAACCGATGCTTTTTCTTTGAAATCCCAGCTACGCCAAAGAATTGAAGAACATGATTCGGGAGATATTACCGAATACCAGGTGTTTTCCAGCATCAATACCTTATCGCCGATTCCGATTCCTAAAGCACCACCCGATGCTCCTTCACCAATGATGATGCATACCACCGGAACTTTTAATTTGGTCATCTCGAAAAGGTTTCGGGCGATGGCTTCGCCCTGGCCACGTTCTTCGGCCTCAAGGCCTGGATAAGCGCCCGGAGTATCGATGAGGGTTACAATAGGAATGTCAAATTTTTCGGCCATTTTCATCAAGCGTAGTGCTTTTCTGTACCCTTCGGGGTTGGCCATTCCAAAATTACGGTATTGACGTTGCTTGGTGTTGGCGCCTTTTTGTTGACCAATAAACATCACCGATTTCCCATCCACACAACCAATCCCGCCTATCATGGCTTTATCGTCCTTAACCGTGCGGTCGCCATGTAACTCCTGAAAGTTACCGTCGGTCATGTAGTTTATATACGATAACGCATAAGGTCTGTCGGGATGGCGGCTTACCTGCACGCGCTGCCAAGGACTAAGATTCTGATATATAGATTTGCGGGTGTCTTCAATTTTTTGTTCCAGTTCGGCAATAGCTTTCTTCATGTCTACACCGCTTTTGGCGGCGAGATCTTGCGCCTCAGTAAGTTGCGTGAACAAATCGGCTATCGGTTTTTCAAACTCAAGAAAATTCATATTCCGATGTTTTGGGGCTGCAATTTACACATTCGAAGCAAACCCCTGTGTTTGTTTGTGTATTTTTACCCGCACATACATGAATCAAAGTAATTCCATCGATGGTAGCCTTTCCTCCGGCAAAAATTAATCTGGGCTTACGCATTACCCATAAGCGTGCCGACGGATACCATGCGCTCGAAAGTATTTTTTATCCCATCGGTTTATGCGATGTGTTGGAGATTATTGTTGCAGAATCCAATCAAAAAGTGCCTGTTCGCTTTATACCAAGTGGGCTTGAGGTTGATGGTAATCCACACAATAATCTGGTGCTAAAAGCCATTCGATTGTTTGATTCATATTGCAATCTGCCGCCTTTGGAGGTGTATCTTCATAAAGTAATTCCTATGGGTGCGGGCTTGGGCGGCGGCTCATCGGATGCCGCATGGACCCTCAGGCTGCTCAATCAACTTATGAATAAGCCCCTGTCATTTGAGCGTTTACTCGAAATGGCCGCTGCTTTGGGCAGCGATTGCCCTTTTTTTATGTATGACAGTGCCTGCAAGGTGCAAGGCAGGGGCGAATTGCTAGAGCCTTTTGAATTGAATTTAAGGGGAATATATTTGGTATTAATTAATCCGGGCGTTCATGTTTCTACGTCTACAGCCTTTGGGATGATTCAGCCGCATAAGCCCGAGGAAGATTTGTTTGAGTTAATAAAATTACCCATTAGCGAATGGCAGGGAAGGGTCGTAAATGATTTTGAGCGACCGGTTTCGCAGAAATATTCCGAAGTGGCAGCGGCCTTGGAGGAATTAAAAGAGAAAGGGGCCATTTATTCTGCCATGAGTGGCAGCGGCTCCACAGTGTTTGGTTTTTTTACTCAGCCGCCCGAGTTTAAGAATGTGCCCGAACATTGGCTTTTATTTGTTCAGCAGCTTTGACATATTAGTCGTTTCTACTATTAATAAATCCTCGAAATACTTCCCTCTCCAAAACTTGACCGTTCAATTTGGGGGGCATCACCTGTGTAAAAAATACTGCCTCCAGCCAAGGTGGTGAGTTTGAGCGATTCGGAGGCATTAACATAGGTGTCGATTTCGCTTTTGCTTATGGCCTCAACCCAGCGGGCATTCAGTTTTAGGAAATTGCCACCTACACGTTCGCCCGATTTAAAAACAAACGCTTCGGTGCGGCCCGAAGCTGTTATTTCGGCCCCACCGGTAGGCTGCTCAATCATCAGCAAAGTATTCGAAACGTTAAGATCTATTGCGCCGGCATTTTGATTTAAATCAATATAAATAGAATCGTGCCGCAGACTATCGCGGTTGCTCAGCTCTGTACTGCCCAAAATCCTCAGGCGTCCCAGATTGCTGCAATGCAGCTTTAGAATTACAGGAATTTTATAAGAGCGCACCCAATTACAGGTATTAGTGTTTTCGATAGTAAGCTTCTGAAATTCAACCTTTGTTTTAATCTGCTCTAAAAGCCCGGTGCCTGCCTCAATTTCGATGTAATTGCTGGTGTCTTCTATCCAAATCAGTTGATAATTACCAATAATTTCGGCCGATGTAAAGGGTTCGAGAGTACGTTTCTCATAAGCCACTCTACCGGTTGAGGTAAAGCAATCGTCCATCTGCTCTTTGCTGCAGGCCAACAGAATACACGCTATTAATAGGAATAAAATCGTACTTCTCATGGTTTTATCGTGTACACCAAGCCAATTTCGGCATGATCGTTTTTAAGATTGTGGAATTTAAGACTCAATTGTGCTGCAAGGGCACTGTTAATGTGGTAACGCCAGCCTATACGTTGGTAAAGAAATCCATCGCTTTTTATGGGATTAACCAAGTAAAAACCCTGCTGAATGGGAATACTCATGCGCCCCAGCAACAATTCGTAAGCGATTACTGCCCCCAATCTAAATGGACCGGCCTTGCTGTTACGCGCGGGTAGGCTTTGATCAATAAGAGCATCAATACCCAGTCCATAAGCGCCTTTTATGGAATATCGTCTTAATGCGTTAATGCCTACAACTGCGGCGGTGTATTTCTGACTAATAAACGATGTGGCTTCTTTGCGCCATATGCCCGACCATATCACTAATTTAAGCCCTTTATCGAGAATGGGAAAGGAGTAATTATTTACGGCAACAGGCCTTCCCGTATTAATGGTTAGTCCAGCATTCATACCCAATACTATAAAGGATGTTTGAGGTTGTTTAAAGGCTCCGTTCGAAAAATGAGTGAGAGATAAACCGGTTAACAAATGCACTTTGCGATCGATCTTCCAGTTAATTTGAAGCATCAAATCGGCTACAAGATTCAAATTGTTGCCTGTAAGGGTATTGTTTCGATTGGTTTCGAGATCAAACTTTCGTGATATGTATGAAAGTCCGCTTGAAAGCCTAATGTGCGAGTCGAAAATCTTATTCTTTTTTATTGGTATGCCAATGTAGGGCATTATGTTGTAGCTGTTTCCTATAAGTTTGCCGCCCAGCGAGAGAAACTGAACGGCAAATCCCGAATAAGGATAACGATAATGTTTTTCCCACTCTTTTACCCCCGAAAAATTATATCGGTAATTAAATTCGAACCCATAGGCATGCGCTCCAATCAAATGCTTTTGCGAATTTCCAGGGGGAACTGTAAATCCCATGGTGCTGCGCAGTCCAAAACCACCGGGATAAACCGACGTTTGCGCAATCATGCTCTTTGCAATAAATGCTATGGCCAATACCAAGTATACCCGCATGCAGTAAAGGTAGGGTAAAGTATAAAACAAAGAAATGTTGCTACGGCTCATGCACCTTATTACACATGTTGCTAATAGCGATTTCGTTGAAACGCAATTATTCGATTCTATGATATCGAATTCTATTTTTTGCAAATGGTGTTTTGGACGAAGAAGTGAGCTTGGTTCACTTGTTTGTTTACTTGCCAAGCAGGAGTTTTGCTAAAATATTATCCTATAGCTTACGTCATAAAGGCATATTTCTGTTGTATGTCGTCTGCTCGTATATCAACCAGTTAACCTGAAAATTTCGTCTATTCGTTTTAAACGTTTATAAACGTTTGTTAACGGCAATTTGAAATTTAGGAGCTAGCTTCGCCTTGGTTAGGGGGGATAGGCTTCCTACAAAATTGGATAGCTACATCCCAACATAACTTTTCAAAGGACTTGTTGATAAATATGTGCTGGTTAAAAAAAGGACACTAATTTCTAGCCCACTTGAATGGGCTTAATAATCAAAACCACACACTCAGATTAGCCGTTATACCGTAGGATTGATGCGTATTTTCCTCGTTTATAATAAACGTTTCATTAAAGCCATAAAAATGACGGTACTCCACCCTAAACATGCCGTTTTGATTTACTTGATACGAATAACCAATACCCAATGATCCGGTTTGAAACGATGTGTTTTTCGTTATGCTGCGCACTACAATACCAGCTGTATCATTAAAGTATTCGGCTCTAAGGGCTATAAAGTTTGATGTGCCCAACCGCAAACGTCCTATCCAATTGGCTTGCCACCAATTCGCTGCTGTTGCTTTACCAGCTATATACGTTTGCCGCCCAACATAACCGCATGCAGTCATACTGAATTTGCCGTCGGGATTATATATACAGTAGGCATCGGCAAAATATCGGTTCGAAAAGCTGGGCTGGGCATCCGACGATTCCTCGCCAATGTAGGTGTTGAAGTTTATGAGCCACTTTCTATTGGGGCGGTATTCGATTTGTGTGCCCAATGCCGGGCTGTTATTGGTTTCAGTAATGTTTTGCCATCCATTCAATAAATACCCGTACAGATTAATTTTTTTACCCATTGGAACGCTTAGCTTAACTCCGCTCAGGTAATAAGGTACATACTCCGGAGCCAGCGAACGGGTGTACATGAAATGATCTTTAGAAATGGCTGATTCGTTAGTATAAGGCGAACCTAAAACACCGGCATCTAACCATAATCCATTTTTTTTGCTAAGGCATATTCCCGCATTGGCTTCGAGAAGGTATTTTAAACTGCCCGATTCACCTGAATAGTTCGAATTCATGTAGGTGCCAAATCCCGGGTAAAAGCGTGCTCTAACACGATCATTTTTGTAGTGAATGCCCAGATAGGCTAGATTAATATTAATCTCGTTATGCCGAGCTGAGGACACGAAGTAAGGAATATTTCCATCTTTAGGTTTTGAGAAATCGTAGCGATGATACACATCCACAAACCCAGAAAACGTTAATTTTCCGGTTGCTGAGCTGTTCATCTGATCTACCATGCCTGTATTTAGCACCTGTGCAAATAATGTATTGCCGGTGATGATTCCAGTTAAAATAATACTGTAAAGTGATGCTTTCATGCCTTGCTAAGGTCTGATTAAAATTAGGTTTTATACCTTTCGCAAATAAAACTTTTACCCGCTCACATGTCAGTAGTCCCATTGCTCGATGTTCGCTCACCTTTAGAGTATAAGCAGGGGCATGTGCCTGGAGCCTTATCATTTCCACTGTTTTCTGATGAAGAACGTGTTCGAATAGGTACTTTGTACAAGCACAAGGGAAAAGAAAATGCCGTCCTCGAGGGGCTGCGCATGGTAGGTCCAAAGCTGGTTGGCTTTGTCGAACAGGCTCATGAAATAGCTCCTGATCGAAGGGTGGCGATGTATTGCTGGCGGGGTGGTATGCGCAGCGGTTCTATGGCATGGCTGCTCCGAACTGCTGGTTTTTCAGTAGATGTGTTGAATGGTGGTTATAAAGCATATCGTCAGAAAGTGCAGCAGGCGTTTTGTGAAGATATTCCTTTTGTTGTTTTGAGTGCACCAACCGGCAGTGGAAAAACAGAAATACTATGCGAACTCCGAAACCTGGGCGAACAGGTGCTCGACCTGGAGCAGCTGGCATGCCACAGAGGATCAGCGTTCGGTGCGCTGGGTATGTACGAACAGCCCAATATCGAACAGTTTGAAAATGAAGTCCATCGTGTTTTAAAATCGTACGATTATAGCCGGAGAATCTGGGTCGAAGACGAAAGCCGTAAAATTGGGAAAGTAGTGCTGCATGCCGGAATTTGGGATAATTTAAACCGGGCACCTCTGGTATTGCTCGATTCAACGCTGGAAGATCGTGTGCGACGATTGGTCGAGGAATATGGTGTATATGGAACAGATGCCTTGCACGAATCGCTTCAGAAAATTGGTAAGCGTTTAGGCGGACTGTCATTGCGTGATGCCCAAGCCGCATTAGATGAGGGCAATTTAGCCCTCGTGGCTGAAATATCGCTTAAATACTATGATAAAGCCTATCATTTTAGCCGTGAAAAGCGCAATCGCACCGTGGCAGAAACGATAGAAACCAAAGGTATGTCTGCAGCCGAAGTAGCAAATATGGCGTGCAGACTTAAAATTTTATATGGAACAAAATGAAAATATCCTCCTCAGTTCTTATGCCCGCGGTGGCGGCTGTGGCTGTAAAATAGCACCTGCAGTATTGCAGGAGATAATCGCGAAGGTCAAGGTGGCGCCCACGGGCAATCTAATTAGCGGCAATAGTCATCATGAAGATGCCGCCGTTTGGGACTTAGGAGGGGGCGACTGTCTCATTTCTACAACCGACTTTTTTATGCCTGTGGTCGACGATGCTTACGATTTTGGTGCTATCTCCGCCGCCAACGCTCTGAGCGATGTGTATGCCATGGGCGGCAGTCCGTTTATGGCGCTCTCGGTATTGGGGTGGCCGGTCGAAAAATTGCCTGCAGCATTGGCCGCCCGAGTGCTCGAAGGAGCTGCAGATGTTTGCCGCGAGGCAGGTGTGGTACTCGCAGGTGGCCACAGTATCGACTCGGCCGAGCCGTTTTTTGGACTTTCGGTGAATGGTCGGGTGATGAAAAATCGGGTTAAACGCAACAACACTGTGACAGAGGGCGATTATCTCTACCTCACCAAACCGCTGGGGACCGGCATACTTACTACGGCGCTTAAGCGCAGATTGATAGTCGAGGCAGAACATTATCCGCAACTGGTTGCATGGATGAAAAAACTCAACCGTGTAGGCACCTCGTTGAGTATGGTTGAAGGTGTAAACGCTCTTACCGATGTCACCGGATTTGGTTTAGCCGGGCATCTGCTCGAAATGCTTGAATCCTCAAATTGCAGTGCCGAGCTATGGGCCGATAAAATTCCCTTGATGCAGGGTGTTGAAACCTGTTTGAGCTCGTTCATCTATCCCGATATGACCATGCGTAATTTTAATGCAATAAGTACGCATTGCACTGAATTGGACGGCCGTAATCTGTTGATTTTGTGTGATCCGCAAACCAGTGGAGGATTACTAATTTCAGTTGCCGCTGAAGCGCGAACAGAAGTTGAGAAATTGCTTGTTGCAGATGGCAGTAAGGTTTCTTGCATTGGACGTTTGGTGAAACAGCAGGATAAACGTATTTTTGTTTCATCATGATGAGGTTATTTACATCGATTTTCATTATTGCGATAACTTTTGTGCCCTGCGGTACGGCTTTCTCGCAGTTTACACAACCCACATGCATCGATTCTCTTGCCATTACCAACAATACCTGTTACGGCACCATGTATGATCCTGTTTGCGGCTGCGATAATGTAACCTATCGCAATGAGTGTAATGCTGTAGCCGCCGGAATAATCAACGGAGCCTATTCGCAAGGCCCTTGCGAGTTTATGGATTTTGACTTTACCCCCAATCCCTGGGGTCGTGATCCGGTGAATGGTCCGCTGCAGGTTCGGGTAATCTGTAAGGGTGTTACGGATATTAATGTCTGGATTTTCGATATGTTTTTCAGACAAAAGTATTATCAGGTGTCTCGGCAATTTCAGGATGTAACGCTATTTCCGGAGGTACGTGGCTTTGGTAACGGCATGTTTCTTTTGGTGGTTGAGGCCGCCGGAGTGGTAAAGGTTAAGCGCCTGTTGATTAATGAAATTAATCTTTAGGCTAATTTAATTTTACATCATGCCTAAAGATTAAAGTGCCTTGCCAATGCAACTAAACGCAGAGGTTACTCACTACATTAACAGTTTTTCGGAGGATATAGCTGCAAGACTCCTTCTTTTGCGAAATCTGATAATCGAATTGGCCCCCGATGTGGTGGAAGAATTTTCATACGCCATGATAGGCTACAAACTCCACCGAAAGCCGCTTGTCTATTTTGGAGCCTATAAAAAACACGTGGGTATGTATGCCTTGCCCCATACACATGCAGCATTTGCCGAAAAACTCACAGATTATAAAAGAGGTAAAGGTTCGGTGCAGTTTCCGCACAGCCAAGAACTCCCGCTAGAGCTCATTCGCAATATGGTTCAGTTTCGTGAAAGCATTATTAACGCGGACGCCAAATAAAAAATCCGGCGTAAACCGGACTTTTAGGGTTAATAAGGATGGTTAATGGGTATTCCTAAATAAATAAAGCAAACAAATACGGTCAAGCCGAAATTTGATTTACAAAGCACGTATTAGTTTTTGACATATAAGGTCAGTGCATGCAACTTCAAACGATATTTTTATCATTTTTGTGTGCTATTCTCCGTTAAATTATAGACATAATAGTGCTTTTTTACTTTTAGGGACATTGCCTAACACATCGAATATGTTTAATCAAAACCGTATTTATCGGGTATTTCAGCTCATCCAGTTTTTACAGGGTCGCTCGCCAAAGCCTATTCAGAGTATAGTTCGCTTTTTAAATACCTCGGAACGCACGGTATATCGTTATTTGGATTTATTGAAAGACTTGGGTTTTCGTATCGAGCGTGATGATCTTGGAAGGTATAGAATCGAAAACAGATTGCCTATTCCTTTAGATTTTACCGATCAGGAGCGCGAATTTTTAGAATCAATATTGGCAGCTGCAGGCTCAAGAAATGTGCTTGCAGCATCCGTTCTGGAGAAGGTTAAATCAGGTACCGATATCGAACACTCGGCCGATGCGCTTTATCGGGTGCATTTGGCACGCATGGTAGAGCAGCTTTCGCAGGCAATAGCCGAAGGCAAGCAGGTGATGCTTAAATCGTACGCTTCGGCCAACAGCCAGTTAATAACCGACCGTTTGGTAGAGCCCGTTTGTTTTACCGATAATTACCGATCGCTCGCAGCATTTGAGCCAATTTCCAAAATGAATAAGTATTTCAACGTGGAGCGTATGGGGGCGGTTGAGGTGCTCGACACACCCTTTATGTTTGCCTCCGAACACCAATTCAACAAGCCTGATATTTTTGGCTATCAGCATCATAATTTTAAAGGAGAGGTAATGTGGGAAATGAGCATGCGTGCCTATTTGCTGTTGCGAGAGGAATATCCCTTGTCAGTAGGCGGCATTACACCACTCGAAAAAACCGGAACGTATAAGTTTATGACCGAAGTGCACAGCTTCGAGGCTCCGGGGCGTTTTGTTAACGGATGGGATAATGAAATAAAGGTAACCGGCTCAAAAGAGTTTATTAAGTTTCTTAAGTCGTTTCGGGGGAGGGTGGATTGAGGGTAAATAGATTTTTTTATAAATCTTTACCGTTCCAACTCCTTCCAAACCTGCGGCAGCGCTTCAATAATATCGCCGGCTATTAATGCGGTTTGTCCTTTTTGTGATGCTGCATAATCGCCGGCCATACCATGAGCAAACACGCCGAAAACGGCAGCTTGCAATTCAGAATAACCCGAAGCGAGCAATGCAGCAATAATTCCACTCAATACATCGCCCGCGCCGGCTGTCGCCATTCCTGCATTTCCCGAGCTATTAAAAAACGTTTGTCCGTTGGGTAGGCATATGCGCGTATAGGCTCCTTTTAGCACTACAATACATCCGGTTTTTAGGGCCAGATTTTGTGCGTTCTGCCAGCGTTCAAAGCTGTTGGAGACCTTGCCGCAAAGTCGGTCCAATTCGCCGGGGTGGGGAGTAAGTATCGTGCGTGCCGGTAAAAAGGCCAGCCAGGTTTTCTCCTCGGCCAATGTGTTAAGTGCATCGGCATCCAACACCATGGGCACGGGCGAGTTTTGAATCAGCACTTTGAACAATCGGGCCGTATCCTCATGCGTACCGATACCCATCCCAAAGGCAATGGCATCAAAATGTTCGGGGTTTAGCATTCCGCTTAGATGAATCTCATTGTCAGCGGGCAGGCACATGGCTTCGGGCAGTGCACTCTGTAAAGGTGTAACAGCACATTTAGGAATGAATGCGGTTACTTTACCCGCTCCACTCCTCAAGGCGGCTTTCGACGCCAGAATAGCTGCGCCCGCCATGCCCAAACTTCCCCCTGCAATTAAAGTATGTCCAAATGTGCCTTTGTGCGAAAAAATCGGGCGTTTACGCATGAGCAATTTGGCATCGTCGTGTGTGGTATAATAACAATTTGTGCTAATGCTTTCGGGCTCCCTCAATCCAATATCGAGCACCTCCCAGTGGCCCAGAAATGGCGCACTTTCTTCAAAGAAAAAGCTCAATCGGGGTTTATGGAAACACAGTGTAATCTTTGCTTTAACAATACTGCTTTTAGACTCTGGTATTGAATCGCCTTGCAATCCGCTGGGTAAATCAATGCTTATTCGCATGCCTTTGGCGGAGTTCAATGCATCAATAATTTCGCAAAGATGCTTGTCGGTTATGGCTCGCCCTCCGTTGCCCAAAAGCGCATCTATCCAAACCACATCGACATCAGTTCTGTTTTGTACGGCATCTTCATTAAGGGTATGCAGGGGTATTTCTTTTGCTTCAAGCGCCCTTTGGTTGGCGAGATTATCGGCACTGTATTTTTCTGCTTTAAGTAAAAATACGTCTACTTCAAGTCCTCTACTTTGCAGTTGTCGTGCTATGGCAAGTCCATCGCCGCCATTGTTTCCCGGGCCACACACCACTACAAATTTTCGCATATAGCCCAAATGGTTCAGCATCCAATCTGTGCAACATTGGGCAGCGCGTTCCATTAAGGCATACGAACTTATGCCTTCTTGTTCTATTGTATATGCATCTGCTTGACGTATTTGCTGGGTGTTGAGGAGTTTCATTGGTGCGAATGGCTACGTTCAATAAGTTGACTATGAATGGAAAGAACTTGAGGAATGATGGCCATCCGATCGTCGTTTTTAATTACGACATCTGCCTTTTCCAGTGCCGCTGCTACCAATGGCTGATTGTTTATCCGTTGAAGCACTTTATCCTTAGTAAGGCCCGAACGTTTCATTACCCGTTCTATGCGCAAGCTCTCGGGGGCGTCAACAGCAATTAAATAGTCAAGCTGCTTATCGGTATGGGCTTCTATAATTAGTGCGGCCTCTTTAAGCGTGTAGGGTACAGCTTTTTGATTTTGGCGCCAATTTTCATAGTCTAATGCAACGTGTGGATGAATTATGGCATTTAATTGTTTTAGCAGTTCATCATTAGAAAAAACACGTTCTGCAATAAGCGTATAATCTGCGGTTCCATTTTCGGAGTACACATTATTGCCCAACAATGCCATCACTGCTTTTTTTACCACTTCCGATTCGTTATACAAGGCTTTTGCTCGCTTATCGGCATCGTAAACCGGAATGCCCAAAATGTTGAAAATTCGAGCCGCGGTTGTTTTTCCCGATCCTATACCTCCTGTAATTCCAACATGTAGCATGATTAGCGCAGGTTTACGAATTCGGGCAGCAGACTTATTTTTTTTGCATAGTATGGGCTGCGTTTTAATACGAGGCGCATTTTACCAGACGGTTCGCCATCGTTAGCCGCTTCAGCAGATACCCAAAAATCGGCTGCCTTTATCTTGGAATAATTGCTAAGTGCTACCTGAAATACGAGTGTAACGGTTTGAGGTTCGAATTTTAGTGAGGCTTGTTCTTCCGACTGAATGGGCACTGTTATGCGTGCTTCGGTAGTGCGGTCAACATTTAGGTTTATGGTAATTTCTGATGGGTCGTACGACAGTTCAGCCTGCGGGTTTTTAATGCGTACCTTATGACTTCCCGAGGTGTTTATTCCACTTAAAATTAAGGGTGTAGTTTCTACAGCGCCCAGATTTTTGAGTAATTCGAATGGGCCCGAAACCGAAATTGAATCGGGGGTAATTTTTAGGCTGTCTTTTAGGTCGAATTCTGGCGCAAAATCTAGATAGGAAGCCACTTTTACAGGCAGTCGTACAAGTCCTTTATTCAGGAATTTAAAAAAGATGGTATCGGGTGCTATGTTCACCATTTTGATATCACCATGCTGGCGATTGAAAAACTCGATAGCATGATAGGTGCTAATAAATGCCCTGTCTTTTTTTATGCCGGTATTGCGCCCATCTACTATGATTTCGCCTAAACTCGGGCGCATCAAATACCTTATCAGATGGTAACCGGTACCGCTAATCTCAATTTCGGCTTTATGGGGCAGTTTCTCCTTTAATATATTATGCTCCGGTAAATTTATATACCGAATAGGAACGCTTAAATGGGTGCTCGATAAATTATTGAACGCAAGCAACAGCCATAGAAGAGCTGCAATTATCAAGCATACAAAAAATGCCAGATAATTCCTTCTTCTGAAGAAAGCCCAACGATGCGATACTAATTTCGTTAGGGCCATTTAACAAAGCTATTGAGGGGTTAACGCTTCAGTAGGAGCACCGGTGGCTACGGCCGTTTTTTCGATGCGCAATTTGGCACCGCCTTCGGCTTCAATTAAGAATGTAGTTTCCGCTATTTCCACAATTTTTCCATGAATACCTCCAATGGTAACGATTTTACTTCCTTTTTCAAGAGAATCGCGGTATTTTTTGGCTTCTTTGACTTTTTTCTGTTGCGGACGTATCATGAAAAAGTAAAACACAACTACGATAAGTAGCATGGGAATTAACGATGAAAGCCCACTTTGTCCGTTGGGATTCATAAGTAAAGTAAAGGTTGTAAGGCTATGCATGGTTATTCTTCTTCTTTTTTAGCTTTAGGATCGGCTTTCACAAAACCGGTGATGAATAATTTGGTCATGGCCGGTTCGGTATTCGACGAAACCGTTACCGATTTAATGGCATTGCCCGGTTTGTGTGCAGTATTGAATACGACATCAATTTGCCCTTGTTTTCCGGGAGCAATGGGCTCTTTAGGCCATTCAGGCACGGTGCACCCACAGCTTGCCTGCGCATTAGATATAATGAGATCGTTTTTTCCGGTATTGGTAAACGTAAAGGTGTGCGCTACTTTTTCGCCTTCCATCACCTCGCCAAAGTTAAAGGTGTCTTTGTCAAACTTGATGGCAGCCACCGGAACATCTTGCTTGCCATCGGCACTTGCCGAGTTGTTCACTATATCGGTAGTAATGCCGTCTCTTTTGGTGTCGCAGGAGTTAAGATATAATCCTCCAAACAGCACTAGAGTGTAAAAAACGCTTCGTTTCATAATTGATTTAAAAACTGCCTCAAAGGTATTAAATACCTTGAATTTGTGATGCTATTATTGATGCTATTTTCATTAAGGATCAAAAGCTAAATCCAAGCGAAATCCACGCATTTCTTGCTTCAGCCGGCAGTATCCCCGGGCCGGGATATCCGCCAGCCCTGCGCGTAAAGTAGCGTTCGTTAAACAGGTTGTTGATGCCCGCCTTAATTACAAATTGCTTTACAGTATAAGACAAATTTACATCGGCTACGGTATAAGCAGGAACTTTACCATCGTTGCCGTTTGCTGAACTTTCGGAATTGTTATCGGCACTGGCAAAAACCTCGGAGGTATGCGAAATTTGTCCGCCCAATTCAAAGGAGTGCCACTTGAAATTTAAGCCACTTCGCAGAATCCATTCGGGAGCGTATTCTACTTTATTTCCGCTAAGTTCGGTGGTTTCGATTATGGAGTTGTTTAATTTGGTTTTAGGCAAACGAGTGTATTCGGCATTTTGATAGGTGCCCGAAGCAAAAATTTTAACGTCCCACTCTTTGCAGCAACCGGGCTGTATCATTTTGGGAATGGACACTTCCAAAAAATATTCAACACCCATCGAAACCGAGGTTCCAATATTGGTTCTAAATTGACGTGTGCCTCCTGCAGGCCCGGCAATAGCTAGGGTTCCTATACGATTGTTGTATAACAAATAATACAAGCTTACATCAGTGTATAGCCAGTTTGTACGTTTTCGGTAACCCAATTCGGCCGTGTAGCCCGAGGCATCCTTCAACGCAATGTCAACCGTATCGGTGGTGGCTGGAGGAGTTAAATCGGAATATAAAACAGGTCTGAAATTTTTATTTAGGCCGCCGTAAATTTCTGCTTCCTCTTTTATTTTATATTCTGCCGAAAAACCTCCCAACAATACAAATCGTGTTTGAGGAGCTCCCTCAAAGGGAACGGACTCATTGTTTATCACCCCAAAACGACCACTGGCTTGTTGTGCCAGTATTTCGACACGAAAACCGGGACTCACCGAGAAGCGTTTCCCTATGTTAAATTGGTTTTCAGCGAAAAAAGCGGCATTGGTTGTAATGAAATTAAGGTCACGCTTAAAGTCGCTGTCGGGTTCGAGGGTAAGATTAAAATCTTTGCCGGTACTGCCTTTTCCGTCTTGCTGTCTGCGTGTGTTTCCTTTAAAATAGCGAATGCCTGCAGCCAGAAAATGCGTGTTTTTAGTCGTGCTCCAGTTTTTACGAAAACGTAATTCAGAACCATAATTCTGGTATGCATCCCTATCTACACGTCGGTTGGTGTACTTGCCTGTTGCAGTATTCAGTGTGTCGGGGTGTAGCAGGTCGGCGGTAAAGCCTACCGAATTACGCTCGCCGATGAGGCCAAAAACACTCAGGGTTAAGGAGGTGTTTGAATCGGGTTTGAAACTAAGCTCCACTTGAGGAATCAGCCAGGGTACGTTAAACCAGTTTCGATTGCGAAGGCTCGCGGAGGGGTCAATCGAAAATAGGCTGTCTGTTAAACCTCCTGCCTGTTGGTTTACATAGTTAAGCCTCGTAAATTCTGCATTTAACATTAATTTTTTACTGAAATCGTATCGTGCCTTAATAAAGGCATTATTGATGGTATACTCACTATTTTGGCGCCATCCATCAGCTTTTCTGAAATGATAATAACCATGTACGCTAAATCGTTTGCCGTTAAATTTTAGAGCGTTGTAACTGCTCATCATCCCAAAACTTCCAAGGGTTTGAGTTGTTTTTCCATGAACAGCATCATCTCCTTCTGGTGCATCTGTCACATAATTTAGGAGGCCGCCAAACTGTGGGCCGTATTGCAATGAGGCCGCACCGCGAATGATTTCGATTCGTTTAACTGCCTCCATTGGCGGATTGTAATAGGCCTCAGGGTATCCAAAGGGATCGGCCGAAATGTCATAGTGGTTCTGACGTACGTTAAATTCCCAACTGCGGTTAGGACTTAGGCCTCTGCTCCCCACATTTACCTGAGCTCCAGAACCATCGCTCTCCCATACCTGTATACCTGCGACACGTGCAAATACTTGCCGCGAATTATTATTGACTAAGGAAATATTCTGATTAGCTACATCTACAATTTCTACCTTTTTTCCACCGAGGAGCATCATACCATTAGTATCGGCCGGAAAACGTATAGGTTTTGCTACAACACTGCTTACTTCAATCGCGCTTAAATGGCTGGTATCGGTTAGCATACCGCCGTTGGTTTGTGCCCACGCATTTAATGCGAAAAGGCAGGCAAATAATGCTAAAATTTGGTTTTGCATAATTCTTATTTAGATTAATTCTAAACAGATGCAAACCTAAAGTATGATTCATAACGATGCAAATTTTATTTAGAACAATTCTAAATAAATTATAAACAGTATTGATAATCAGTGTTTTTGGTTGTTAATTAAGCCAATACGGGTAATTTCTTTAATACGTACCTTTGCGCCGCATGAAAACCAAAACGCTGAAAAAGAATAAGGTCAATGTGGTAACCTTGGGATGTTCTAAAAACCTGTACGACTCTGAGGTGCTCATGGGGCAGCTTAAAGCCAACCGCTTTGATGTGGTGCATGAATCAAGCGATGACGATGCTGGTATTGTAATAATAAATACCTGTGGATTTATTGACAATGCCAAGCAGGAAAGTATAGATACTATATTGCGTTTTGCCGAGGCTAAAGAAAGAGGTCAACTCGATAAGGTGTATGTTACAGGTTGTTTAAGTGAGCGTTACAAGCCTGAGCTCGAAAAAGAAATTCCCGAGGTTGATGCATGGTTTGGCACGCGCGATCTGCCTCGATTGCTAAAAACCCTAAAGGCTGATTATAAACACGAACTTGTAGGCGAGCGTTTGCTTACCACTCCCGCTCATTTTGCGTACTTTAAAATTTCGGAGGGATGCGATCGCCCATGTTCGTTTTGCGCCATTCCGCTCATGCGTGGCGGCCATGTGAGTATTCCAATGGAGCAATTGGTGGAGCAGGCAAAAAATCTGGCACGGAACGGAACGCGTGAGTTGTTGTTGATTGCGCAAGATTCTACCTATTACGGGCTCGATATTTATAAAGATCGTAAACTTGCCGAGCTCATGCGTCGCTTATCTGATGTTGAAGGCATAGAGTGGATTAGGTTGCATTACGCCTTTCCCAGCGGATTTCCGCTCGATGTTTTAGAGGTAATGAACGAACGTAGCAACATCTGCAATTACCTCGATATGCCGCTGCAACACGTGAGCAACACCATGCTTAAAATGATGCGGCGTGGTACTACCCGTGAGAAAACGACCGAACTGGTGAATACCATTCGCAGTCGTGTGCCCGGTATTGCATTGCGCACCACGCTTATTACGGGTTTCCCGGGCGAAACCGAGTCCGACCATCAGGAAGTGCTCGAATGGATACAACAAATGCGATTCGAACGGCTTGGCGTTTTTACATACAGCCACGAAGAACAAACGCACGCATACTCGCTAAACGACGATGTGTCCAATGAGGTAAAGCAACAACGTGCCGCCGAAATTATGGAGATGCAGGAGAGCATTTCGGCTGCCCTAAATGCCGAAAAAGTAGGTAAGGTTTTTAAAACGCTGATTGATCGAAAAGAAGGGGGCTATTTTATTGGACGAACCGAGTTCGACTCGCCCGAGGTAGATAATGAAGTACTCATTGAGGCCAATGAGGCTCAGTATTTATCGCCTGGCTCCTTTGTTCAGGTGCGTATCGAAAGGGCTGAAGCTTTTGACCTATTCGGTACACCGATTTAATCTGTTATTCAGCACGAATTCGCTAATTGGATCGCATGGCATTGGATGCATTATTTTCTGTCCCCCACTCCCAATCAGGTCTTTTAACCCGAATAGCCAGCGATTATTGCAACGACGATTCGTTTTTTCATGCTTTACGAAGTACATCGCCTCTTAATCCCAATTTTGAGGCACTAATAGCACAACGTCAATCGTTTGATGCACAAAAGCGTAACGTCTTAGTGGATGTGCTCAAAAATCAATACGCTGCTACAGGCATTTTAAATGCTGCAAGCGAGTCAATAATTAATAAGTTGCTTAAACCCACTACCTTTACGGTTACTACAGGCCAACAGGTGGGTATTTTGCTGGGTCCGCTCTACACACCACTAAAAATACTTTCGGCAGTGGCTTTGTGTGTTGATTTAAAAAATAAATACGCCGATAAGGATTTTATTCCCGTTTTCTGGATGGCCACCGAAGACCACGATATCGACGAAATTCGCTCATTTACCATTCACGGTAAAAAGTACACGTGTCCACTTCAATACAACGGCCCCGCCGGGCGCATGCCTTGTGCTGCCGTCTTGGAGTGGCTGCAGCAATCAGACGTTTTTTCGATTATCCCCAATTGGCGCCAACTGCTTACGGACGCATATTCCTTGCCCACACTGGCTATGGCCACACGCTATCTGGTGCATCATATATTTGGTCAATTGGGGCTTCTTTGTATAGATGCCGATGATGTTCAATTAAAGTCATCGTTTGCATCAATTATAGAGGATGATATTTTAAACAGCCGCAGTTATACACTTAGTCGCAACGCCATTGATACTATTTCGCATCGCTACCCGGTGCAATTGCAGGGGCGAGACATTAATTTTTTCTATTTAAAAGATAATTACCGCGAGCGTATTGAAAAGGATACTGAGGGTTTTAAAACTACGGATCAAAGTTATACTTGGGAGGCTAATTCATTAAAGACCGAAATTCGCTTATATCCCGAGCGTTTTTCTCCCAATGCCTTAATGAGGCCGGTGTATCAGGAATTCATACTCCCAAATATTGCCACCTTTGGCGGTGCTGCCGAAATAGCCTACTGGCTCGAGTTAAAGTCGGTAATGGAGCATTATTCGGTAGTGTTTCCGGCTCTTTTACTTCGTAACTCTGCAGTTTTGATGGATGGAGCGTCTTTTCATCGCCTCGAAAATTCGGGCTTTATTTGGGCCGACTTATTATTGCCGCTCATTGAAATTGAACGCCGCAAACTTTTATCTGATTCACAAGGTATGCTCGATCTATCCAATGAACTTGAGGCCTTTGATACCATGTTTAAAAGCATAGAAGAGAAGGCAACCGCAGTGAATCTCCCCACCAAACGTTCGGCAAGAGCCATGCAGGTGAGGCTCAAGAAACAACTTGAGAATTTTCAGAAAAAAATGCTTCGAGAGGCCCGTAAAAAAGAAGCGGAGCGCTTAGGGCAAATCCGTTCGGTATATGCCACCGTATTTCCTACCGGTGCACTTAGCGAACGCAGCGAGAGCCTGTTTACGTTTATGAGTTCAGCGCATTCTAGATTGTTTAAGACACTTCTAGCAGCAATGAGCCCCAATGGAAATTTATTGATTATGTGCAGATGGAATGACGATTTATCCTAAATTCACCCTCAGAATTATAGCTTATGCGTAACCTGTACTTATTTCTCTTCTCGATTCTAAGCTTGGGAACATTAACCGCCCAAAACTGTATAGAAGTTGAAACTATTTTGGTAAATGCCTGCGATGATGCATTTTCGAGTCCTGAAGGGTTAAACGAAATGTTTCGCTTTAAAGTAGGTGCCAATCCCATTAACATTGCCGACATTCAAATCGTTAATGGCTGGCCTTCGCAAGGCGTTAATACCTTGCCCTTCAATGGTTTTGTCCAGAATGTTTCTACCGAAGCAAAAACCTTAGAGCTAAATAATACCATTACCAATGAATGCGGTTATCTTATCGAGCCCCCACTGGGTCTAATACCTGCCGGCCGATCTGTACTGGCCATTACAAGCTACGAGGTTTCGGTAGCCCTCAATTCTTTTGCAAACCTTACCGATACGCTCTACGTTATCTACCATCAACATACCGGTCAGGGTGGGGGACACTTCTTAAACTACAATACAGGAACCCCACAGGAACAAACCTTGCGTATTCAAGTAAATGGCGCATTCCCATGTTACGAAGAAGTAACATACATAAGGGGCAATCTGGTTGATGGCAATGGAAACAATACCGATCAAAATGGGGCCTTTGTTGACTTTACACCTGATGGTCAGCCAAGCTATGGAAATACGAGTTGCCAGGCGCCATTTCAACCCTTTTCAGCCGATTGGACCAATCCCGGTCCTCAATGTCAAACCAACGCGCCTCTTGATCTTAACACCTTAATAACAGGCACTTCGGGTGGCACATGGTCAGGTCAGGGGGTAAGCGGTTCAACATTTGATCCATCGCAAGTGAGTGGATCTGTAGAAATTACGTATACTGTAGTCCCAACTAACGACTGCAACACCCAAACAGCCAGCGTAACACAAACTATTAATGTAAGTGGGGCTGTTGATGCCGCATTTACCAATCCGGGCGTATTGTGCGGTGGGCAAGGTGTTTTAGACTTAACCACGCTCTTAACCGGTACGCCAGGCGGACAATGGGTCGGAGCGGGTGTTAATGGCCCCTCACTTAATCTTACGGTAATTAACGGTACGGTTGACATAACCTATACCGTGGGAAGCGGATTGTGTACCGACACCGAGACACAGACATTTACTGTGGTCAATCTTTCCGATCCTGTTGTAACCGGTCAAACCGTGTTTTGTAACGGCGAAACCCCAACGGCTTTAACCGTAGTACCTGATGCCGGGGCAACGGTAAACTGGTATCCCAATGCCGGCCTAAGTTTATTATTGGCCAGCGGTGATACCTACACTCCAACAGCAAATCAGAACCAAACCTATTGGGTAAATCAAACAGCTGAGGGCTGTACGTCGGATAGCATTCCAGTGGATATTGAATTTTCTGTGGTGCAGCTGCCTGTGGGCGATACCTTAGTGAGTTATTGTGAGGGTGAGGCAGTTCCTATACTTACCGTTTCGGGAAGTAACATTCAATGGTATGATTCTGAGGGACTCATTAACTTAGTGGGGAGTGGAACAACCTTCAATTCGCCTACACCAGAGGGTAGTTTCTGGGTTACTGCCACCGAGGGTTCTTGTGTGAGTGAGGCATTAAACGTTGATTTGGTATTGAACGAACTTGTAACAGCAGATATTGCTTCGCTAAACGGCACTTCTTTATGCAGTGGCGAACCCATAACGCTCGAGTCGGCCGATGCCAGCCTTAATTCATGGAACAACGGCGAAACAACCCAGAGCATTAGTATTGATGTGGCTGGAACCTACATTTTAACACGTGAAGGCGAATGCAACACGGCCACCGACCAGATTGTAATTACGGGCTTACCGGTGTTTGCCGATTTTACTACGAGTGCCGACTCGGGATACACAGTATTTGAAGTGCAGGTTACCGACATCAGCATTAATGCCGAAACCTGCGTGTGGACGCTGAACGATTCGGTAATTAACCTGTTGAGCAGTGGCATACTAACTTTTGCCGATTCGGGAAGTTACAACCTACAGGTAATTTGCACCAATTCGAGCGGATGTGCCGATACAGCCAGCCGTGTTATCAAAGTTTTGAGCGACCAGCTGGGATTGATTGTTCCCAATGTATTTACGCCAGGTAATGGCGACGGCTTTAATAATCTCTTTCAGGTAAAGCATAATGCCGTTAAAACCTTTAGTGCCCGGGTATATAACCGATGGGGTAAATTGCTCTTCACCTGGGAGGATAAGAACGGGGGTTGGGACGGTACATCTAACGGCGAAAAACAAGCCGACGGCACGTATTTTTACATCATAAACGGCACCGATGTAAAAGACCAACCCTTTGAGGAACGCGGAACGGTAACTTTGCTGGGGAATTAGATTAGATTGAACTTAACTTAGATATTTATCTAGTAAACACTACCTTAAATAATTAGCTTAATTGAATAGTTAATGAAAATTACAGTTAGAACTATTATGCTGTAATAAATATGAAATCTTCTGCTAATAATATTGGGTTTAATCAATCTTATGATGCTCAAGCCCATCAAAATTAGAATTGGCAACAGTGGCATATACTGAAAAAAACTGCCAGCCAAGTCGCCATTCAACATCAGTATTAATGAGCGTTGAAAGCCGCAAATAGGACAATCAATACCAAACAACTGTTTGTATGCACAAGGCAGAAGTTGAACGATCATCTTTGTTATTTAAATGCCTTAAAATCAATGGATAATATCATAAGTTCATTAGTCCTACGGCCGTACCTCCTAAAATGGCTACCACGAAAAGAAAATACAAAACATATAAACCTGCCAAAACGGTTCCAATAATTGACATAATCCAACCTGCATTGAGAGCTCCATAGCCCGTGTATAAATCAGGATTAGCATGATATAATTTTCTGGATTTTCCTCCTAGACTGAGACCTATAATGCCCAAAATTAGACCAACAAAAAAGCAACCAAATACAATTGATAATATTCCTAATACTAGGACTGCAGTTGAATTGGGCAAAACTTGTTTTGATGTCATTTTAATTATAATTGGTGGTTCCTACTCTTTTGGCTTTTCGGTTACGCCCCGTTTTTTAAATGATTTCTGGTCTTCATTATCATCTACAAGTATACACATTTGCATTTAAAAACACATTTTTTCGACGTCTTTTTAAGGTCAAAATTATGCTTGGCCTAACTTAGTATTCATGGCATGGCTGTTATGGGCTTTGGCTTTATGTTTAAAAAATATACTTTTGAATATGCAGCGTAAGGAGTTTCTTTTTTCCCTTGGCATGTTGCCTTTTGCTGCCATGGCTATGAACTTACGCACATTTACAAATTTTCTGGACGAAGGCACTTCGACAGCTCCAATGCCGGTGCTGTTCCTCGGGCATGGCAGCCCAATGAATGCCATTGAAGAAAACGAATTTGTGGCCGGCTTTCGAAATGTGGCCCAGCAGATAGAGCGGCCCCGAGCTATTTTATGCATTTCGGCCCATTGGGAAACCAACGGTACCTTCGTAACCGCCATGCCGCAACCAAAGACCATACACGACTTTGGCGGCTTTCCCCAAGCTTTGTTTGATGTGCAGTATCCTGCCCAGGGAAGTCCCGAATTGGCTGAAGACCTTAGTAAAGCCCAACTTACGCAGCACATTTCCCTTGATCATACCTGGGGCCTCGACCATGGCGCATGGAGTGTTATAAAACATTTATACCCCAAAGCCGATGTGCCGGTGGTGCAGCTTAGCCTTGATGTACGCATGACGCCCCAACAGCATTATGACCTTGCCCGCGAGTTGGCCTATTTACGACGAAAAGGTGTCCTCATTGTGGGTAGTGGCAACATGGTGCATAATTTAGGCCGTGTAGCCTGGGACCGCCTAAACGATGTAGGCTTTGCCTTCGACTGGGCATTGGAAGCCTCCGAAAAAATGAAGCGCTGGATTGTAGAACAAAACCATGTTCCACTCATCGATTTTCCCAAACAAGGCAGTGCCTTCGATTTGGCCATCCCAACAGCTGAACATTATTTGCCCTTGCTTTATGTCTTGGCCATGCAATCCAAATCAGAACAAATAAGCTTATTTAACGATAAAGCAGTTGCCGGCGCTTTAACTATGACTTCGGTAATGGTGAATTCTTAGCCTGGGACTTCCTTCCGCAGCTTTTATGAGATTCCATCGTGTAAAATTGATAAAAGGATGATTATAGCGTCATTCACATGACTTGTTGAAAATTCAATTTTGGATTTACCCTTGATTTTTGTAGGAATCCTATCCCCCCCTGCCCAACGCGAAGCTAGCTCCTCCGAAGTAAATAACCATTAACAAACGTTTATAAGCGTTTAAAACGGATAATTGAATTCAAAGTGTATGAGTTTGCAAAGCCCCGCACTAAAATAATGTTCTTATAAAACCTTAAGGCTTCTCCATTAGCTCGTCGATACTCTGACGCGTAACGGCGTGATAGCCGTTTCGATGTTTGGCATAGATGCTTTTAGCTAAATCTTTCATGGATGCCTGCTTCATCATGGCTTTGTAGAGCGGCAACACAAATTTTCGGCGGCCCACTGCACCCAAAAATGCATCCGCAGAAGTCATTACGCTAGCATCGCCACGATTTAAGCGGTAGTGAAGCCATGCAAAACGAATTTCGGAATTGCCCGATTGCGAAAATCCGTATTGCTTATCGAGCGATGTGGCCTTGGATTGATCAAGCGTTTCGGGCAGCGAACGTATAAAATGCAGCCATTCGTGCGTTACCCATGTTTTGGTTTCGTTGCGCGCCGCTTTTTCGCCGGCCAACAGGCGTGGCACCAAAGCTTCTACCTTATTAAAGCGTTCAGAAACTGGCTGCTTGCATTCGATGGGCAAACCGGGAGCATATATCCATTTTTCGACTACTTCCAATGCTTCAGGCGACAATTTCAAGCCATTTCGTGATTTAAGATACTGCAAAAAACGTTCGGTGGTGATGCCTTTAAAGGCAAATTCCTTGAAATAGCGGTTCAGGAATGAATCAAATGTTTCGCGAACTTCTTGATTTTCGAGGTACACCAACAGAAAGCACCCTTTTTCGTAAGCAATGTCGGTCATGCCATCATCAGGATCACGGCCAACGAGTTTGAGCTTTAGCTGAGTGTCAGCATTGTTGGCGCCCAAGTCGGCGAGGGTTTCCTGCAGATCTTTGTACCCGAGCACTTCTAGCATATCGGCATACGATGCGCCATAAAGTGCTTCCATTATACGGCGTTCGAAGTACACGGTAAAACCTTCATTGAGCCAGAAGTCGTCCCAGTTTGAATTTGTTACCAGATTGCCCGACCAGCTGTGAGCCAATTCGTGGGCAATTAGAGCAGTAAGCGATCCATCGCCTGCAATGATGGTAGGTGTAGCAAAAGTGAGGCGTGGATTTTCCATGCCACCAAACGGAAACGATGCTGGCAGCACAATAACATCGTATCTGCCCCAGGCATAAGGCCCGTAAAGCTGTTCGGCCGCAAGAAGCATCTTTTCCATATCGGCAAATTCCTTTGCGGCCTTTGGCAGCATTCCCGGTTCGGCATAAACCCCGCAACGTGAACCGATGGGGCTAAACTGAATATCGCCTGCTGCCAGTGCAATTAAATAAGCCGGAACGGGCAATTCCATTCGGCAAGAGTATGTGCCGGTTTCGTTGCGCTCCTGCACATTTTTACCACTCATTACGGCCATGAATTCTGCCGGCACATGCACGGTTGCCTCCCAAGTGAATCGTATGCCCGGACTGTCCTGTACAGGAATCCAGGTGCGGCTTAAAATAGCCTGCCCTTGTGTGAAAACGAAAGGCGATTTACCGTCGCCGGTTTGTGACGGCTCGAGCCACTGCAGCGCAGCTGATGCTTGGGTGGTGCGGTAGTTAATCAAAAATTCGTTTGATGAACTATCAACCTCAATACGTAAAGCCTTTCCTAAAAAAGGCACATCCGCACCCAGTGAGAATTTTAAAGCTGTGCCTGATGGCGATTGCACCGATATAATCTCGAGATCTCGGGTATCGAGGATAATCTCGCGGGCAGAGGTAAAAAACTCTGCACGGTATTTTGCCGTCGCTGTTATAATGTGCTTAGAAAAATCAATATTCAGATCGAGCGAAAGGTGCTTAATAACTGCCTCATCTGGTTTTGCCGCACTGTGTGCATCGGTATTAATGGCAAAAGACATGAATGGAATTATTGATAGCAAACAAGTAACTAAGAGTCTGAAACATTGCCAGACCAACCCCTTATGCATAAACCTTACAATTAGTCCTTAAATACGGTAACGTAGCCCTTCAGCTGCTGGCTGCCATCGCCCGGATCAATTACATAATAATAGGTTCCGGAGGTAAGCACATCGCTGCCGCTCCAGTCGTTCTGATAATCGGTTTTTTCGAAAATTTTCTTGCCCCAGCGGTTAAAAATATACACCGTCGAGCCTGGATAATACTGGATGCTTGGTATGGTGAAAAAATCATTTTTACCATCGCCGTTTGGTGAAAAAGCATTGTAGGCAATCAATTCGCAGGCCTCAACATTTACGGTTATCGTATCTACTGCAATGGTTCCGCATCCGTCGGTAACTGTAACGATGTATTGCGATGGGCCTGAAACTGTAACGGTTGCCGTAGTATCGCTTAAAAATGTAATATCTCCCGGTCCGTCAAAATCATAGGTGTAAATTCCGTTTCCTCCTGAGGCAAATCCTAAAAGCCCGGCAATGGGATTATTAGAACAAACAGTAGTGTCAAAAGTGGTAACAATCAAAGAATCGTAAATGGGTACATTCACAAATGCGGTATCGGTAACCTCAAAGCCGCAAGCATCCTCCACCGTGAAGGTGTAAAAGGTAGAATCGCTGGCCACCACAGTAATGGAATCGTTGAGTTCGCCGGTTGACCAGGAATAAATAAAGGGTTCAAGTCCGTTTTCGACCTGAGCTACCAGCACTGTAGTATCGCCTTCGCACAACGTTTGAATCGAAAATTCAGGAGTTAAATCCTGGTACTCCATGGTTACGGTAATGGTGTCGGCAAAGGGTTGATTGGGGCAATTCAGCGAATCTTTAACCTGCACTATAAAGGTTTGAGTAGTATTAATATCGAAGGTAAACGACGAACTCGTGGTGCCGGCAGAATCGTTCCAAATAAAGGAATAGGGCTCATATCCGCCTGTTGGATTTGATGCAATTAAGAAATTGTCCTTTGGACATAAAAGCAACGTATCGTTGAGCCCGGGATTAATCTCATACGGATCGCGAATTTTTAATTTTTTCTCTACCGGGAAATCCTGTCCGCACTCGTTTACCACAACGAATGAGATTACAATTTCTTCGTAACCATCAACACCTTCGCTGATGCCGTCATCTGCAGGTTGTAATTCATAGTAAATAGAATCTTGCCCGGGCAAGAAGATGAGCGAATCGGGAAGGCCGGTATAATCGGTTCCGTTTTGCGCAGAGCCCGAAAATACTAAAGGAATGATAAGTGAATCTTCTGCTAAATTACGACGAAATACAATTTCGCCCGTGGTGCATCCTTCAATAAAGGCAGAGTCGGGAAGTAAATTAGCAATGGTAATATCCGGTATGGATGAACTAAACGATTCGGCTTCAAGAAACACCCATGAATCGTAGGATTGATCGGATCCGTTGGCAAGGATTAGTTTAATGTGATACGTTTCGCCGCACTGCACGTTGGCTTGAGCCGTAAGAACGGAGGTGTATCCATAAGGCGAAAAGTTGCTGCTTCCGCTGTTGTCCACAAAATAGGCCTGATTGTTTAAACCGCCGGGCGGGCAATAGATTCCTCCATCACTAAAACCACTGTTGATGGTATTCATACTTACCGGCAAGGCAGGATTGGTATTGGGCACTACGGCAATATTTTCTGAATTGTTGGCATATGGGCCATTTATACCCGGGCCGGATATAAAGAAACCGAACACATCAAAAAACTGAGAGCACACAAAACCGTTGTACTCTTCAGAGGCAAATACATAGTTAAAAGCAACCGAATCGCCAGCCGGAACGAAATCAAATTCAATTAAGGCAATATTGTTAGTGGTGGCGGGAGCCCCAAAGCTTGAGATTATGGTATTTAAATCAGGGTCGTCGGCTAAAGTATTGGCACCAGAAGTTGAGCTTGTGCCTGCATTTGCAGCAGAACCAATGTATCCGGGCCCAGATGCCTGATCCGACTGCGTAGTAAAACTACCGGTAGTCATCATTACACCATTTGCTACTCCGAGGTTAACCGTGTTGCCGTTTGTAAACGTTCCAATCTGATCGGCATTGCCGCCAGAGGTTACGTTAGTCACCTGAATTCCCGCGCCAACTAAAACATTCTCAACGAGGTTATTGGCCGGAGATTGTGTAATGGTTAATTGCGCATGGAGCGAATTTACACTACCTAAAACACAAAAAGTTAAAAATACGCGTAATTGATTTAATGTCATGTTCTGTAATTAATTGAGGTGTAAAAATAGCATTTCATTTTGAATTATAACCTTTTGACCCGATTAAGGCCAAATCTTATCGGTTAAGTTTAAAATAAGAATATTTAGCGTCGGGTTCGGGAAAATCGCCCGGGCCAATTTTGATGCGCTGCCATTGGCCTGTGCATTTGGTGGTCCAGGTTTCGTTGCCGGAAGTCCAGCGAACGGGTAAAACGAATTGATCAAGCGCATTTTTAACTCTAAATTTAAGCCAGTAGCCTTCATCGGTTTGCTCGCGGGAGTATTCCAAAATAGGAGGGGAGGCCACATCCAGATACTGGTAAAAAAAAGCGGTGGACAAGCCTTCGGTTTGCTTTACAAACCATGCGGCCAACTCCTCGGTGCTGAGTTCTTTAAATCTAAATTCATCGGCCAGTTGGTACATTAAATCATCCCAAACCTTAGTGTTCGAATAAAAGCGGCTTAACGTATGAAACATGAGGGCTCCTTTGGTATACATATCGGATTCGCTGCCC
The DNA here is from genome assembly GCA_046302715.1 of Bacteroidia bacterium. Taxonomy (GTDB): domain Bacteria; phylum Bacteroidota; class Bacteroidia; order M30B66; family M30B66; genus CAMCXT01. The sequence goes on along the minus strand of JBKCHQ010000076.1, from coordinate 26,740 downwards.
TCTCCGCCACTTAAAATGGAAGATTGGTTAAGTACCATTTTCTGCTTTGCGGCTATGTAGTCAAGTGCTTTCTCTTCCCCGAAAATGCAAGACACATAAAACATTTCGGCATAGGTGCACAAAGCCTCCTGCAACCAAAAATCGCGGGCATTGCGCGCCGAAACCGAATTCCCCCACCATTCGTGCGCACTTTCATGCACCAAAATAAAATCCATAGGAAGGCCAATCATAGAATAATCCTCCCCCGAATAGCCGTCTTTATAACCGTTGCCATAGGCAATAGCACCCTGATGCTCCATGCCAGCATAAGCGGTTTCGACCACCGAGAAGCCATCATTAGAGCAGGGATATATGCCAAAAGCCTTTTCAAAGCAGGTTAACATCGGTTTGGTGTATTTAAACTGTCGTTGGGCGTTTTCGAGATTATAAGTTAATGGGTAATAATCAATCGCCAGCTTAGATCCGTCGGGCCGTTCTAAAACTTCCGAATAATGCGCATAATCGGCAATGTTTACAGTTATGTTGTAGAGATTAATAGGCAGCGTGGTTTGCCAGGTGGTGGTGCGGGTTTTGCCTTTAATTTTATCGGCCATTTGCTTTCCGTTGCCTTTAAAGAATAATGAAGAAGGATACACAGAAGTGAAAGTAACCGAATCGGCTTCGTCGAGATAATCATTAGGAGCTGGCCACCATAACGATGAGCCCTGGCCCTGGCAACTTACTCCCAACCAAGGCTTGCCCGTGGCATCGGTGCGCCAAACCATACCCCCATCCCAAGGTGGATTTTTGGCATCCTGTGGCTTGCCTCCATATTTTATTGTAATGTCAAATCGAGCATTAATTAACACTTTAAAAAACCTTCGGTTGCCCAATATCTCCATTTTTACGGTGCTTTTGGGATACTGTATTGAAGTATATTTAAGCGGTTCCTTAAGAAATAAACTAAAGGTATCACCTGCTGAACATTGCCAAGTTTGAACCACTTTTCCTTTAATGGTTTGTGATTTAAACTGTGGGTAAAACAGAAACTCAAGGCGGCGCAAATCGGGAACTGCATGCACAAGCAATGAGCTTAGACATAATGTTAATGGGATAAGATTACGCATATGCTGGGATAAAAAAAACGCCGACACAAGGCCGGCGTAGAGAACAAATTAATACATGTATTATAAAATACCTTGCTTATCGATGCGACGCAGAGCTTCGGTGATGCCGATTTTGTTTACAGTGCGCAAAGCAGAAGTTGACAAACGGATGGTAATCCATGCTTGTTCTTCAGGGATAAAGAATTTCTTAGTCACTAAATTCGGATTAAAACGACGCTTGGTTTTGCGGTTTGAAAACGAAACGTGATTGCCTTTAAGGGCTTTCTTACCGGTGAGTTGACAAATTTTAGACATAACCCGAATATTTTTTAAGGGCTGCAAAGTACGTAAATCTAATTCAAAGAATCAAGATGCTGCTAAAAATTAATTCATGATAAAATTATCCTGCAGTAAAATCTCGTGTTTACGGGCTTGGATCATTACTTTTAACTCGTTTATCAACCAGGTTTGTCGAGCAATCTCTTCTTGTAGTTCGAGTAGATGGTATTTTTTTTCGGGATGCAGGCTTAGAAGAACCGCTGCATCAAAGCTGCTCATTTCAACATGTTCGGGTATAGCACTGGGTTTCCCGTTTTTAAGTTCCAAATATTGGCGCACCCACTGATGAAGCGTAGGTTGCAATGGCATTGAAGTGTTAATGTCGCAGGAGTCCACTAAGGCTTGCGAATACAAGGTGCTTTCGGTATCAAGTACCTCAGTAAGTTTGAAAATTCCTACACCAATTACTGAAATATCGAGTTCGCCATTTGAGTTACGAGAAAATACCGACTTAAGCTTTACTTCTGAGCCATATTCCCGCAGTGTTTTGTTTGAAACAAAGGGAATACCGAACGAAGCTCCGTGTTCTTCGGCATACTGCATAAGCTGCTTATAGCGGGGCTCAAAAATGTGCAAATACAATTCTTCGCCAGGCAATACCACTGCCGACAGCGGAAAAATGGGCAATGTTTTCTCGGTTGTCATCGTTCTTGGTAAATCGTTCTCGCAAATTAAACAAGTTTATCGGCTATTTGTTTGATATTTAACGTTCCTTAATATACATATTATGAACACTCCTCCAAGGCCTTTACATTTTGAATATCTACGTGCTACCGCGCAGCGACTTGAATGCGAAAACCACTACCAGTGGGGACACATGGGTTTTTGCAACTGCGGCTATTTGGCGCAGGAAATTAACAAGCTGCACCCTTCGGTTATTCACAATGCTGCCATGACCCATTCGGGCGATTGGCGCGAACAATTGCGTGAATATTGCCCTGTATCGGGCTTGCCAATGGATCAAATTATTGTGCACATGGAAGAAGCGGGCTTTTCTATCCAGGATTTAATCAATCTCGAACGATTAGAAGATCAAAATGTGCTCCGTAGAGCGGGAGTTAGCCATCTTAGGCATAACCACAAAGCCGATGTAGTGGTGTATCTCAGAGCTTGGGCCGATTTACTTGAGGCGCAATGGATAACAGAGCAAAAAATTGAAACACTCGTAACTGGTTTTTCTTACGAAACACCAAGTTCAGAGACCGTTAACTATCATGTATTGGTATAGACTTAATGGCTGCGTCGTTTTATTATTTGCATCATAATTTGATGAGGCCTCATAACCTATATTTGTGCGATTAAGCACTTTGAGTGAAAGACATTCTTCTACAACGCAAAAAGCAGGAAAGAGCCATTCTGGCAGGTATAGTAACACGCCATCAGAGCGAGAGTCAGCTCGATGAATATTTAGATGAGTTGGCCTTTTTGGCCGAAACAGCGGGTGCCTTGCCGGTAAAACGATTTACACAGAAACTCGATCATCCCGATTCGCGCACCTTTATGGGATCGGGCAAGGTAAACGACATTATTGCTTACATTAAAGACAACAATATCGACCTGCTTATTTTCGACGATGAATTGAGTCCGTCGCAGTTGCGCAACCTGGAGAAGCTCACGCAGATTAAAGTACTTGACCGAAACAGCCTCATTCTGGATATTTTTGCCGGACGAGCGCGTACCTCACACGCTAAAACACAGGTAGAATTAGCGCAATACCAATATTTGCTGCCCCGATTAACCCGCATGTGGACCCACCTCGAACGGCAGAAAGGGGGCATTGGAATGCGTGGCCCGGGCGAGACACAAATTGAAACCGATCGGCGTATTATTCAGGATAAAATTGCGCTACTTAAGGAAAAGCTGCGCCATATAGATAAACAGATGGCCACCCAGCGTAAAAACAGAGGTGAGCTGGTACGTGTAGCTTTGGTGGGCTACACTAATGTGGGGAAAAGTACAATCATGAATCTGATCAGCAAATCGGAAGTGTTTGCCGAGAACAAACTTTTTGCTACCCTGGATACTACGGTGCGTAAAGTGGTGCTCGATCAGATTCCCTTTTTACTTTCAGATACGGTGGGCTTTATTCGAAAGCTACCCACGCAACTTATCGAATCGTTTAAGTCAACCTTAGATGAGGTGCGCGAAGCCGATATTTTAATTCATGTGGTGGATATTTCGCATCCTTCCTTTGAAGACCACATTCGCTCGGTGAATGAAACACTTCGCGACATTGGTTGCCTCGACAAACCTACGATAATGGTATTTAATAAAATTGATGCCTTTACGTATGTGCAGCGTGAAGAGGGCGACCTGAGCCCGGTGTTGAGGCAGCATTTAAGTCTCGACGATTGGAAGCGAAGCTGGATGGCTCGCCACAGTGAGCCCGCATTATTTATATCGGCCACCGCAAAGGAAAATATAGAAGTGTTTAGAAAATTGCTTACGGCCGAAGTGCGAAAAATTCATCTCATACGGTATCCGAACTACATGCCGGGCTACATGCAGCAATTTGCAGATTACGAAGCGCTTTCGCGAAAATTGGAAGAAAATAGCGGCAAAGCCGATTGAAATGGATTTGGTGATTAAAAGGCATACACACCAGAAAAATTAGCTGAAAGCCATAAACTAAAGTCATTTCATTTGAAATGTTCATTTTTAAAAAAGGAGAAATGACAAAAAATTATTTGCCCCATTTTGTAGTTCTGCTGGAAAATATACCTATATTTGCATCCCTAAAAAATTAAAGCCTCAACAGATTATGGCAAAGAAAGGCAACCGAGTGCAAGTAATTATGGAGTGCACCGAACATAAGACAAGCGGTGTTCCTGGAACATCGAGGTATATTACTACCAAAAACAAGAAAAATACTTCAGAACGTCTGGAGCTTAAAAAATACAATCCAGTATTGAAGCGTGTTACGCTCCACAAGGAAATTAAATAATCTTTTAATACAGCATAAGTCATGGCAAAGAAAGTAGTGGCAACCCTCAAAACAGGAGCCGGAAAGTCTTTTACTAAAGTGATTAAAATGGTTAAGAGCCCTAAAACCGGTTCTTATGCCTTTAAAGAAGAAGTAGTTCATAACGATCACGTAAAGGATATCCTCAACGGGAAATAATTCCCTCTATAGCGTTCGTATTGAAGCTTCTTCCTTTGCGGAGGAAGCTTTTTTAGTTTATTTACACACGAAATTAAATGGGCTTTTTTAGTTTTTTTACAAAGGAGAAAAAAGAAACCTTAGATCAGGGTTTGGCCAAAACCAAAGAAAGCTTCTTCTCGAGGCTGGCAAAGGCTATTATTGGCAAATCGAGCGTTGATGATGAGGTGCTCGACAACTTGGAGGAAATACTCATTGGAGCCGATGTAGGTGTTGAAACTACACTCAAGATTGTATCGCGAATTCAGGAACGTGTGGCACGCGATAAATACATGTCTACTTCTGAGTTAAATTCTATCCTTCGGCAGGAAATTTCGTCCTTGATGGCAGAGCAGGAGGAAAATGACCAGATGGAATTTGATACTCCCTTCAACGACCGGCCGTATGTTGTAATGGTGGTGGGCGTTAATGGGGTGGGTAAAACGACCACTATAGCCAAACTCGCTCATCAGTATAAATTGGCTGGTAAAAAAGTAGTATTGGGAGCGGCCGACACCTTTCGTGCGGCTGCGGTTGATCAAATTCGCATTTGGGCCGACCGTGTAGGTGTTCCTCTGGTTGAACATGGCATGAATGCCGATCCGGCTGCCGTGGCCTTTGATGCCGTTCAAAAGGCAAAATCCGATGGTGCTCAGGTTGTGTTGATTGATACTGCTGGTCGGTTGCATAATAAGGTAAACCTCATGAATGAGCTTTCTAAAATTAAGCGTGTAATGCAGAAGGTGATACCCGACGCGCCGCATGAAATTTTACTTGTTTTAGATGCCTCAACCGGTCAAAATGCCGTAGAGCAATGCCGGCAGTTTATGCAGGCCACCGAAGTAAATGCACTGGCGCTCACCAAGCTCGATGGTACTGCAAAAGGAGGAGTAGTTATAGGTATTTCAGACCAATTTAAGGTGCCTGTTAAATATATTGGCTTAGGTGAAAAAATGACCGACCTGCAGCGCTTTAATCGAAATGAGTTTGTAGATTCGCTCTTTAAGGAATAATGGAAAATGACATACAGGATCGCATATCTTTTTTTCTTGCTGATCTTGTTATTTACTGCTTGCCGCGATTCTGCGATCGATCCCATTCACAGTAATAATGCAATAATCTGTAAAGAAATATGGAAAGATCGACTCCAAATCGATACCTCCGCATCTCTTCAAATTCTGCTTAAAAAAGCTGTAAAACGCAACCCCATTTCTAAACTCGAAACCCGAGATTCAAGCGGCCAATATTCGCTGCGGCTTATTCCAACTACTGCCCCTGATTCTTTTCCTGCTTGGAATTTTAACTTTATCGCCCCGCAAAAAAATCCAATTCAAATTATAATGGGGGCGCCCAAAAAAGTGGATGCTTCGCCATATGATTCCCGAGAAATTAATCCCCATGGTTTTTCGCTGTTGGGTATTCGGCAAGGCCTTCCCGATCAATCGTTGCGTGCAATTATTCAGGACCACTCAGGGTTTATCTGGCTTGCCCATCAACGTAGCGGCATAACGCGTTTCGACGGAACACATTTCTTCAATTTTTCGGCAGACCAAGGGCTTCCAAGCAACGATATTTTTAGCCTCTGTACAGATAGCATCGGCAATATTTGGATCGGCAGTAACGATAAAGGCTTGTTTTGCTTCGACGGATATATGCTCAAACAATATACTGTGGAACAAGGCCTTTGCTCCAATTCCATTAATACCCTCTACACCGATTCGAAAGGTCGTATTTGGGCAGGCTCGAACGAGGCAGGCATCTCTATAATTGAAAAGGGCCGTATTGCAAACTTTAATGCCTCACAGGGTGCTCCCGGAAATATAATTTGGCGTTTTTTGGAGCTTAATGGAGGCATAATGGCAGCAGTAGGTACAAAAGGCATCAGCTTTATCGGAAATAAAAAGGTAAAGCGATACACCGATAAACAGGGCTTGCCCGATAGTACAATGTGGTCTTTGAATAAAGATAGCGATAACAACCTCATTATTGGGACACCAAATGTTGGGTTATTGTTCTGGAATCATAATAGTTTTTATACTTATGATACAAAGGTTCTTAAAAATGCAAGCATTTCAGATTTAGAGTGGCGCAGCGATAGTTCGCTTTGGTTGGCCATTTATGGTCAAGGAATAGCCCGCTTAAAAGATGGAACTATCACACGATACGGAAATGGGACAGGCATATCTGGGCTTATGACCATAGACTTGCTTCATGACAAAGAAGGTAGTCTTTGGGTTAGTTCTTATGGCAGCGGACTTTCGCGTTTGGGGAATACCGGTTTTTATCATATTTCGCAAGCAATTTTCTCGCAAAAAATAAAAACGCTGCTCGAGCTTGACCAAGAAACCATGTGGATGGGAAGCTCGGGGGCGGGTATTATTGAATTAAAGAAAAACAATGTTACTCAAATTGATCTCGGGCGTAAGGATGAAAATTTGAAGATTTCCTGTCTCACACGAGATACAACTGGCAATATTTGGGTAGGAACAGTAGATGTAGGTTTGGGGGTAATAGATAACACTAAATCTACGGTAACTTGGTTTGATAAAGCGAATGTCCAATCCAGTTATATTACTGATATACATTGCGATCGCTTGGGTACTATTTGGGTGGCTACCGAGAACGAAATTTTTAAATGGGTCGGAAAAAGACTGGTGGCCACCAATATTAAACAGGACGATGCAAAAGGATTGATTCGTAAGCTGCACATGGACATATCCGGAACACTGTGGGTGCTCTACGACAATGCAGTTGCACAAATCTCTAAAAACGAAATTCGATATTTTAGTGTAAAGCGCTCGAATGTTCCAATAAAACTTTTGTGTTTAAAGGAAGATGTCGAGGGCGATGTTTGGATTGGAACCGAGAAGGATGGAGCTATAAGGATGCGTCAAAACAATTTGGTGCATTATACAACTAACGAAGGCTTGTTGGATAACTCGGTGTTTTTTATTCAACAGGATTATTTGGGCAATCTCATTTTCGGCCATGCTTTAGGGTTAAGTAAAATGAAAAAGCCAAAATACTTTAACGAACCTCCATAAATGCAACAAATTGCCTTTGAAGATGGCTTTACGGGAGTGGGCATTGTACGTGATGGTGCTATAAATACAACAGATGGCAAAACGTGGATTATTTCAAATTCACAAATAAGCCTAATGGAACATGATGAAGTATCCTTAAAAAGCAATATTCATGAAACCCATGTTAATGGTGTTAATCTCTTCGGTGAAAATCATGATTGGCGCAGTATTTTTCAAAAAGAGGTGACTACCCCTGCAGGCATTAAGCTCGGCCCCGTTGAATATGCCTCTTTTGACAAATGGCATCAATTGCCAAAAAATCTTGTTCTGCCGCACACCAATAATTTTATTTCGTTTTCGTTTGCAGGAGTAAGCCAGTATCAAGCTTCAAATATTAAATATTCATGGATGCTCGAAGGTGCCGACGATTATTGGAGCAGCCAGCAACATGCTACGGCGGTTAGATATGCCAATCTTGAGCCGGGCAAATATCGGTTTTTAGTGAAGTCAACGCGTAACGGAAAAAACTGGAGCCAGGCTGAGCCCTTCGACTTTGAAATTTGCCCGCCTTGGTGGAAAACTATTTGGATGATTGGTGTTTATATCGTTTTAACAGTGGCCTCTGTATGGAGTTTTATCGGCTGGAGAAATTATCGGCTTATTAAGCGCGCCGAAAAGCTGGAACTGGAGGTAGCTAAAGCAACCGATACCATTCGTGAGCAAAACGTTCAGGTAATGAAGGAAAAAGAAAAAAGCGACAATCTGTTGCTGAATATTTTGCCCCATCGCATAGCGGATGAATTAAAAGAGACGGGTTTCACGAAGGCACGCTTATATCAAAATACAACGGTATTGTTTACCGACTTTAAAGGGTTTACTGCAATTTCGGAACGTTTAAACACTTCGGATCTGGTGGATTTAATTAATACCTATTTTTCAGAATTTGATGCCATAATGGAACGCAACGGGGTTGAGAAAATAAAAACCATTGGTGATGCCTATATGGCTGTGGGCGGTATTCCGCTAAATGACCCCGACCATGCTTATAAAACCGTTAAAGCCGCCCTCGAAATAAAATTATGGATTGATGCCAATAAAAGCAGAGCTTTGCTTAATCGTGATCCCTTTTTTGATGTGCGCATCGGCTTGCATAGCGGTCCCGTTGTTGCGGGCGTAGTTGGGACTCATAAATTTCAATACGATATTTGGGGCGATACCGTTAACATGGCTAGCCGCATGGAAAGTTCGGGCGAGCCCGGCAAGGTAAATATTTCGGATTCTACCTATTCCCTGGTTAAAGACTACTATCAGTGCACCTACCGTGGAAAAATTGAGGCCAAAGGCAAAGGCGCTATTGATATGTACTTTGTTGAAAGTTTAATTTAAAAGCAATTTTTAGTCATATATCTCTGAATATATTTGCTTTAGTTTTGACATGTTTAAATTTAAATACAAATCCATGAAATCAACTTTACTACTTTTTTCATCTCTGTTAACAGCCGCAGGCATTATGGCGCAACCCACCATGAATTTGAGTGGCATGCCCGACTTGGGAACCGTTATTTTTTCAAGCTCTGTTGATGCTGCAGGAATTAGTCCGGGTGCTGCGGGAGCCAATCAAACCTGGAATTTTACTGCCTATCCCGATACCGGTGCAGTGGACTCTTTCACATTTGTTTCTCCCGAGTCAACTCCTTTTGCATCAACCTTTCCATCGGCTACAATTGCATACGCCAATATTACGGATACATCCGCTATTTATGGTTATATTAAAGAATCTTCGGCAGCTTTAGAATTGGTAGGAGCGGCCTTTTCTGATGGCACAACCCAGTTCAACAACGTATACACTAATCCGCAAACTATTTATGGATTTCCGGGCACTTACAATAGCACCCTTAGTGATACTTACCGAAGCGAGGCATTTATTGCCGATTTTGGGGCTACTTTTGTATCAACAGGAACGCAAAATTATGTCATAGATGGCTATGGAACCCTTGTTACAACAGCAGGAACCTATTCCAATACCTTACGCATTAAAAAGCGTGACATAAGCATTGATTCAACCATCACCGACTTTGGCGATTTTATAACAGAAGCAAGAAACACCACCTACGAATGGGTAACTGTGGGGCCTGGGGCAACATTAGGCATTTGGTCGATTTCTAACGACACTACCCTTGGCACTTTTGGTCAACCTGATACCTACACTCAAAGTGTTATACACACGCAAGGCAATTTTGCCAATGTAGGCATTGAATCCATGTCGCCTGCACTTTTATCTATTTTTCCAAATCCGGCCAGCAATCAAGTATTGTTTATGCTTCCTAATGATGCCCGTGTCTCGCTTTTAGATATTGGAGGCCGCACTGTTCGAGTGCAGGATTATTCTATAGCAGATGGCTCAATGCCCCTAATGAATGTTTCTGATATTCCTTCTGGAACCTATATCGTTCAGGCAACAGCTAAGGGCTATTCGGCATTTGGCAAATTAGTTATTACGCGCTAAGATTAACCTAAATCTATCCTTGTAATATGAAGTATTTTTTCGCCTCGGCGCTTTCAGTATGCTTGTTATGCGCCGCACCGCTGCTTGCACAGCCGGTGTTCAATCTTTCAGGTCTTCCACCTTTTGGAACAACAAAAACCACTACATTGGTTGATGGAACCGGCATTACTCCCGGTCCGGGAGGTGCCAACCAAACATGGAATTTCACCGCTTTTCCTGACACGGGCACAACCAACATCGTGGAGATTGCAGATCCTTCAGAAACACCATTTTTCAGTCAGTTCCCCGCAGCTACAAGTGTATCGATTATTGAAACGATTGCAAATGATCTTACCTTTTATTTCAACACCTATACCCGCGCAACCGACAATGCAATGGAATTGTTGGGTACCGTTTTGTACGACCAGTCGCTATCGGGAGTTTACGCCTCAGTGTTTAGCAATCCGGAAACAATTTTCGCTTTCCCAGCTACCTTAAATAGTGAAAATGCTGATACTTACGTATCGCCCGGAAACTTCCCCGCTAACCTCTTAGATCCTGAAAATACTGTAACGGGCAATACGAGCTATTTGGTCGATGGCTATGGAACATTGGTAACCAGTTCAGGCACTTACCCCAACACTCTCCGTTTTAAGCGACGGGAAATTGTGTTGGATACGATTTTGTCTCTAAATCCTAAATTTCCAAATCCCAGTTATTCAGAGTCCCGCAATACGACCTACGAATGGGTACATATTCAAAATGGAGCTAGTTTCACGGTGTGGACGATTTCCTATGACACATCCTCATCAGATCAAGGCTTTGGCCTACCTCTGGAAAACTTTAGTTCGAGCACCAATCACACCTATGGAGAGGTTAATGTTGGGAATAGTAATCTAAACGCATCCTCATCATTGGGGCTGTATCCTAACCCTGCAGCGCATCAGGTTATGGTCTTTCTTAAGGAAGATGCTACGGTTTCACTCCTTGATCTTAGCGGAGGGGTAATTAAAAAAGTGAATTTTTCAGTCGGAGACGGGAATTTACCGATTTTAGATATCGATGATTTAACCTCCGGAACCTATTTGGTAAAAGCCGAAGGACAGGATTATGTTGCGACATCGAAAATTGTGGTAATACATTAACGAAAATCATTAAGGCATTCGATATCCACAATCGTAGCTGTTTTAAGTATTGCTTCCAATGGCATTCTGCGTTAATGTATTAAACAGAATATACGCAGGATGCCTTTTTTAGAGGTATTGGATGGTTATGTTCAAATAGGATGGCATCAAAGACGATTTTTCTTGCCTTCCGAACTTTATACGAATCTCTTCTGTAATCCTTAATTTTATTGATGGTGCTTGGAGGTTTGGCGGTTAATGCCGAATTGCGCTAAATATGAAGTTTGAGGCTTAAAGATTTGATAGAGTTGCGCTGGGCTCGGGATTACCCCGATGCCTCCTGCACATTGCTATTCTCAATGGCACCAAACGGTCATTCCTCCTGCAAAATCTCTTTCCAGCTTTGCACCTTACCCGCCGTTCGGTTCTGATGGAACAATCCTGTATGCACCAGCGTTTTGCTCTCGATTAATTCGGGAACAAACTTTTCGAAATAACTTAAGCCTCTGAACATATCGGGCATAATCGTTTCGGTAGCTTTGATTTCAACTAAGTTGAGTTTTTCGGATTTTTGCCAGATCAGGTCTATTTCATGGCCTACTGCATCGCGCCAAAACCAAAAGTCGAGAATGAGGTTGCGGTGGTAGTTTTGTTTGAAATACTCGTTAATTACATAGTTTTCGAACAAACTTCCTTTATGTTTGCTAATTTTCAAGCTGGACGCATCATTAATCTTCAGCAAGAAACACAACAGGCCCGTATCGTAAAAATAAATTTTCGCGCTCTTGGTGATCCGTTTGTTAAAATTGGAAAAATACGGCTGCAAGGGATATAGGATATAGCTGGTTTCGAGCACCGATATCCACGATTTTGCAGTAGGTTGCGATATGCCGCACTCGTTGGCAAGCGAGTTTAGGTTAAGCAACTGACCTACACGTGCTGCACAGAGCGAAATAAAATTGCGGAATTGTTTCAGATCCTTCACCTGTATGAGTTCCGACAAATCGCGCTCTACATAAGTTTGAATGTAATTGCTGTAAAAAACCTTGGAAGGAATATCGCGGTCGTAAAGTCCGGGATAAAAACCTCTTTGCAGATTTACCGCATAATCATCATCGAGCCAGCCGGCCTGCTCCATCTCCTGAATGTCGAAGGGTAAAAGTTTAAACAATCCTACCCTACCTGCCAAGCTTTGGGTGATGCTGCGCATGAGATGAAAATTCTGCGAGCCCGATAAAATGTACTGTCCGGTAATGTTATCTTCATCTACCTTGGTTTGCAGGTACGAAAATAAGTGCGGAACCCGCTGCACCTCATCGAATATTACATAACGCGAATGTTCAGTTAGAAATCCATTCGGATCTTTGATAGCATAATTTCGCGAGTCGGGATTTTCCAAATTCACATACGTATAGTCTGGAAACTGTTCTCTAAGAAACGTGGTTTTACCCGACTGCCTCGGTCCGGTTAATACCAAAACAGGGTACTTTTTCAGGTAAACATCCATCTGTTTTTTGATTAAGCGATTTGAGTCCATAATTAATTGTTTTACAATCAAATACAATAATCAACTTTGAATTTACGCTATACCTAACTTTGAAATTACACTATACTCTACTTTGAAATTACACGGCATTCAACTTTGAAAATGCACTATAATCAAGTTTAAATCTACACGATACATCATTTTGAATTTGCAAGGGGCTCTATTTTGAAAATACACTATTTATAGGTTTTTTTATAACTGAAGATTTTGAAATGATAGTTGATTCAAGTGGTAGTTTAATACCAGCCCCATTCTGTTTAGGTAAAATAATATATCTTGCGGCAGTGCAACCAAAGAGAGTAAGGTATGAAAGACATTAATAACAATCGAATTGACCAATTAACCTTCACCCGATTTGTTGCTTCACTGCTTGTGGTTAATTTTCACTTTGGAAGAAATGTAGCACCCTTTAATTACGATTTACTGAAGTCTTTTTTCGATAGAGGGAATATTTCAGTCAGTTATTTTTTTATTCTATCAGGCTTTGTTATGATGGTAGCGTATGGAAACAAAGGCAATATTTCGCCAATTTCTTATTTTCAAAAACGATTTGCTCGCATCTACCCTGCTTTTTTTCTTGCTTCATTATTGATGTTGCTTTATCTGACATTATCAAATAAAGGTGTTTTTTTCAAAGAGATTTTTCTCAATCTCATATTACTTCAGGCATGGATTCCGACAAAAGCACTTGTCTTTAATATTCCTGCTTGGTCTATTAGTGTTGAGTTCTTCTTTTATGCTCTATTCCCTTTTTTATTCAATTTCTTTTATTCCAAACTAACTTTCAAAAAGCTCCTCGTTCCAGCACTTTTGATATGGGTTCTTAGTCAGTTGTTGTTTTTTCTAGGAATATTTTATGGCTATTATCAAGAACCTCCAGCTTTTTCGGGCGAGTTGATGCTCTATTTCCCAGTGATGCATTTGAATGAATTTATCATTGGAAACATTGCAGGATTATTTTTCATTCGGCATTTGAATGCAAAAAAAATCAATGCTGACATTGCCATTCTTGTTAACTTGCTTCTTGTTTTCTTAGTTGTTTCTTATGTAAAACTGAGTTTTCACAATGGATTACTCGCCCTGTTATTTGTTCCGTTGATCATTCTTATTTCAATCAATAAAGGCTTCCTGACGAAAATATTGATCAATAATAACCTTATCTTTTTGGGAGAGATTAGTTATGGCATTTACATTTTACAATTACCTGTTTTCTATCTCTGTAGATTGTATTTGTATCGATATGGTTTTGACAGTGCTTATATCCAATTTTACATCCCACTTTTAGTATTGCTCCTGCTTTCTGGACTTAGCTATATTTATTTCGAAACACCTTTGAGAAATATCATAGGACAGCAATTTATACTAAAACGGTATGTTGAATGAACAAAAAGCAATAGGCTTTTTAAATAAATAACGCGTCTTTAATTTGAGTAAATTTAAATGCGTAACTGAAATTAGAAAATACTTTCAGACTCTACCTATCGTCTAAATTTATTCCTTTTACCTCCTGGCTTCATAGGCTTGGGGGCAGAAAACAAGTCATCTTCAAACAAGGCAAAATCGAGCTGCTTCTTCACCAAATCCGCACGCTTCACAGTAATCATCACCTCGTCGCCTAAACGGTAGCGTTTGCGATACCGCTTGCCCACAATGCTGTAACTCTCTTCGTCGAACGAGTAATAATCGTCCTGCATATCGCGCAGACGCACCAATCCCTCGCATTTGTTATCGATAATTTCTACAAACATGCCCCACTCCGTAACACCCGAAATAACGCCCTTGAAGGTCTCTCCAATTTTATCTTTCAGAAATTCCACCTGCTTGTATTTGATGGAGGCGCGCTCGGCTTCTGAAGCCAACTTTTCCATGTCGGACGAATGCTTGCAGCGGAACTCCAGCTCGCTTTGCCCTTCCCACTGGCTATTGTGCATGTAGGCTTCCAATAGGCGGTGCACCATTACATCGGGGTAGCGCCGAATGGGTGAGGTAAAATGTGTGTAATGCTTGAATGCCAAGCCGTAATGGCCAATATTCTTCGTGGTGTAGATCGCTTTAGCCATGGTACGTATGGCCAGCGTTTCGATAACGTTTTGCTCGCCTTTTCCCTTTACCTGCTCCATAAGTTGATTGAGGCTGCTGCTGATTGGGGCTTCTGACTGGAATTTTAACTTATATCCAAACTGACTGGCAAATCGGGCAAATTCGTTAAGCTTTTCTGGATCGGGCTTGTCGTGCACGCGATACACAAAGGGCTTTACAGAAGCAGCAGCTTTCTTTGCTTTTGCGCCTTCCTGACCATGCATACCAATAAACTCCGCCACACTGCGGTTTGCCAGTAACATAAATTCTTCGATGAGCTCGTTGGCTTCCTGCTGAATTTTAAAATATACGCCCAGCGGTTTGCCTTGCTTGTCGAGCCTGAACTTCACTTCTACTTTATCGAAGGCAATAGCTCCGCGGTGAAAACGGTTGGCACGCAGAATTCTAGCGAGTTTGTTTAGGGTGAGGATTTCATCCTTCAAATCACCTTCGCCAGTTTCGATTACCGATTGGGCTTCTTCATAAGCAAAGCGGCGTTGCGAGCAAATTACCGTGCGTCCGAACCACTTGTTATGCACTGTTGCTTCATCGTCGATTTCGAACACCGCCGAATAGGTGAGTTTTTCTTCGTTGGGTCGCAGCGAGCAAACACCATTCGATAAATGTTCGGGCAGCATCGGCACCACGCGATCCACGAGATAAACAGATGTGGCGCGTTTGTAGGCTTCCTCCTCGAGCAAGCTGCCCGGTTTTACGTAATGCGAAACATCGGCAATGTGCACGCCCACTTCCCAATTGCCGTTTTCGAGTTTGCGGATAGATAATGCATCATCAAAATCCTTGGCGTCAATCGGGTCGATGGTGAACGTAACCACATCTCTGAAATCACGGCGTTTCTTTATTTCGGCCTCCGAAATTTCCATGGGGATGGCATTGGCTTCGCGTTCAACAGCCTCCGGAAAATCGATGGGTAGGTTGTAATCCAAGAGTATCGCGTGCATCTCCACATTATTCTCTCCCGGTCTGCCCAGCACCCGCACAATTTCGCCCGATGGATTTTTGGCATGCTCAGGCCAGTCGAGCATTTTTATCACTACCTTATCTCCTTGTTTAGCACCCCCTAAATCAGAGAGTGCCACGAAAATATCTACAGGCATTTTCGACGAATCGGGTATAACAAAGGCAAATTTCGGACTCAGTTCCACAATGCCCACAAACTCCGTTTTAGCGCGCTGCACAATTTCCACTACTTCGCCCTCAAGCTTACGTCCACGGCGGCGTGCATAAAGCTTGACCTTCACCAAGTCGCCGTGTAGCGCATTGCCCATATCGTGTTCGCGGATATAAACATCTTCATCCAATTCGGTACTCACTAAATAGGCCGCACCGCGGTTGGTCATGTCAATTTTCCCCTCCACGGTGCTGCTTTCCAAATGAATGTAGCGGAAGCGCCCGGTTTCAGGTTCTGCCAACTGACCTTGATGCACTAGCGCTTCGAGCAATTCAAGCACCTGCAGGCGATCCACCGAATCTTGAATACCGAGCCCAGCACAAACTTGCTTGTAGTTATGTAAGGCACGCGGCTCGGCCTTGAAATAAGCCATCACATCTTCGAGAAGAAGCTTATGACCGACATTTTTATTTTTTTTTGATTTCTTTCCCATAATTCAATAGCAGCACAAACGCTCATACTTACACAATAAACTTAGCGCTTTATCTTTTTTATTTGTCTATATGACAGATGTTTATATTATTTTAAGCATCTTTTTAAATGTAGATAAATTATTCAGATTAAACAACCCCGATGTACATTGTTATTAACCTGAATTTCTTGAAAAGTTAGACAGTACAGAACATTTCACTACCTCAATTACCTTTAGATTTACCTTAAATCTAGATTGAGCTCATGAAATTAAAAGTGGGAATAGTTTTCGGCGGCCGGTCGAAAGAGCGTGAAATTTCGTTCGCGGGCGGTCGTACGGTATATGACAACCTAAACAAAAGTTTATTCGAAGCCGTACCGCTGTTTGTCGATAGTTTTAACCAGTTCATTCTACTCGACTGGCAATACATTTACAAGGGCAGCATCCGTGATTTTTATCCCGATCCGGCAGCCGTGCCCCACAGCGAAGGCGAGTTTCAGGTATATGCCGAATCTTTGGCAGGATTTGACACAAAAGCCGAGGCCACTAAAATTGGCCGCATCGTTGAGCCCTCTGAATTAAAAACGTTAATCGATGTGGCATTTTTATGTTTACATGGCCCTTACGGCGAAGATGGACGCATTCAAGGTTTGTTTGAATATTATGACATTCCTTACACCGGCAGCGGAATTTATTCGAGCAGCATTGGCATCAGCAAAGTAATTCAGAAACTACTCATGGAGCAGGCTGGCTTTCCAACGCCGGCATGGTTTGTAGTAGATAGAAAATCGTGGTTCGAAAAGCGCGATGTTAATTTTATTCTAAACAAAGCAGAACGCGAAATCGGTTTCCCGTTGGTTGTAAAGTCGCCTACCCAAGGCTCGTCCATTGGTGTTTCGGTAATTCATCAACCCGATGCAGCGAAACTGGCAGAAGCGATCGACAAAAGTCTTTTTGTTCGCCGCATCACAAAAGAACATTGGATGGTCATGGATGCCAAAGCGCAGAATGAATGGATTCGCACCTGCTGCGATATTCGGGAGGGTATTGGGATTCCGGTTCGTGCCGGTTCGAAAATCATTCAGCATCCCGACGCCTTACAACATTTCATCGCCCAAGCGTTTACAAATCAGCAGTCATCTGAAATCGTTCTCGAATCGCTCGATGCCGAGGCAGAAGTTATTCTCGAAGGATTTATCGAAGGCAAAGAATTTTCGTCCATCGTAATCGAAGACATGAATGGAAAACCGGTTTGTTTACCTCCCACAGAAATCCGAAAAGGTAAGGAAGTATTTGATTATCGTTCGAAATATCTGCCCGGCTTGTCGCGTAAAATTACGCCCATCGAACTGCCCGATGCCGCTTTGGAGCGCATCCGCGAAAGTTGTACGCACTTATTCAGCAAACTTGGGTTTGGCGTGTATGCCCGTATCGACGGGTTCATCAAATCCGACGGCACTATTTATCTGAATGACCCGAACACTACTTCGGGAATGATGCCCAGTTCTTTTTTCTTTCATCAGGCCGCTGAAATTGGGTTCAATCCTTCGCAATTTATTACTTACATCATAAACACATCCTTGCGCCGTAGAGCATTGGAGATGAAGTTCAACAACTCCGCCGAACGATTGCTCGAGAAGCTCGATGCCGCTATGCACGAACTGCGCAGCAATAAGGAAAGCCGCAAAAGAATTGCCGTAGTATTTGGAGGTTATTCATCCGAACGCCACATCTCGGTAGAAAGTGGGAGAAATGTTTACGAGAAACTATCTTCATCATCAGTTTTTGAGCCTGTTCCAGTTTTTCTTTCGGGTTCCGATGCAGCACATGAATTATTTACGTTGCCCATCAACTTGATGCTGAAAGACAATGCCGATGACATTCGGGAGAAAATTATACATTTTTCGGTGCATCCCATCATCAAAAAAATTATTGCCGAATGCGGCGAATTGACGAGCTATTTCGGCGATACAGGCAATTTAAATGCACCCCGAAAGCTGGATTATGCAGCACTTGCTGCAGAAGTGCAGGAAGTGTTTATTGCGCTGCATGGCCGACCGGGTGAGGATGGTGCATTACAGCGTGAGCTCGTAAAAGTAGGATTGCCCTACAATGGCTCTAACGCCGATTCGTCGTCGATTACCATTGATAAATATCGCACCAATGAGATTCTAAAAGAAAATGGCATGCTGGTGGCCGAACATTTTGTGGTGCGTGAGGAAGAGTGGAAAAACAATGCAATGGATGTGCTACAACACGCAAATTCAGTTGGTTATCCGCTCATTGCCAAGCCTGTGGATGATGGTTGCTCCTCGGCGGTGAAGAAATTGTACAATGACGAAGACTTTATCGCCTTTACGAAATTGATTTTCAGGCAGGATGAAGCATTAGATGCTGAAGCTTCGGAGCGATTGAAGATTAAACCGAAGGAGGAATTTCCGGCCAAGCAACAATTCTTAGTAGAATCGCTTATTCAAGCGAATGGCGCCCCAAAATTTCTCGAAATTACCGGAGGCATGGTAACGCATCTCGAGTCCGATGGCAGCATTCGTTATGAGGTATTCGAGGCTTCTGAAGCATTGTCGGAAGGCGAGGTGTTATCGCTCGAAGAAAAGTTCCTTGCCGGACAAGGACAAAACATCACACCTGCACGCTACGCAAGTGATTCAGCAGCGCGACAACGCATTTCCGATAAAGTAAAAACAGAGCTCGAACGTGCAGCGCGTGCGCTCAATGTGCAGGGTTATTGTCGTATAGATGCTTTTGTACGCGTATATGAACAGGAGCGCACCGAAGTAATTTTTATCGAGGTAAATTCATTGCCCGGTATGACGCCCGCTACATGTATTTTCCATCAATGTGCAATCAACGGATATAAACCGTATGACTTTATCGAAAAAATCATGACTTTTGCAGAAGATACCTTAAAACGCAATCGGGTACATCCTGTAATATGACCTTTTGGGAATTTTTAAAAACCCGTAAATTTTGGCTGCATGTTTTGGCAGCGATTGTTGTATCCGTGCTTTCGATACTTGCCTTTTTATGGTTTCTAAAGTATTACAGTCGTTTCGGGTCAGAAACTAAAGTGCCTAATTTTGTTGGTGTTTACACTAAAGATTTAGACACCTTTATTGATTCTTATGACGTGGAATATTTGATTACTGACTCAATTTACGATACCTCAAAGCCGAGGGGGACGGTAATCGAGCAGAATCCGCTTCCGGGAGCAAAGGTTAAAACAGGGCGCGAAGTGTATTTAATTGTTAATTGCATAAAGACGCAGCAAGTTAAAATGCCCGATGTGGTTAATTTATCGCTTCGTCAGGCTACTGCTATGCTCGAAACTGTAGGCTTAAAAGTGGGCAATCTGATTTATGTTGAGGGCTTGCCCCCAGTTATGAAGCAATTGTATAAAGGGAAGCCCATTCGTAAGGAAACACTTATTGATAAAGGTTCTTCAATTGACCTTATGCTGGGTAAAGGAGAAACACCCAAAGTGTTTATTCCCGATTTGTTGGGTAAAACATTGGATGAGGTAAAGGAATTCTTAAATGAAGAGGGGCTAACCCTCGGAGTGGTTCAATATGATGGTACCATTAGCGATAGTTCTTCTGCAAGGGTGTATCAGCAAATACCGGAAGTTAACGAACTCGAAGAAATTGAAGTAGGTTCCTTTATGGACATATGGCTTACGCAGGATGCCTCGAAATGGAGAGGGAAAAAAGCCAAAATAACAGCGCCCGAAGAAGATGAAGAATAGTATTTTGTGCATACTGTTGTCCATGTTTGCCAATGCATGGATTAATGCTCAGGCTTTAAAGGTGGAGCCGCCGTTTACCATTTCAAGGCAAGACGATTCAAAGGTTTTTTCCAATAATTCGCGTGGTTCTGAAGAGATACTCTCACTACCTTTTTTTGAAGACTTTTCTAGAGGGAATTCTGTGCCTGATCCCGTTAGATGGATGGATAATTCTGCCATGGTTAATGGAACACTTCCACTGCTTCCCCCTAGTATTGGTTCAGCTACACTGGATGGTACCGATGCCAACGGGTTACCCTATCAAAACATAAATGTTAACGGTGCGGCCGATACCCTAACGTCCAAGCCTTTTCTAATGCCTTACACAGCGGGCGACTCTCTTTACCTCAGTTTTTTTTACCAACCCGGCGGTAGAGGCAACTTTCCTGAATTTGTTGATTCCTTAATCCTTGAATTTTACAGTCCTTCCGATTCAGTTTGGAACAGGGTATGGGGCGTTAAAGGCGAAGATTATCCGCAAAACTTCAAACCGTTTAGTCAGGCAATTGTACCTGTAATCGATTCTTCTTATTTACTCAATGGATTTCAATTTCGGTTCAGAAATTTTGCGCAATTGAATGGCAGTTGGGATAACTGGCATCTCGACTATATAAAATTTGCTGCCGGCAGGAATAAAGCCGATACCTTGTTTAACGATTATTCTTTTTTATATCCGGCAAGTAGTTTAATAGATTTTTATCAGTCGGTTCCCCTTTGGCATTTTATTCCAGACAGGGTGGAAAACATGCTCGAGTTTTTTAATCTATCCCTTACTTCCTTAAAGTTGGGTTCCGATAACATAGCTTATGGATTTGACTACTACAATGCCGCAGGAGAAAAAGTAGATTCAGTGGCATCTGATCCGCAAGGGCCAATCGCATACAGGAATGAATATGTATTGAACGAATCGGTAAAGTACTTTTATGAAGATCCGGGTACCGAAACCACGGTTTACCAACTTAACTACTTTTTAGAGGGACTTGACGATGATTTTGCCCCCAATGACTCCTTAAAGTATGAACAGGTTTTTAGCAATTATTATGCATTGGATGATGGTTCGGCGGAGGCCAGACTAAATATCAATAATCCATCCGGAGGCTTTGCCGCACAACGTTTTGAGAGCTGGGTGGCCGACACGTTAAAAGCGGTTCAATTTTATTTTAACCGAACACTTAATGCCAATAATGGGCAGAGTTTTTATTTAATGATTTGGGCAGCAGGCAGCAATCAACCAGGTACGTTATTGCTCGAAAAAGAAGTTGCCTATCCCGATCATCAAGGCTTAAACGTTTTTCATACCTATACTTTAGATACGCCCTTACCGCTGCCAGCAGGTACGTATTATATAGGTTGGGCACAGTTAAATTCGTCCGAACTTAATCTGGGCTTTGATTTGAATTTCGATAACAGCAATCGCATTTATTACAATTTAGATGGTAATTGGTATCCTTATACTTCGGCAGCTGGAACACTTATGATGCGCCCTGTTTTCCGTTATCCCTATATTTTGCCAACCGGTAATGCAGCATTGACCACCTCTGAAAACGGGGTGCTTTTGTACCCCAATCCAGCCTCAGATGTGGTTCATATAAAATCAACATCCATCGATTATTTCGATTGGAGCGTTTGGGATATTTCGGGTAAGATGATCAAGGCTGGTGTTGGATTAAACCACGCATCAATACAAGTGGCTGATTTATCCGATGGGATGTATTTAATGCGTGTGTCGACTAAAAAGGGGGCGCATAAAGCCTTACGTTTTATTAAAAGCAATTGATGGATCCTGAATGGAATGACGAGGAGCTGCAGGGGGCGGATACCGATCATACTGCAGAAGGGGACGAACTGTTCGAGCACTATCGTACGGTGGTGGATAAAGGGCAGGAGCTGTTACGGATTGATAAGTTTTTACAAAACAGACTCGAAAAAACTTCGCGCACGCGCATCCAGGCAGCCGCCGATACGGGCAATATTCATGTAAATGGTAAACCGGTAAAATCAAATTATCGGGTTAAGCCTGGCGATGTGATCGCCATCGTTTTTGCAAGGCCACCCCGTGAAATTGAATTAAAGCCCGAACCCATTCCGCTCGAAATCGTCTTTGAGGATGATACGGTAATTGTTATAAATAAGCAGGCCGGATTAGTAGTACACCCTGGTTATGGGAATTACAGCGGCACCTTGGTGAATGCATTAATGTATCACTTTCAACATGTGCCTATCTACAGTCAAAACGACCCTCGCCCCGGTTTGGTGCACCGCCTTGATAAAAACACCTCTGGAATCATGGTCCTGGCAAAGAGCGAATATGCCTTGGCGCATTTGGCCAGGCAGTTTTTTGAGCGCACTACCGAACGAACCTATCAGGCCTTGGTTTGGGGTAATGTAGCGCAGGATGAGGGAACTATTATTGGTCACATTGGTCGCGATGTGCGTGATCGTAAATTGTTTGCTGTATATGCTGATGGATCACAGGGTAAACATGCGGTAACGCATTATAAAGTGCTGGAGCGATTCGGCTATTTAACCTGGATTGAATGTAGGCTAGAAACGGGAAGAACGCATCAGATTAGGGTGCATTTAAAACACATAGGACATACCCTTTTTAATGATGATACCTATGGGGGGAATGCTGTATTAAAAGGACTTAAGAGTGGCTCTTATGCCAAATTCATAGAAAACTGTTTTAGTATTTTACCTCGACACGCTCTGCATGCTAAATCATTAGGATTTATGCATCCTAAAACGGGTGAACGTCATTTTTTTGATTCAGATATACCTGCGGACATGGCTGAAGTTAGGGAGCGACTTCGAAAATTTAGCAAAGCTCAATTTCAAGCGTGATTGAAGAAGATTAAAGTTGATTTTTATTAATAAACTTAACCCACACTATCCACATCAGGAAAATAAAAATGTAAATGATGTTATTGAATAAATCGTGTTCCTCCATCTGCACAAAGCCCCCTGTTTTATAAACCGAAGTTGTTAGAGCAACAACACGTGCCACGTTTATAGAACTAATGAGTAAAATACCAAATGGAATAAACCATAATTTTTTCTTGATTGGTCCTGGATAACTTGCAATTAAGGATGTAAAACCATAACTTAAACCAAAGCCTACACAGGGATTTCCTATTACAACCCCGTAAGACCCAATGATTGCCAAAGAATTATAGCCAGAAACATAATCGTATCCAAGGATATTTAATCCTATTTGAGATCCGAATAATATAATTTTTAGAAATATATGATAGCCCAAAGACCATATTGAAGAAACAATATGGAATTCATGAGACAATAAACCATCAAATACTATCCAAATTAAGTAGAAACAAAATATTTTTATCAAAAAAATATTTAATCCCCTGTATTTAGATTCTGACACAAATGGTTAGTAAAGGAATTTTTATTCCTCAGATTTCCTAGTGTTTTTGTAATCATAAAGCTTTTTAGCACCAACGCCAACACACGCTGCAATCAATAGAGAAAGTCCTCCATCAACTGGAATGATCGTAGGCCCGGGAGGCACTGGTGTTGCAAATAGACCGTTAATGCCAACAAAAACGCACACTAGCGAAAGAATGTATGGTAATTTTTTATTCATCTGCTCAAAGTTTGTTATAGGATGAAACTTCTACATGCAAAGATATATTAATCTTTAAAAAATCAAAGTTTTTCTAAAGTAAATTTTGTGTTAAAGATACACTTTAATTAATCCATATTTGTTTATTTGTTTAATTATAAATTACTTACAATAAATTTCACTGAAAAAATAATTTACAATGCTGTGTTCATAACTTTGTTTTGCTTTGTTTTTCACGCATTTGTTTTGCGGTTAAACTCCTTCCAGTATGACTCCATCCCGGAGGTTTCAATAGGTAATTCAATGAAGTTTTCCAGTCCGGCGATTGTTTTAAATCTTGAATGATACCTTGCCATTCATGGAATACGACTTTAAAAGGGTGGTATGAATGGATATTTTTTGTTAAGCCAAATCGAGGCTTAATTTCGGGCATCTCTTCTTTAAACGTACCAAAAATACGATCCCATATGATGAGAACCATGCCCATATTTGAATCTAGATATTCTACATTTGAAGCATGATGTACCCTGTGATGCGAAGGTGTAACAAATATAAATTCAAACCATTTTGGCAACTTCCCAATAGTTTCTGTATGTACCCAAAAACCATATACTTGAGTTGCCGCGTACATAAAAACTATATCTAATGCCCTAAAGCCAAGTAAGGCAAGTGGTATGAAAAATAAAACACGGTAGTACGGCTGAAATACTGAAGAGCGAATGGCTACGGCCAAATTGAATTTTTCGCTCGAATGATGCGTTACATGCATGGCCCAAAAAATACGGCAATAGTGATCAGCACAATGCAAAACATAGTAGGCCAAGTCTTGGGCAAGGAACAGCATAATCCAATAGGTGGCATCCCGCTCAGAAAATATCTGTAGCCCTGCTTCAAAAAACCATGTAAGTATGCTCAATGTAACTAATCGAAAAGCGAGATCATTTAAGAAATTTAAACCGGTACATAACATGCTCACAGCGGTATCACGGCTTTCATATAAATTTTGCTTATGTACAGCGCTGTAAAGGATTTCGATTAAAATAAAAATGGCCATTAATGGCGACGAAATACTCAGTAGTAATACTTCCACAAGGCAAATTTAAAATAATTGACTATTCTAATCCTTGCTTCATTGAATAAATGGTGATCAGACCATCTAAAATGTTTATTTGTAAATAATTTAACTATCGCTATCAAACCCGCAGACTATAATCAAATAATTTGACAAGTAGTTACTTTTTTCTTTTCGATTTTCATCACGCTTCAGGTAAATAAAAAAAGCCCCTTTTAGAAGGAGCTTTTCAAAAATAGTTTCAAACAAACTTATTCGGCGAGTACTATTACTTTGTTTTTTAGCACCTCTACTACACCTCCATTAACCTGAAATGTTGTTTTAGTACTGCCTGTTTCAGTAATTTCAATTTCTCCCTTTCTGAGAGCGGAAATTAAAGGCGCATGTTTGTCTAATATGCCTAATGATCCGTCAATACCGGGTAGGGTAACCGCCTTAACTTCGCCTTCGAAAAGCTTCTTGTCGGGTGTAATAATTTCGAGCATCATATGCGTAAATTATTGAGCAGCTTCTGCGATCAATTTTTTACCTTTCTCAATAGCTTCTTCAATGGTACCAACAAGGTTGAATGCCGCTTCAGGATATTCGTCCACTTCACCATCCATAATCATATTGAAACCTTTGATAGTGTCTTCGATGGATACAAACTTACCTTCTAAACCGGTAAATTGCTGTGCCACAAAGAACGGCTGCGAAAGGAAGCGTTGCACACGACGCGCACGACTCACTACTAGCTTATCATCCTCAGAAAGTTCGTCCATACCCAAAATTGCAATGATGTCTTGCAGCTCTTTGTAACGCTGCAAAATCATTTTTACACGCTGCGCGCAGTCATAATGAGCGTCGCCTACAATGTCGCGGGTAAGGATACGTGATGTTGAATCCAAGGGGTCAACCGCCGGATAAATTCCCAACTCGGCAATCTTACGACTCAATACTGTTGTAGCATCAAGGTGGGCAAAGGTGGTAGCCGGGGCAGGGTCGGTTAAGTCATCAGCTGGTACATAAACAGCCTGAACCGATGTAATAGATCCGTTTTTAGTGGAGGTAATGCGTTCCTGCATCAAACCCATTTCTGTGGCCAGTGTTGGCTGATAACCTACCGCAGAAGGCATACGACCCAAAAGAGCCGATACTTCTGAACCTGCTTGCGTGAAGCGGAAAATGTTGTCAATGAAGAAAAGAATGTCTTTACCCGCAGATCCTGCAGAAGCACTTCCACCATCACGGAAATATTCAGCCATCGTTAATCCCGAAAGTGCAACTCGCGCGCGCGCTCCCGGAGGCTCGTTCATTTGTCCGAAAACAAATGTAGCCTGTGATTCTTTCAACTGCTCTTTATCAACTTTACTCAAATCCCATCCTCCATGGTGCAATGATTCCTCGAATTCCTTACCATATTTAACGATACCCGATTCGATCATCTCACGGAGTAAGTCATTTCCTTCGCGCGTACGTTCACCTACTCCAGCAAAAACCGAGTATCCGTCATATCCTTTCGCGATGTTGTTGATCAACTCCTGAATCAATACAGTCTTTCCAACACCCGCACCTCCAAAGAGACCATTTTACCCCCTTTAGAATACGGCTCGATAAGATCAATAACCTTTATGCCAGTGAATAACACTTCTGAAGATGTAGATAAATCTTCGAATTTTGGTGGTTCGCGATGAATAGAATATCCTCCCTCATTGCTCACAGGGCCAATACCGTCAATGGCTTCGCCTACTACATTAAAAAGTCTTCCTTTAATTTGATCGCCTGTAGGCATCGTAATCGGCTTTCCTGTAGCAACAACATCCATTCCGCGACGTAACCCATCCGATGAGTCCATCGAGATAGCTCTAATGGTATCTTCT
>JBKCHQ010000075.1:0-2100 GCA_046302715.1 Bacteroidia bacterium | reverse complement strand
CCAATAACTTCACGGTTGTGCCGGTTCGACCCCGGCTCCGGGTACCAAGCCGGAATTTTTCGAGTTTTTTCGAAAATTTCGGCTTTTTTCATTCTCTAAATCCCTTGATAGATCAGCGATGCAGGAGATCGCCGAATTTATTTTTCGGGGTTCGATAATCGTTATTTTCTGAATCGTAGACCAAGCCGTTGGGAAAGAGCATATTTTGGAACTGCTACTTTTGGTAGTTTCTCCCAACTCCCATTTTTTACTGAGGTTTACAGAAAGCTCGCATGCGAATTTTATCAATTTTCGGGGTTCGATAAATTTTCTAAGCGCTTACCAATTTCGCTCAAAATTGCGTCCTTTTGCGTGGTCAATTCGGTCGAAAATTCCTTATATACATCCATCGATACTTCTCCGAAAGCGTTCTCAGGGAGTCATTGATTTGCAATGTGCGCTCAGCTCTATTCTATCAATAAATTGATGCTTTGCGATGCCTCGGTCGAAAAGATGTGTACTTTCGAACCTTGTCTATCGGTGCATGGTAGATTTTAGTTCAGCCTGAAGCATTTGAAACCTCGTCTTGAAATTAATCTCCTTTCGCTACTAAATGCATCCCGTGGTTCAATGCTGGGTTTGAAATTTTTGTTGTCCTTCCTTTTGAGCAGCGCTTTTGTTTTCGGGCAACAGGTAGGGAATGATGACTATATTTTGCATCACCGCTTTTATTCGGTGGAGGATGGTCTTGCTTCTCGTTTTGTGAACGATGCCACCATGGATTCACGGGGCTTTATGTGGTTTGCCACCATTGGCGGATTGAGCCGATTTGATGGGAAAGACTTTGTATCGTTTCGAATAAATAACGGATTGAAATCAAATAGTGCGGAACAAGTTGCGGCCGATAAAAAAGGACATCTGTTTGTTATTTCAATCGAAACCAATGCCGAAAATCAAGTACGGACTTATGCACAGGCTTTTGATGTGTACACCAATTCGTTTCTTCCTGTTTCGTCGGTATTTTCGAAACTGCCTTTTCCGGAGGATCACATCCTAAATATCCATTGCGATTCGCTGGGAAATACCTTCTTCGTAAAGAGTAAGCCTTTTCAGGTTTGGCGTGTAAATACCAATGGCGATTTTAAACTCCTTGGCAATTTAACCCAATGGGATCAAGAATTTAAAGATATCGCCCTAGATTTAGCTAGCCTGAAGTTTAAATTCATTGCAGGTGGCAATGATCTGTATCTTAATTGTAATTACCTAAATAAGGGATACATACTTGCTGATGGCGGGGCTTATTCGGCTGAACTGCCATATAATCAGCCGGTTCATCTAATGCCTAATGGCGAGTTGGTATACATTAAACTGGGAGATGCAGGATACCACCGAATGGATTCCGAAGGGAATGATATTTCTACAGTAAATCCAATCCCGAATCCACTACTCTGGGAGAAAAGCACCCAATATTATCCCTCTGCAATAAATTCTGTTAGTGTGGCATTATGCCGTGATGCTGCAAACAAAAATTATCTTGTTTACAACAACAACCTAATCGATATTTCAGGAATACAAGGCCTGGGATCGGAGAATAACAAGGGTATAATTAAATTCGTGCAAGCAGGAAAAGATCGGTTCTGGGTGCTCACCAATGTGGGTGCGTACTATTTATCTGTTGCGGAAAGGCATTTTACCAATTATTTTAAGTCATCGCGCGGGGCAAACTTCACGGGTTCGCCTATGCGTGGTCTTCTGGATGAACGCGAAAAGTTCAATACGTCAAAAGAACCCGATTTGCTTATTGCGAGTGCATGGGACCGCCTGATAATTCGACAGGGAAAAACCGAAAAAAATTTGCCTGTGTACGGAATGCCCTATGCAGTTATTAAAAACAAAGGGGCTATTTATTATGGCACCTTTTGTCTATGGAAGCTCGACCTGGGCACTTTCAAATCTACACGTTTGGATTCAGTATTGCTCGAGGAGGTGCTGAGCATTTTTCCCCTCAACGATTCGCTGCTCATAACCGGACGGCGCACCGCGATGTATGTTTACAATTCCAACAGCGGTAAAACGTATCGAATAGATCATTCAGCTAAAGGCTTTCCGAAACCCTTCTTT
>JBKCHQ010000074.1:0-17607 GCA_046302715.1 Bacteroidia bacterium | reverse complement strand
GATGCCACATCCAATGCCGATTTAGCTGTCGGAACAGCAACAGTTGATGTTATCGATTTAAACGGATGTCCGCTCACCAATCAAATAGATTTGGAAGAACCCACGCCATTAGATTTTAATGCCAATGTAACAACCGATTTTAACGGCTTTTCGGTGAGCTGTTTTGGCGGTACAAACGGTAGTGCCAATGCCACTGCTTCGGGCGGTACAGCTCCCTTAAGTTTTTGGTGGTCTAACGGAACCAATGGAGCCCTAGCTCAAGGACTCGGTGTAGGAAGTATTACAGCCTATGTAACGGATGCAAATCAGTGCGATACGCTAGAAGTGCCCTTAGCAATTACTGAGCCTACACCACTTGAAGTGGATACCTTTAGTTTTAGTGATTATAATGGATTTCAGGTTTCATGCTTTGGTGGAAGTGATGGATCAATAACCATCACACCTGAAGGTGGTGTTCCACCCTATATTTACAATTGGAATAATGGTAATGGAAATCAGCCAAGCGTTAATAATTTGGCAGAAGGCATTCATAACGTTACGGTTATCGATGATAACGGATGTATCCTTCAAGCTTCTTACGCACTATTAGCACCGCCTGAACTTCAGGCGATATTAGAGAGTTTTGCGGATACTTGTTATAGGTTTCAGGGACACGCTGTTGTAACTGCAAATGGAGGAGTTGCGCCTTATGTCTACACATGGAATGGCCTGCCTGGTGGAAGTCATCAGTTTGGACTTCAAGGCGGGGCTAATGTTATGGAAGTTAGCGATTTAAATAATTGCAGTCGTAGTTTTAATTTTGAAGTGGGTAATCTAGATGCGCCGGTTGCCGATATGCTCATAATACCTGAAACCGATTGCAGTTTTAATCATGTTTTGTTCCAAGATATAAGCATTAACAAACCAGTTTCATGGCAATGGACCATAGAAGGTATAGGAAATTCGGACAAACAAAATGACCGTTTCTTTTTTCCAGAAACTGGAGAATATACGGTTCATTTATGGGTTGAAAATGCTTATAACTGTGCCGACGATACTACAACAGTTTTTTCTTTAGTAAATCAAGACCTGAGGATTTTTGCGCCGAATTCTTTTACTCCGAACGGTGATGAAATCAACGATTATTTTAAGCCAATTCTATCCGGACATGTGAATTATTCGTTCACGGTATATAATCGTTGGGGAGAGGTGGTATATCGTGGAAACGAATTAGGCGACGGGTGGGCTGGTGATTTGAATGGGAATGGCGTTATTTGCCAGAACGATTTGTATTACTACACCATTCAGGCAAAAGGGGTGTGTGATGAAAAAATTTTAAAGGGTTTCGTGCAGCTTTGTGAATAGAAACGGAAATCTCAAAAGCCTAAATTAATAAAGGGTAAATAATGCTAAATCTGGTATGCCGTCAATTAACCAATTATAGATTAATTTTCAGCTGAATTGTACCCGCTCTTTTCCTCTTTGGCATTAAGATGTTCCAAAAACTCAGCGAATATCAAAGCTGGTGGCTCACGTGTTTCCAATAATCGACGGTATGCCCAGTTAACATCTTCAGCAGTTTCGTAAACCATATTTAACAATTGTTGTGCGGTAGAAGTGTTTACCAGCGCCATTGCTTGAAATGCTGAAACTTGAATGCCTACTTCACGCGACTCGGGCAATACATTAATTTTTGTATAGCGAAAAAGATTATTAAGATGTGTAGCCATAATAAATACTTCCTGCGCCATATCCTCATCGTAATTCCAGGGCAAAAGGGTGCGCACGGTGAGGTCATTTTCATTTAAAATCGTTTCAAACTCAAAAAAT
This sequence comes from Bacteroidia bacterium, assembly GCA_046302715.1. Taxonomy (GTDB): domain Bacteria; phylum Bacteroidota; class Bacteroidia; order M30B66; family M30B66; genus CAMCXT01. Next base: position 15,798 of record JBKCHQ010000074.1, on the reverse strand, counting down.
ACTTTATCGGCTACCTGAAATACCACCTGAACTACTCGTACGTCGGGTTGTTCAATGATTGAGTATTTCCAGTTGTTTTCTTTATAAAGCTTTTTAACATCGCTCCAAATACAGTTTTGTTGCCCCTTGTCTGAAAGCATCAAGCGGTAAGTATTGCGCAAAAATTTTTTAATTTTTTGTTTCATTTTAATATGTGATTATTTAGTGTTACTTCCTTCAAAAGAATAATGGCCTATGATTTTATATTGAAACAAGCAGTCCTCAAGAATCTGGCCAGCGCCAATATTATGCACAACTTGGTAGCGTTTGCCATCAGACGACTTCACATCCGATAACACCCCGATGTGTAATAATCCACTTCCTAAATCCCAACAAACGATATCTCCCGGCGCGTATTCAGACGGCGTGTTACCGGTTCCCTTAGTTTTTCCATATCGGCCCAAAAAACACATCAGATTGGGTACCCTGCGGTGATCTATATTTTTATCGGGCCCTTTTAATCCCCACTTTTGTGGGTATTCGTTAAAGCGTTTTTTCATGTCCTCATGTACCAACTTTTGAAGGTCGATATTCATTTTGCGATAGGCTCTAATTACCACATCGGTACAAACACCCTTATTAGCCGGCACGTCGCCATTGGGGTAGGAAATGGTGAAGTAGGAAGGGTCGTATTCAACATCATCGGCCGTTAGACTTACTGCAGATTTAGCCAATTGCAGGGAGAATGAAGTTTGAGCAGAAGCATCGTTATTGCTATATGAACAAGCAAAAAACAACCCACTCGTTAAAATTAAGGAAATCAAAACCGACTTAACAGTCATAATGCAAAACGATTCATTTGTTTTATAAATCAACGAAAAAAATCATGCCATTAATGCATCGTGAATATCTTTTTAGGCGGTGTAAATGTATTGGTTAGGAAGCTATCTTTGTTTTAATGAAAAGGGTGCTTGTTATCACCTATTATTGGCCACCTTCAGGAGGCGCTGGCGTTCAGCGCTGGTTGAAATTCGTTAAGTACCTTCCCCAATTTGGTATAGAGCCCATCGTTCTCACAGTTGATGCGAATGTTGCCGCATATCCTGTTATGGATGCTACGCTATGCGCCGAAGTGGCGAAAGAAACGAAGGTGTTTACAACTCAGGCCACCGATTATTTTAAATGGTACCGAAAATTTACCGGGAAAAAAGAATTGCCCACCGGAGGCATTGGTCCTGCGCATGACCGTTCGTTCAAGCACAAGTTAATGGCGTTTATTCGTGGCAATTTTATGTTGCCCGATCCACGCAAAGGCTGGAATTCGTTCGCATATAAAAAGGCCGTACAGCTTATTCGAGATTTAAACATTGATACGGTTATTACTACCAGTCCGCCCCATTCGACTCAACTTATCGGACTTAAATTAAAACAACAGTTACACATTCGATGGATAGCTGATTTGCGCGACCCCTGGACCGACATCTATTATTACAATCAGTTTTACCATACGCCACTGGCAAAGTGGATGGATAAAAACTATGAGCGAACTGTGGTTGAGAATGCCGATAAAATAATTACCGTGAGCGCAGATCTTGCCCGTATTTATGCTTCAAAAACGACGAAGAATATTTCAGAAAAGATTCACATTATTCCCAATGGGTTCGACGAAACCGACTTTGAAAGCGCTCAACCTCAAACCGATGTAGAGCCTAACATCACCTATACAGGAACGCTCTCTGATGAATATCCTCTGCATGGATTTATCACGGCACTTCAAGAGCTGGGCTCCGATGTAAAACTCCGATTTGTAGGGAAAATAAGCCAAAGCCAGCAGGAAGGGCTTGCCAAAACCCCCTCAAAAATTGAATATATTTCTCATGTACCCCACCGCCAATCCATAGAATTTCTTCAACAAGCTGGCATATTGCTTTTAGTCATTCCTCAGGTTGAAAATAATAAAGGTATCATTACTGGTAAATTTTTCGAATACCTGGCTTCGGGCAAGCCGGTTTTGGCTATTGGACCAGTTGATGGAGATTTGGCTGATTTAATTAAAGAAACACAGTGCGGGAAAATTTTCGATTATTCGGATGTGCATGGAATTAAAAGATATATCGAACTTCATAATAATGCGAAAAACACATGTATTATCAACGAACGTGGCTTACTTTACTCCAGAAAAAACCTTAGTGGAATATTGGCAAAAATCATAAATTATTAGCCAGTAATCTATTTCTTTATTAGTGGAATTCGATTTGAATTTAATCCGTCAAATAGTTCTAGAATATAGAAACCTGAAGGAATATCATCGCCAACGGTAATTGTTTTCAAATTATTAGTGCCTCGCATCATTTCTCTGCCACTCGCATCCATTAGCTTAAACTGAAAATGTTCGTCGGTATCAAGAAAAATTAAATCCTGAAAGGGGTTAGGGTATACCTTTAACTTATGTTCAAATAAACCCATTTGACCGGTTAACAAAATTTCAACAGGGTCTGAAAGCACCGTGCAGCCCCCTCCAAAATCAACCCAAACCTGATACTGTCCGCTTTCGAGTGCTTCGAGTGAGGCTTGTGTGCTGCCTGTAAGTGAGTCGCCGTTATACATCCATTGCCACGAAATACCTTCGGCAACGCTGAGTTGGTTTCCTGTAACGGATACCGTAACCTCTGGATCGGGCAACACGGTGTATTCAAGCTCTAATCCAAGCGGGGTAAGAAGGGCAGGACATAATTCCGGTGCGCCCTGCACGGTGTACAATCCACTTTCTACAATATTCAATAGGTTATCGGTCTCGCCCGGCATCGGCACTCCATTACGAAACCAGGTGATGCTTTGGGTGTACGGCATCATCAATTCAAGCGTTGCTGTTTGGCCGCAGGCCACTTCCCAGCCGTTTTGAGTAAGTTGAGCCGTTCCGCCATGTGCAACTACTGGGGGTAAAAACAGGTATCCGTCCACTAAAACCGTATCGGTGTTTTCGGTGCAGCCATCAACAGTTACCGATGCAAAAAAATAATATCCCGAATGTTCGAAGGTGTTCAACAGAACCTGCTCCTGATTTGCAAAACCAGGTATTACTTCGGGTTGGAAATTCCCAAAGCCAAGCCACTTGTACCATACAATACTCGCAATGTTGGCTGCATCACTATTTAATGAAAGTTGGGCGCTTTCGTTCGGACACAGAATTACAGATTGAGGCGACAGGGAAGCGTTAAAGTTGCATTGGCCTTTAGTGTAATGGCCTAATGCAAGGAGTGAAAAAGTTAGTGTAAGCGTTTTCATAGGCACAATTATAGGAAATAATCCCATGGGACGTTCCTTGTTTATGGTGCCGCAAACTTTGGATTATTGATAAATGTTGAATCGGTGAGGGTATTTAAAAAAGCCACAATGTCTTGCATTTCCTGTGGTGTCATGCGGCCCTGATTTACGAAAGCCAGTGCCGGATCGAGGTTGGGATGTAACACAAAGCCTGTATTATAGTGCTCAATACATTCCATGAGCGTGGCAAAACGGCCGTCGTGCATGTAGGGTGCGGTTAATGCAATATTACGTAACGAAGGAGTTTTAAACTTGCCTTTATCGGCCTCGTTCAGCGTGATGAGATAGCGGCCCTCGTCGGCATAATCAAAATCCAAACCCGTATTGCGGTATCCAAAATCGGTAAACAGACCGCCCAAGGCATGGCAGTGATTGCAATCGCCTTTATTCATATCCGTAAATAAATTAAGGCCATTTAATTCTTGCTCGGTCAAGGTTGCCTGTCCTTTTAGATATCGGTCATATTTGGAGTCGGCAGAAATTAAGGTACGTTCAAATTGGGCCACAGCACGCATAAGGTTTGCCGTTGTGATGGAATTGCTGCCAAATGCCTTGAAAAAGAGGTAGGGGTACTCGGGATGTGCTTTTAATTCATTTAGCGCATGTTCGAGATTTTCATGCATCTCCACCGGATTAGTAATGGGGCCAATAACCTGCGATTCAAGGTTTGTAGCGCCCCCGTCCCAGAAAAAACCGGGTCCCCAGGCCAAATTAAACAGCGGCATGGCATTACGGGTACCTACGGCACCGTTTACCCCTAGGCTAAATTGTGTCCCCGCATCCACAAAAGCTGCATTTTGCATATGACATGATGCGCACGAAATGGTATTGTCGCCCGATAGAATGGGATCATAAAACAATTTTCTCCCCAGGAAAATTCCTTCTTCGGTGAGTGGGTTGTCGGCCGGAATGAGCGCTTGAGGAAAACTTGACGGAATATCCAGGGCAACTGGGGTTGGATTTACCTCAAAATCACTCTGCTCATCCTTCCTGCATGAGGTGAATATTAAAACGGTAAGTGTAATAGCAACATAAAACCTCATGGTTCGAGGGTGGCAGTGAAGGATATTTTAAGATTTTCCTTTAACAATTCAATCCAGGCCAGATCGCTTTGCGTAAGGCTTTGTTGGTTGGTATATCTAAAGTAACTTATGGGATTGGGTTCGGAATACATTTTCGCCAGATCGAAATTCAACCGTAACTTACGCATCTCTCCATTTATGGTAAGATTTTCAATAGGAACTTCAATTTCGGTATAGGCTCTATTGGTGCCGTAATGAAAGAAAAAAGGTTGTTGCGCGCCGGTTGAATCAATAAAACGGCCCTCATGCTTCAGAAAGATATAACCGGTATTCCAGGTCCAAACCATTCCATCAGAGGGGTCGAGATCGCCTCCATTTACGAGCGTTGCATTTTGCAGCGAGTCGAGCCCCAAAACAAAGCGCATGGCGGAATAGCTTCCGTTTGGCACATCAGCCAGGTTAAACGACAAGCTTGAAGCGTCTTCCTGGTTAATCAATTCCACATTGGGAAATGATACTTCGGTACCATCGTCGCGCACCAATTTCATGTTGCTGATAATGTATTTGAGCAAATCGGTTCGGTACGAAATATTGAGCGGATTGGTAACGAATGAGGTGAGGTTAACCGCAGATGTACCGCTTGAGTTGTTAACCGTTACGGCTACGGTTGCTTTATCGGCGGTCGGTATCTCTTCGTTATCCTTTTTACAGGAAACAGTTAAAATAACAACGAGCAATGCGAGGCAAATGTTAAATTTCATTGGGGGTAGATTTATTTAACGTACAACGTAAAGACGATAAAGATAACAAATTAAAATTGAATTATGTTTAGGGTTGGGATGAACAACGACGGAGAATTAGCAAGTGTTATGCAGCCGAATGAGCAATTAATGGGATGCTTTTTTCCAGACTCGATTATCTCTTTCTAAACGCCCGCCAATTGCCCGCATCTTCTTCGCTTTCGGCCAATTCAAATTGAAAGCCGTTCGATTTGAGCCAGTAGGCAAAGAAAAATTCAATTTCGTGCGAGGTAACCCCAGTAATATCTGCATGCTCGAGGATGAGTTTCCGCAACTGGATTTGAGTTTCGAAGCTTCAACCTGTACTGAAGCTGTTTGGCTATGCAATCAGCTGGAGCCAAGCCTTGTTTTTCTGGATATTGAGCTGGGCGACCAAAGTGGCTTTGAGTTTTTGGAATTAACCTCCCATAAAAACTTCAGACTAATTTTCATCAGTGCTTTTGATTCTTTTGCCATAAAAGCATTTAAGGTAAATGCTGTCGATTACATTCTTAAGCCTTTTGATAAGGTTGATCTGGTAAATGCGGTGCACAAAGCCTTGGATCATCCGTATTATACCGATATGAAAGACAGTATACAATTGCTGGTAGAATCGATTAACGGCGAAACCAATCGGCTTGCATTGCCCACCCAGCAAGGCTTTGAGTTTTTTAATCTGAGCGATTTAATTCGTTGCGAAGCCGACCGTAATTACACCATCTTTCATTTTAAAAATGCGCGTCCGCTCACCATTTCGCGCAATATAAAACAGTATGAAGAGATGTTGAATAAAAAAGATTTATCCGTGTTCACGCTTCACATATTATTAATCTGCGCGAATTAAAAGCGTATCATAAAGGCAATGGCGGATATTTGATTTTAAGCGATGATAGCAAAATTGATATTTCAAAATCGCGGCGCGAAGAGTTTTTAATGCGGGTTAAGTTGTAGCTTATAAAGGCACTACTTCACCAACACCAAGCTCCCCGTTTTATTCAGCACCGTTCCATCCAATTGCCTTAAATAAACATTATACGCGTAAACTCCCGAGGCGGCTTCGGTTCCCTTAAAGGTACCGTCCCAACATTGTTTAATATCTTCGGTTTCGAATACCTGTTGTCCCCAACGGTTGTGGATTGCCAGTTTAAATTGCGCCACGCAGTCGCTAAGCACACAAAAGTTTTCATTGCTTTGCGGCCCCTTGCCATTGGGCGAAAAAATACTTGGGATAAACACCTCGTTGCAAATAATATCCACAAAAACGAGCACAGTATCGATACTTCGGCAACCATTAGCGTCGATGCCCGAAACTACATATTGGGTTGTTTGTGAGGGGAATACCAGCGGCGACGAACAATTGCTACAACTCAGTCCTTCATCTGGGCTCCAGGTATAATTTAGTGTCCCACTTGCTCCAAGTTCAGCAGTATCGCCCAGAATTAATGTTACACTTTCGGGTTGCGCAACCAAACTTTCGCTAAAGGCCTGCACGGCTATGGTATCGCTAAATGTGCCCGATGCAATGCAGTTGCCACCGGCATACGTGTAGGTAATGATAAATTCCCCTTCGGTATTTCCCAATGCGCCGAGCGTGCCGTTTGCATTGTTTAGGGGTAGGGCAGGGCTCACCGAAAATATTCCTCCCGTAGCAAAGCCACTCGCTAAAACCGGGGCCGTATTGCTCATGCGACACGGGTCATTGGCGTAGGCAAACGAAAGTTGCGGTGTAGCAGACTCAATGGCTTGAATAACCCGAGTAATGGTATCGGTGCCGCATCCATATTGCACGATGGCTGTGATGGTAAAGCTGCCCGCCTGCGAATACTGATGGCTATGGCTTGGGCTGTTAGAAAGATTGCTGGCACCACCATTAGGATCGCCCATGTTCCATTGCACACTTTCCACTCCCAGCGTGCCGCCAAGCTGAACAGTTAAGGGTGTTGTTAGGCAGGTATCGCCCAATACTAGTGGATATGGCTCTTGTACGGGCTCAATTATGAGGTTGGGGAAGGTAAACGTTTGCGCTTCGCCACAGGTTGAGGCGGCAATGGTATAACTAACGGCATACTGGCCGGGCTGCGAATTGCCGGGATTGATGGTTCCGCTTGAAGCATCAATACTTAACCCTGCGGGCGAGGCGCTAAATGTTCCGCCCGATGCAAATCCACTCTGAGGCTGCGGTATTTGCGCTGTGCTGGCAACACAAATGGGATTGGGGAAACTGAACGCAGGCGGTTCGGATGTGCCGCTATTTAGGGTTAAGTTCGACGTGATAAGCACTTCGTTGCAGTTGATTTGCCGGGCATACACGATCTCATAATCGCCCGGTGTGCTGCTTCCAAGATTGATAACGCCAGTGGCAGCATCGATAGTAAGACCCGATGGGACAGAGTAAAACGTGCCTGAATTGTCGCCCGTTAACACCGGACTAACATCACCATCACCTGTGCAAAAAGGTCCTGAAGGGTAGGTAACCGTTGCCACACCACCATCGGGATTTGCACAGCAGTTGCCCGAAAGCTGACTTACTCGGTACGGTGTTTCGTTCCTCCAGCAGCAATATTGAACCGCAGCGCCACGCAGACTTCCTCCAAACTGGGTCTGAAAATAGTCGATTACCTGATCGGCCGTGTTGCAGCCGCCTTGGTAGGCATTTATGTCGCAACTTGCAAGACAGATAACACCAAAATTGTATCCATTTGGCTGATTCAAAATATTGTTGGGATTGGGTGGACTGATAATGTTTACCGGCGGACCCACCTCAAGGGTTACCAAACCCGCATCAACACCATTAAATGTTGAAGTCGAGATGGGGAACCCACAATTATTATTGTTTTGCGCCGAGTTAAAACCGGCATAGCGCACTTCGGTAATATTAGCAACGAAAGGTCCGGAAAACGATACGTTAACCGGTTCGTAGGTGCAAATACCGATTTTTAGATCTGGGATATCCTGATCAACGATGATACTCAGATTTCCGCCATCGTAATTGCTGATTAAAAACCAGTTTCCATCGGGGCTGCAATTAATCCCGCCACCTTGTCGCGAAATGCCCAGCATGGGTCGGGAGGAGCTTCCATCGGCCGTGGTAGCGCTATTTGATGAGGCATACTGCGTAACCGGTGCGCCGCCATTGTTGGCAAAATTGCCGGCTATAGAACCACTGGAAGCGGAGAACGAAAATTCGATACACAGGTTATCGCTGTAATTATACGCAAAGGGCGTTTGCAGAGGGATGAACGTCCAATTATCGTCGGGCTGCCCTGCAGCTCCAATAAGCGGCGTGTAGGTGTATGATGCTGTAGAAAGCACGGTTTGAGGCGCGCCCAGATTAAAATTAGTATTGAATTGTGCGCCGGGGTTCGTAAGTGAGGTATGGCCCATGCGCACCACAAAATTGCTCAGCTGCGTAAAAGCACCACCGCCACCGCCATGTCTAAACCACAGGGTGTCGATACTGAGTATTGCGTTTACAGGCGCATTCATCGCAGCAATTTCGGCCTGCGTGTAAATAAACTGGAATTTAGTGCATACGCCTCCGTTAAAAAACAGATTGTTAACCCCGGCATTTGCAGGCACATGCGAATAATGAGGTGGTAGCGTTTGCGCTGTGAGGGTAACAGTAAATATCAGAATATGAATCAGATAAATGAATGTGCGCATACAAAATAATATTCGTTAAACATAAATAAAAGAAAGGTGTGATTTTTTACCGAATCGTTTTAATTTTTAATTTCTGCAAATCCAATGTTAGCAATAACTTTACAATCTTTTATTGACGAAAATTATCAGAATTATTGCCCGCATGGAAAATCAATTAGATAAAAACCAATCCTTCGCTTTCGGTTCTCCAATTGCTTGCCTCCATGCAAGTGGGTGGCCGATGTGCCCTAAGCTTAATTTTTTCACTTTTTATCTAGTGTATAGCGACGGGTTTGTCTATTCTATGAAGTAGATTTGATAAAAGGTTATTAATATGATGGTTTTTAAAGAGAAAAGGATATCAATACCCTGTAGTTGATTCAACAACATAGTAATTAATCCATATAAAAAAAGCACACCGATTAAAGTGTGCTTTGAAATAGGGTGGGCCTGGCAGGAATCGAACCTGCGACCCGCGGATTATGAGTCCGATGCTCTAACCCCTGAGCTACAAGCCCTATCGAATTAAGGTTGGCAAAGATACACGGCATTCTTAAAATTGCAAAAACAATTGCATTCCGTTATTTTGCAGCATGATTTATCAGAATCAACATATAGACACCATCGTATTCGACTTGGGCGGCGTTATTCTAAATATAGACTATCAGTTGCCCGTTAAAGCATTTAAGGCGCTAGGAATTGAGGACTTTTCGAAGCATTTTTCGCAAGCAACACAAACCACCCTTCTCGACGATTACGAGACCGGTCGCATCAGCTCGGAGGTGTTTATTGAAGAGGTGTCAAAATTTGTGAAGCCCGGTTCAACCGAAGATCAAATACGGGCGGCTTGGAATTCAATTCTTCTTGATTTGCCCGAACAGCGGCTCTTTTGTCTCGAAAAGGCCGCCGAGAACCATCGTATTTTTCTGCTATCAAATACCAACGAAATTCATATCGAAGCGTTTAACCATTATTTGCTTCAAATCTATAGTTTGCCGTCACTCGAGCCGTTTTTCGAAAAGCTCTATCTTTCTTATGAAGTCGGCCTTCGTAAACCCGATAAGCAAATATTCGAACATGTACTTGCCGATGCAGGTTTAAAGCCCGAGTCAACTTTATTTATTGACGACTCGATCCAACATATACAGACGGCTGCCGAGTTGGGCATCAATACCTATCATTTGACGAAAGAAGATATTTGTGAATTTTTGGAGGATAAAATGTAGCTGGAGATTTAATTTGTCAATTTATGAACAACAACGGCATGCCACTGCAGTTTATAAATCCTAATTAGAATCGCCTAAATTTGCCATCATGCCTGAACCGGCTCCCCGCGTCCAAACTTTGCTCAAGGCACTGCCCGAAAAACCTGGCGTGTACCAGTATTACGATGCCGAGGGTAAGTTGCTTTACATCGGCAAGGCCAAAAGCCTCAAAAAGCGGGTAACATCATACTTTACAAAAGAGCATTACGATTCGGGTAAAACTCGTGTAATGGTGTCGAAAATTAACGACATCCGCACCATTGTGGTTGATACCGAACTCGATGCACTGCTGCTCGAAAACAACCTCATCAAAAAATACCAACCGCGGTATAACGTTGCCCTCAAGGACGATAAAACCTATCCCTGGATTTGCATTAAAAACGAACGCTTTCCTCGAGTATTTCCCACACGCAAGGTCATCCGCGATGGCTCCGAATATTATGGGCCTTACCCCAGCGGAAAAGTGATGCATACCTTGCTCGATCTGGTTAAAAGCTTGTATCCACGTCGCACCTGCAATCTGGCACTCGAGCCCGGCGCCATTTCAAAAGGCAAATTCAAAGTGTGCCTCGAGTATCATATCAAAAATTGCCTTGGTCCCTGCGAGGGCTACCAGTCGGAGGACGAATACCGCGAAATGATTCAGGAAATAAGGCAAATCATCAAGGGAAACATTGGCGATCTTATTTCACTGGTGCGAAAGCGCATGATGGACGAAGCAGCGGCTTTCCGCTTCGAAGCGGCACAGGTGCTTAAAGAGCGCATCGAACTGCTCGAAAAGTTCAAGAGCAAATCCACCATTGTAAATCCCGCTATCAGCAATGCCGATGTGTTTTCAATTCAAACCGACGATAAAACGGCCTACGTAAATTACCTGCGAGTATTGGATGGCTGCATTGTGCAGGGGCACACCATAGAACTGCGCAAACGGCTCGACGAAAGCGCCGAAGAACTCCTGTCCATTGCCATTGGCGAGATGCGGCAACGCTTTCAGAGCAATGCCAAGGAACTCATTGTTTCGATGATGCCTGATTTAGACGATGAAATGCTACACATTCACATCCCGCAACGCGGCGATAAAAAGAAACTGCTCGAACTGAGCGAGCGCAATGTGGCCAATTACATTCGCGAGAAGCAAAAACAACAGGAATTGGTCGATCCCGAGCGCCATACCAAGCGCATTTTGGAACAGGTAAAAAAAGATCTACATCTACCCGATGTACCGCGCCATATTGAGTGTTTTGATAATTCAAACTTTCAAGGTGCTTATCCGGTTTCGGCCATGGTATGATTTAAAGATGCCAAGCCCAGCAAGAAAGATTACCGGCATTTTAATGTAAAAACTGTGGAAGGCCCTAACGACTTTGCTACCATGCAGGAGGTAATTACCCGTCGTTACTCCCGATTACTCGAAGAAAAAGCCGAACTGCCGCAACTCATCGTAGTGGACGGTGGTAAAGGACAGCTCAGTGCTGCGGTTGAAGCGCTTGATGCCTTGGGTCTTCGTGGCAAAATCAGTATCATAGGTATTGCTAAACGTTTGGAAGAAATTTACTTTCCGGGCGATTCAATTCCGCTTTACATCGACAAGAAAAGCGAGAGCCTCAAGCTCATCCAAAACCTGCGCAACGAGGCGCACCGCTTTGGCATCACGCATCACCGCAGTCGCCGCGACAAGGGAACCTTAAAAAGTGAGTTACACGAAATAGAGGGCATTGGAAAGGCAACAGCTGAAAAGCTTCTCCTCGAATTTAAATCGGTTAAAAAAGTACGCGAGGCGAACATTGAGCAACTCGAAGCGGCAATAGGGAAAGATAAAGCATCGAAGGTGCTGGATTATTTTCATGGAAAGGTTACTTAAGTCTTTGTTATCATCGCTTTCCAGAAAAATCAGGAAGAATAAGGCTGTACCTTTTTTATTATGCAAATTCAGGAGTATTTTTAACTTGCATCATCGAGATACTGTTTTGATTGATTAAATTTGCTCACTATCAAATTATTATTAAAATGAGGAACTGCTATTTTTTACTCCTATTACTATTTTCAACTTCCCTTAGTTTTGCTCAGTCGCCCCAAAAATTTTCGTACCAAAGTGTAATTCGCAACGCGGGCAATCAGTTACTGGCTAACCAAACCGTGGGCATTAAGATCTCAATCCTTGAGGGTAGCGCTAATGGAACGGCGATTTATGTCGAAACTCATAATCCTACCACTACCGCCAATGGCCTGACCAACCTAGAGATTGGCGGAGGCAATGTGCTCAGCGGCAGTTTTTCGAGTATCGATTGGGCAAACGGGCCATATTTCATTAAAACCGAAACTGATCTGAATGGGGGTAATTCCTACACCATTACCAATACCCAGCAATTGCTCAGCGTGCCCTATGCTTTTCATACCGACGCTATAAAATACCATGTAAGTCAAACGGGCGATACGCTGTTTATTGGCGAAGATGGATTCGTTATAGTACCGGGTATTAGTGCCGCCAATGCATCTGGTGGTGGAAATGGCGGTGATGGCGGCGGCGGAAGTGCAGGCACTTCTACAGGCACTACGGCACATACCTGCGGAACAGCAAATGTGGTAAACGCTGGTTTAGTATATAACAGCGTAATCGATCAGGAGGGAAACATCTACAAAACCATTGTTATTGGGAATAAGGAATGGATGGCCGAAAATCTGAAAACCACCACCTACCGCAACGGCGACCCCATTGTTTCGGGATTGAGCGCTACACAATGGTCAGGAACGACGTCAGGTGCCTGGGCGCATTATAACGGCGACGCCTCGCTGGATTGTCCTTATGGGAAACTCTACAATTTTTATGCGTGCAGCGATGCCCGGCAATTATGTCCAACAGGCTGGCATGTGCCCACAGAGGGCGAATGGAGCACCTTGATAAATCAGTTTGATCCGGCTGCGCAGGGCGGCATTAATTGGTCGAACTTTGCAGGAGGACCGCTTAAAAGCACAGGTACAACACAGGCAGGCACCGGTTTATGGAACGCACCCAATACAGGGGCAACCAATACAAGTGGTTTTTCGGCTCTTCCCGGCGGCTTTATTACCGCCCTTGGAGTTTCCAATAACTCCTTGCTAAATGCCTATTTCTGGACTTCGACCGAGGTGAACAGTACCAACGGTTACGGACGCACGTTTTATCACGACCCGGGCTCTGTTATTCAAACAGCAAACTTTGGAAAACGCAGTGGCATGTCTGTTCGCTGCATCAGAGATTAATTCAAGCACCATCACGCTCTAAAGATTCAAGGTCATGCGCTATTCTCTGTTGTTTTTAAATTTCATGCTAAGTTCGATGCTCATTGCTCAAGTTCCTGGATTGATGAACTATCAAGCCGTGGCTCGAGACGCTGCGGGGCAGATTCTTTCCAATACTAATACCACCGCACGTTTTAAACTGCGCGCACTTTCGGCCTTAGGTACCATCGTGTGGAACGAAGAGCAAGCAGTATTAACCAATGCAAATGGCTTGTTCACAGTGCAGTTGGGGGCAATAAATTCTTTACAGACGGTTAACTGGAGCCAAGGTAATTTGTATCTTCAAGTGGAGGTTTTGGTAAGCGGAAGTTATATTGACCAAGGCAGTAATCCGCTACTTAGCGTGCCCTATGCGAAAGTTGCAGGCGACATAAACATTGATGTGAGCGAAACCGGCGATACCTTAGTTATTGGAAGCGGAGCGCCAATTATTATACCTGGACTGAGTGCAGCCAATCCACCACCCGTTGATGGGTTGCCGCATACTTGCGGATTGCCCGGCATACATAACGAAACAGTTACCTACGGCACCTTAACCGATATTGATGGCAATGTGTACAAAACCATTACGGTAAACGGAAGGGAATGGATGGCCGAGAACCTCAACGTTGGGCGATTCCGAAACGGCGATCAGATTTTTCTCGTAACAGATAATAATGGATGGGCAAGTTCCATTTTACAGCCTTTTAGTTGCTATTATCAGAATGAAGTTTCCAATGCTTGTCCGTATGGCCGCATTTACAACTTTTATGCGGTAACAGATAGCCGTGGATTATGTCCGACGGGTTGGCACGTGCCCGATAATTTTGAATGGTCGTTACTTGGCGATGCCTTTGGAGGCAGCAGCACGGCCGGTACTCAGTTAAGAACTACAGGAACACTTGAAGCAGGAAACGGACTATGGTTTTCACCTAACGCAGGTGCAACCAACCAAAGTGGATTTTCGGCCGTACCCGGAGGTTACCGTTCACAATTTGGCTTTTTTACTCAAAAAAATGCAGGCGGCTACTATTGGGCAGGACAATCGGCAGGTAGCAATGACGGTTGGTTCCACCAATTATTGTACGATAACAACGGACTTACGGGCAATATTTTCGACGGTCGATTTGGTACCTCGGTTCGATGCATCAGAGATTTATAGGGGGGCAACAATCTTTAAAAGATTCAATGCACCTGGTTAAGAAGCGGTTAAAGTTTCACAAAGGCAGGAATTTCTAAAGGAGGAGGAAAACGTAAAGGCACTTGCAGTTTCGAGCAAACATCATCTATTGTCCCTCATCTAATTAGCTGCAAATCGCAGAGGATGAGCGCTCTAACTTAGGTCAATATCAATGCTATCTTTCAGATGAATAGGTATATCATCCTTAATAATAAGAAAATAGCACAGCCAACTTACTTTATATGACAGAATCAATACTGTGGTTATACATCACCTCGCTGTGTTCCAGTATTCGCTTCTTTACGACCTGGTTTTTTAGCTGATCCCAGTCGGTAAGTTCCACAGGGATTCCCAAAACACTGCTAATCTCCTGTTGCAGCAAGTAAAAATTGTGAAAATACAAATCGTCATTTTCGGGAATAAAGGTAACCACCAGTTCTAACACATCGGGTATCAAATGAGGATCGTACACCAAATCGCCGGTAGCGTATAGCACAGAAACGCCACAATCGCGGCAAATACTTCGAATTTCCTGTATATGTCGAAAATAAAACATGGCACAAAAATAATCGCCTTGGTGAATGTAGCGCAGTAAATTTATTCCTTTGCAAGGATGCAGGCAAACAAAACAATTCTTGTTAGCGGAGCGGCCGGATTTATCGGTTCGCATGTTTGCAGCGCTTTGCTAAATAAGGGGTATAGCGTAATTGGTGTTGATAATTTAAGTAAGGGGTCAAAAAGTCGGGCAGCGGATTTATCGTCGCTCGATAATTTCACGTTTATCCAACACGATATTGCTGAAATCGAGCGATTAAGTTTTGGTGAAATCGATGGGATCATCCACCTTGCCTCCTCCAAAATTCCACGTTACAGCAGTGGCTGGGAGGTCATGGAGGGCAATCTGAAGTGTAATACTGCAGTATTAAATTATTGTAAAAAACGCAATATTCGCTTGTTATTCGCCTCTACAAGCGATGTATACGGCAAAAATCCGCATCCGCCCTTTACCGAAAGGCATGATTGCGTGCTCGGAAGTTCCGAAAATAAACGCTGGGCCTATGCTGCAAGCAAACTCCAAATGGAGCATGCGTTATTTGCCGCTGGTCGCGAATTTGGACTGAATTTTCAGATTATGCGCTTTTTTGGATGCTACGGCCCGGGAATGGCTCAAGGCTGGTGGGGCGGCCCACAATCGGTATTTATAGAACAGGCATTTAAGGGCGAGGCATTCGAGATTCACGGCGACGGATTGCAAACCCGCTCTTATGTGTACATTGATGATTTGGTAGATGCCGTGATGCGTTTAGCCGAAAATCATCAGCTCGAATCGGGAATTTGGAACATCTGCA
>JBKCHQ010000073.1:0-7985 GCA_046302715.1 Bacteroidia bacterium | reverse complement strand
CAAGCACTTAGAAACAAAGGCTATAAGCTTTTTGCCATTTTCAAGAACGATGTAAAGCTGCGCCCTGATTAGCAATCAACCTCTATCCATTAAGAGATAAATATTCGTTTTGTAATTCCGATTTTGGGAGACAATGACCTATAAGGCGGCATTTCTCTTACGACACCTTACGCTGCTCTCCACCAATAGCCAACACTTGCCTAATCGTTCGTGCATCGAGTGGTTTACTGATAAAATCCTTTACCATGGGATAGTTACGTGCCTCTTTTACATCATCGGGATCGATAGACGATGAGTACATATACACATTAGCCTTTAGTCCTAATGCGTTTAATTGGTCTAAAAATTCCCAACCTGTAATACCAGGCATATTAATATCAAGAAGCAGAATATCTGGCGCAACACCATCGAGGCGAAGTTTTTCCAAAGCCATTTTCGCACTTAAAAAACTGCTAATTTTTAAACTACTATCCACATTTAGCAGCATGTGCTCGGTTATGTAGGTGATTACTTGATCGTCATCAACAATCCAAATCCGATCTACGCTTACCGGCAATGCTTCAGGAATACTTTGAACCTCTGCATGATTATCATTTAACTGATGCAGAATTTCACTAATTTGATCTGAAAGCTTTGATAATGTTTCTTTATCTAAACTTACTTTGGTAGCACCCAATGCCTCACTACGGGCAATTTCGAGCAGCCCTAAAACATTAGCCAGTGGCTTACGAAGCATGTTATTTAAGGTGTTGTTGTCGTTGTTAATCTCTTGCAAATGGTTTGAGGCCGTTAACGGCAAAAGATAAACTGCAATAACAGGCTTGTTGCCCAAAATACTCTTGCGCATCACCACTTCAAACATACCTTTATCAGAAGATGGGCGGCTTATTTCTATCGTTTTTCTAAACACCTGCACCTCGCGTAAGGCATCCACTGCCTCGCGACGCATTTTTAATTTTTCTTCAATGGTGTAGGTGTCAAAAGGCAATTCCATAAAATCACGACCCGCCATTTGGCTGCAATCGCATTCAAACAATTTACAAAACGCTTTATTCGCCTTGATAAAGGTTCCTGAAAGCTCATTGTAGCACATTGGAATCTCGCTGTGCTGAAAGAAATCTTCGTGTTCATCTCGCAAAGCGTTGAGCTCTCGCTCTACCTTTAGATGGGCGCTTCGGTTGTTAAATGCTACAATAAAACCTTCAGACTCGGCCTGCTGAAAAATATGGGCGCTTAAAAACAGTTTGTGCCCCCCATTAGGCTGGCATTCAAAATCGGCCGCTGCCAGAGGTGCGGTATACGCCTGATTCCATAAAGCCATAAATGCTCCATCGGGTTGAGCGTTGCTAAATAATAATTTATCGAGTCGCATTAAATGACTTTGCTCTTCATTGCAACGAAACAGGGTGTAAAATTCGGCGCTTGCCCATGTTATGCGAAGTGTAGCATCAAGGGTACATAAAGGCATTTGGGCATTGCGGGCAACCATGTAGAGTTGTTCTTTTTCAGTAAAGGCGTGCATAATTCTAATTTATTATGCGTCCTTATACCTAGAAAAGTGTACTTAGGTTGCCGCTATAACGCGACTAAATGCGCAAAAAAATTACATCGTTGTTTTTGCCAAAAGCGAATGAAGCGAAACGTTTGCAGAAATGTGATGTGCCAGGTCTGCAATCGCCACTCGTTCTTGCTGCATAGTGTCGCGATGGCGTAAGGTAACCGTATCGTTCTGAAGACTTTCGTGATCAACCGTGATGCAAAACGGCGTTCCGATAGCATCATGGCGGCGGTATCGCTTGCCAATGGCATCTTTTTCCTCGTAATGACAGGTAAACTGAAGCTTTAGCTTATCCATTATTTCCCGAGCTTTTTCGGGTAAGCCATCCTTTTTGGTGAGCGGAAAAACAGCTGCCTTAATGGGCGCCAGTTGCGGAGGTAAGGCCAGCACAACGCGCGTTTCTTGTTTATCTCCTTCGCCAACCAATTCCTCACGATAAGCCGAACACAACGTAAGCAAGAACAAACGGTCTAATCCGATAGAGGTTTCGATAACGTATGGGATAAAGTTGGAATTAGATTCGGGGTCGAAATACTGCAATTTCTTACCTGAAAGCTCCTGATGGTTGCGTAAATCAAAATCGGTGCGGGAGTGAATTCCTTCAACCTCGCGGAAGCCGAATGGAAAATTAAATTCGATGTCGGTGGCTGCGTTGGCATAATGTGCCAACTTTTCGTGGTCGTGGTAGCGATATGAGCTTGCAGGAATTCCTAACGCAAGATGCCAGTTGAGACGGGCTTTTTTCCAGTATTCGAACCATTCCATCTCGGTGCCGGGCTTCACAAAAAACTGCATTTCCATTTGTTCGAACTCGCGCATGCGCATGATGAACTGCCTTGCAATAATCTCATTGCGAAAAGCCTTTCCGGTTTGTGCAATGCCGAACGGAATTTTCATACGCCCGGTTTTTTGCACATTGAGGAAATTCACAAAAATCCCTTGCGCCGTTTCTGGCCTTAGATACACTACATCGCTATCGTCGGCTACCGAACCCATTTGGGTGCTGAACATGAGGTTAAACTGTCGCACATCGGTCCAGTTGCGTGTGCCGCTTATGGGGCAAACTATTTCGTGCGCCACGATTAAATCATGCATAGCCTGCAGATCGTTATCGTTCAACGCTTTATTCATGGCTAGCTGCAGTTCGGCGGCTTTGTCGGATTTGCCTTTCTTTTCGTATTTCTCTATTTGCTCTTCGAGTAGCTGATCGGCGCGATAGCGTTTTTTGGAATCTTTGTTGTCGATCATTGGATCCGAAAATCCATCTACGTGACCCGATGCCTTCCACACCTTGGGGTGCATGAAAATGGCCGCATCGATTCCCACGATGTTTTCGTGCAGCTGCACCATAAATTTCCACCAATATTCGCGCAGGTTATTTTTCAGCTCAACCCCGTTCTGTCCATAATCATACACGGCACTAAGTCCGTCGTAAATTTCTGAAGATTGAAAAATAAAGCCATATTCTTTGGCGTGTGACGTTACTTTTTTGAAGAGGTCTTCGACGGGCTGAGACATAAAACGATAAAAAGAAATTAAGTATTTGACAAAATCAAAATCGAGTGCAAACCTATAAAAAAGACATGTAGCCGCAAGGTTAAAGTTCTTACAATGGTTTATAAAACCTTAATTTTGTTGCATGATTCAGGTAGAAAATTTATTGATTTCTGAAGACCTCTTCGAGGTACACTTTGTGTGCGATCTCCAAGCCTGCAAAGGCGCCTGCTGTGTGGAAGGAGATGGGGGAGCCCCGCTGCGCGAGGATGAATTGAATGTTCTGGAAGAAATTCAGGCGCTAGTACGTCCATTTTTGCCCGCAAGTGGAAAAGCGGCTTTGGAAAAAGAAGGCGCCTGGGTTATTGACAGCGATGGCGATTATGTTACACCGCTCGTGGAAGGGAAACATTGCGCTTACACTGTTTTTTCAGAAGATGGCAAGGCACATTGCGGCATTGAGTTGGCCTGGAAGGCAGGAAAAACAACGTTTCAGAAACCCTTGTCGTGTCACCTGTATCCCATTCGTGTTCAAAAACTGGCCGATACCGAGGCGCTCAATTACCATACTTGGTCAATTTGCAAACCCGCCTGTACATGCGGCAGTAAATTAAGAGTGCCGTTGTATAAATTCCTGAAAGAGCCGCTAATCCGCGCATATGGAGCAGCGTGGTATGCTATGCTGCCCGATGCAGCTGAAGCTTGGGAAACATACAAACGCGAAAATGCGGGCAATTAACAAAGCTTTGAACATTGCAAATTGTAAGTATAAAAACCGTGTTTCCTGAATGTTAAAATTGATTTAACATTCTTGTTTATAGGGGCTTTACCTGTTCAAAAGTAAAATTTAACACCGCCTCGAAGCAAAACCCAAACCCTTCAAAAAGTCCAAAACATACGATAAATGGACATTTCAGGGCCCATGTGAATAAGTGAGGCCAAATGTTAGCAAAAACGAATTGCGGCATTAAATCCTTACTTCGATTTTTGTGAAGCAAGTTTTCCAACCGGCTTTTTTGGTAACACCTTGACTAGCAATGACCCCTGTTAGATGTTACTTGATTTCCCGCTAACAAAACTCTAAAAATCTGACAATCAATGTATTAATTATGATATCATCTGCCATCGAAAACGAAATTAAAGAACTGGTTCCTGCCAGCATTCCAGAGAATGAACCTATTTTAAGAGAGAACAAAGACCGTTTTGTTTTGTTCCCAATTAAGCACAGTGAAATCTGGGATTTTTACAAAAAGGCCGAAGCCAGCTTTTGGACGGCTGAAGAAATTGATCTGTCGTTCGATTTAGGCGATTGGAATGAAAAGTTAAACGATAACGAGCGACACTTCATAAAACACGTACTGGCGTTTTTCGCTGCCAGCGATGGAATCGTAAATGAAAATCTGGCGGTTAATTTCATGAACGAAGTTCAATACCCTGAGGCACGCTGCTTTTATGGATTTCAGATTATGATGGAGAACATCCACTCCGAAACTTACTCTTTACTTATTGACACCTACATTAAAGACACCGCCGAAAAATCGCATCTGTTCAATGCTATTGAAACCGTTCCCGCCGTTAAACGCAAAGCAGAATGGGCTTTACGCTGGATTGAGAAGGGCTCGTTCCAGGAGCGCCTTATCGCTTTTGCCGCCGTGGAAGGCATCTTCTTCTCAGGATCGTTCTGTTCTATCTTTTGGCTAAAGAAGCGTGGATTAATGCCAGGACTCAGTTTCTCCAACGAACTCATCTCGCGCGATGAAGGCTTGCATTGCGATTTTGCCTGTCTGCTCTACAAAGGCTTAATCAATAAGCTGCCAGAGGCGCGCATCAAAGAAATTATAGCTTCGGCAGTAGAAATTGAAAAAGAATTTGTTACCGATGCATTGCCGGTTTCACTAATCGGAATGAATGCCTTAATGATGCAACAATACATCGAATTTGTTGCCGACCGTCTTTTGGTAGCGCTTGGATACACCAAACATTTTAATGCCTCAAATCCGTTCGACTTTATGGAAATGCAGGCCTTACAAGGCAAAACCAATTTCTTCGAAAAGAAAGTTGCCGAATATCAAAAAGCAGGCGTGATGAGCGATCAAAAAGACAACGCCATTCGCTTCGATGTAGATTTTTAACCACCTAACCTAAATAAAAAATTCAATTTTATGTACGTAGTAAAACGCGACGGCCGACAAGAATCGGTGAAGTTTGATAAAGTTACCGCACGAATTCAGAAACTATGCTATGGGCTCGACCCGCTTCATGTTGATTCGGTGAGTGTTGCCATGAAGGTAATTCAGGGTATTTTTCCCGGAGTAACTACCAGTCAGCTCGACAATCTAGCGGCCGAAACGGCGGCCTCCATGACCACCAAACACCCCGATTACGCCTTGCTCGCATCGCGTATTGCCATTTCAAATCTGCACAAGATTACCAAAAAGTCGTTCTCCGAAACGATGCGCGATTTGTACAACTACGTTGACCCTAAAACTGGTGCAAAAGCACCGCTACTAGCCGACGATGTTTACCATATTATTCAGGAAAATTCAGACATCCTCGACTCTACTATCATTTACGACCGCGATTTTGGCTACGACTATTTCGGATTTAAAACGCTCGAGAAGTCCTACCTACTAAAAATAGACGGTAAGGTGGCCGAGCGACCGCAACACATGCTCATGCGTGTAGCGGTAGGCATTCACAAAAACGATATCGATCAGGCCATTAAAACCTACGAATTGATGTCGGAGCGCTGGTTTACCCATGCCACTCCTACCCTGTTCAACGCCGGAACACCAAAACCGCAAATGTCGAGCTGCTTTTTGCTTACCATGCGCGATGACAGCATCGACGGCATTTATGATACCCTAAAGCAGTGTGCTAAAATTAGTCAGAGCGCCGGAGGAATTGGTCTGAGCATTCATAATGTGCGTGCTACCGGCTCATACATCCGTGGCACCAACGGCACTTCGAACGGTATCGTTCCGATGTTGCGCGTGTTTAACGACACCGCACGCTATGTTGATCAAGGCGGCGGGAAACGCAAAGGATCCTTTGCCATATACCTCGAACCTTGGCACTCCGATATTTTCGACTTCCTCAACCTAAAGAAAAATCATGGTAAGGAAGAAGTACGTGCCCGCGATTTATTTTATGCCTTATGGATTTCTGACCTCTTCATGAAACGAGTGGAAGAAGAGGGCGACTGGAGTTTATTCTGCCCGAACGAAGCCCCCGGCTTGGCCGAGTGCTGGGGTGAAGAATTCGAAGCCTTATATGAAAAATATGAAGCCGAAGGCCGCCAGCGTAAAACGGTAAAGGCACGCGAACTTTGGGCGGCGATTTTAGAGGCTCAAATCGAAACTGGAACGCCTTACATGCTCTATAAAGACGCATGTAACCGTAAAAGCAATCAGCAAAACCTGGGCACCATTAAATCGTCGAATCTGTGTACCGAAATTTTGGAATATACCGACGAAAACGAAGTGGCAGTTTGTAATCTAGCATCCATCGCATTGCCACGCTTTATTCAAGACGGAGAATTCGATCATCAGAAATTGTTTGATGTTACCTATCAGATTACCCTCAACCTCAACAAAATTATCGATTACAACTACTATCCCGTTCCCGAAGCAGAGCGGTCAAACCTGCGCCACCGCCCCATCGGTATTGGAATACAGGGACTAGCCGATGCCTTCATCCTGCTTCGCTTACCTTTTGAAAGCGACGAAGCACAAGCACTCAATCGCGAAGTGTTCGAAACCATCTACTATGCTTCAATGACAGCATCGAAAGATCTCGCTAAAAGTGATGGTCCCTATGAAAGTTATGCCGGTTCGCCCGTATCGAAAGGGATTTTCCAATACGACATGTGGGATGTAACGCCTACAAACCGTTGGGAATGGGATATTCTAAAGGAAGAAGTAGCAAAATATGGGGTGCGTAATTCATTACTATTGGCGCCAATGCCAACAGCATCAACCTCGCAAGTTTTAGGTAACAACGAATGTTTTGAGCCTTATACTTCAAACATTTATCTACGTCGTGTGCTGTCGGGCGAGTTCCCTATCGTAAATAAACATCTGTTGCGCGATTTAGTGGACCTCGGTATATGGAACGAAAATCTGAAAAACAAAATTATTGCAGCTAATGGCTCCATTCAGGGGATCGTTGAAATTCCGGATAATATCAAGGAACTTTACAAGACCGTATGGGAGATTCGCCAGCGCACCATCATCGATATGGCCGCCGATCGCGGGGCATACATTTGTCAATCGCAATCGCTCAACATCTTCATGGAAGCACCAAACATGGCAAAACTTACTTCAATGCATTTCTATGCCTGGAAAAAAGGCTTGAAAACAGGAATGTACTACCTGCGCACTAAAGCTGCAGCCGATGCCATTAAGTTTACGGTTCAAATGCAGGCCGAACCTGCGATGACACCGGTTGTAAACAACAAACCAGAAGCAGTTAAACCAGAATTGCATGCTGCAGGTGTGTTAGAATCCATTCAGGGAATGAGCGATATTTCATGCTCCCTCGATAATCCCGAAGGATGCGAAGCTTGCGGAAGCTAAGTATTGATATATTCAATATTTAAAATAACAGAAATAAGCCTCGAACTAATCGGGGCTTATTTCATTTTAGCCAGTTCGGCCTTAAGCTTAGCCGCAGTAAATCCTTTGTCGTCAGTACCAATGAAACTGGCAACGGGGTTTCCATTCCACTGAAGAAATACGCCTGGAGTGTTTCCATCACCAAATAATGTCCAGAACTGCCCCGCATCCAATACTCTATAGGGATATTTCTTTCCGGCGGTAGTAAAGAATGCCGGAATCTTGTCGGTTTCTTCGTCCATGAAGAAAATAAACACTTTCGGGAAATCCGCCTGCTTGCTTAAGGCGGTAATGCTTTTTGCGGCATCCTCACAATG
>JBKCHQ010000072.1:0-2293 GCA_046302715.1 Bacteroidia bacterium | reverse complement strand
AGAAAAGATGGCCGTAAATTGTGTGTAAGGCGAACTGAAGCTACCATGCATCATTATGGTTGGGTAAAACCGCCCGAACTACAACAGGCAAAACAACGCTTTTTTCACCGCTTATGGCACAGCGACGATTGGGTTAATCAACATGTGGGTAACAATAATGCCTTTGACTACGCGGGCATTGATTCGGTGCGTTTGTTTGTTGATTCGCACCCCGAAGTCATGCAAGAACGCATTTCAAAGCAAAATTGGGAAGTAACCATTGATGTAGGTCGTAAGAACTTAAAGTTTACTTACCGAATAGCTCGCTTTCTTGATAAGTTGACAGGATGGCGCCCGGGAGAGTATAAAAATTATAAAGTTATTGATTAGAGTTTAAGCCCATATACGCAATTTTAAAACAGTCGGTAATAATATTCCAGTTATTCAGTTCGATATTTACTGAAGGACAGTAAGCGCAAAATAACTTCGCCTCCATTTTTTTATTATTAACGACCGTGTTGGTATGTTATCCTTGATTAAATGTGATTGATTTCGTAGGAATCCTATCCCCCCTACCCAAGGCGAAGCTACCATCTTCAACACAAACAGCCGTTAATAAACGGGTATAAACGTTTAAAACGGGTAATCGAAATGGTCATTGGCTAGACATCTGTTGATGAATCAGGTTCCCTTATTAGATTTAGACATCGATATAAACAATCGGTTTGATAAATATCGCTTGACTTTTTCATTTCGCTTTCGTAGGAATCCTATCCCCCCCTTCCCAAGGCGAAGCTACCACCTCCAACACAAACAGCCGTTGATAATCGATTATAAACGTTTAAAACGAATACATATTCGAACCTGAAAAAGTCCTTGTTCATTTTCCTTGATTTTTAGTTTCTTTTTCATCAAAGATTGGGTAAATCGACCACCCAATTGCCCCTTTTCGCTACGGCGCAAAAACTCATTCCGTAGCGAAAAAGGGTGTTTATTTCCGGAATTCAAAAAGTTCGAGCTGTTTACGCTTCAAGGGCCTAGGGGGGGACCGGCCGAGTCAACCTTGGCCGACCTGGTACTTTCGGCATTTACGAATTGTACAACTTCATTGTGCAAATTGATATTAAGCAGACTTGGCAACTGATGCGCAGCGTGAACCATAAATGTCGCTACCTGCATTAATTCCGAATCTATTGCCGACCAACAGCGGGCGATTTCCAATAAAAAACGCCTGCCCTTTAGGAGCAGACGTTTTTACACACATGAAATAAAAATTAAGGTTAGGAGGTTGCTTAGTAAATAAATTTGGCGTGGATGGGCTTACCGGCAACCCAAATCCGAGCGAGATAGCTCGCACTGCTCAGTTGCGAAATTCCAATGCTGCCGCTCCAGTTTTTGTCGGCCTTGCCTTCAGCGCTTTGATGCACCGCACGACCATTCAAATCAAAGATCTCCACTCTAATCTCAGCATTTGCCGGATTGGTGCAACGAATATTCAAGGTTCCGTTGGCACGATCGGCAAAGATTGAATTCAGCTCCACGCGGTTCTCTCCAAGGAAATTAACCGGCACCATATCGCTGTAGCTGAAGTCGCCGTTGAAGTCGGTTTGCTTGAGGCGATAGTAGCTTACACCCACGTATGGATTGTTATCAACCGCATCGTATCTGCGCATGCCGTTGCTATTGCCAGCGCCCGCTTGCTCCACCACTTTTTCGAAATGCACACCATCGGTGCTGCGTTCTACGGTGAAATAGCTGTTATTGATCTCCGAAGCAGTAATCCACTCTAGGTTAACTACATTAACTGTAGGTTCGGCGGTGAAGCTGAGCAATTCGATGGGTAGCGCTGTACCTGTTCCTGAACCTGTAAACTCACTGAATGAATTTAAGCCCGTCCATACCAAGGTATTGGAACCTGTAACCACACTGCCGTTACCAATCATGGCGTTTGAAGCACTTTCGATACAGCTTTGCCAGCCACCGCTGCTGAATTTAAGCGGGAACAAGAATGCATCGGCACCGGTTACATCTGATTCTGCATACGAATATTGAACATCGTAATTAGGATTGGTTATGCCGTTTGCTTCAATGGTCCAGAATCTGCTCAAATAATGGCTCGAGGTACCCAAAGCCGGATGGCTCGAAGGACGTACTTTACCGGTGAGTGTAGCATTTGCTAATGTACCACCATTCATATTCACCTCAAATGGGGTGTAATTGCTCGCATCTCCCATTGGGAAGAAATAAATGGCCGAATTGGATGGCACGTTGTGAATTATGGTTCCATTATCTTCAGTGTCCCAGCTAATGATGT
>JBKCHQ010000071.1:0-3623 GCA_046302715.1 Bacteroidia bacterium | reverse complement strand
TTGTATAACCAGGGCGATCCACGCCGCGATGCCGGATTCTCGCTGTTTTATTCGGGCATCAACATCGGAGCCTTCCTTGGTGGTATTTTAATGATCGGCGTTGGGAAAGGCGAAATCGGTTCGGGCCTTATTCCCGAAGCTTTGCGTTGGAATGTGGCCTTTGGATTGGTAGCCGTAGTGATGACCATTAGCCTGCTTACTTTCCTTTTCACACATAAAAGTTTAGGTCCTATTGGTCTGCCTCCCATCGATTTTAAAACCGTGCGCGAAAAACGCTGGTACGAATGGGCGGTTTATGCCGGTGCATTGCTTTGCGCCCCGTTGGTAATCCTCATGGTTTCAAATACCCAATACACCGATTACTTTATGTATTTCATTGGTCCGTTTAGCTTGGTGTATCTGGGTTACGAAATGACCAAACTCAACCGCGAAGAGAACGGGAAATTGGTTGCCGCGCTGGTGTTTATTTTATTCTCGGTCGTGTTTTGGGCCATTTTCGAACAGGCAGGTGGTTCTCTGAGTCTTTATGCAGCCGAACACTTGCACAAAGATTTACTGGGCATGGCGATAGACCCAAATATGGTGAACAATTCATCAAACTCACTATTCGTTATCATTTTTGCACCGCTTCTCGGTTTGCTTTGGGTGTTTATGCATAAGCGGAAGCTGGAACCCAACTCGGTCGTGAAATTCGGAATTGGATTTATCCTTCTGGGTGCAGGTTTCTACCTTTTCTTTACCGGGAAATTTGCTGCAGGTGCAGATGGCATTGCTTCGCTGAATGTTTTCACGTTAGCGTATTTCGTGCTCACGTTTGGTGAGTTGGCATTGTCGCCCATTGGCTTATCGCTTATGACCAAACTGGCTCCACATAAACTGCAGGGATTCATGATGGGCATGTGGTTCCTCGCGAGTGCGTATGGACAATATGTAGCCGGCTTGTTTGGCGCGGCCATCTCACCAGCCGAGAATGCTACAGCGCTCGAAAAATTAACCATTTATTCCGACGGCTACCGCCAATTTGCCATTTATGCATTAATTGCCGGTGTTGTTATTATAGCCATCTCTCCCTTGGTGCGTAAATTAATGGGAGAAGTAAAATAAATCTTAAACAATTAATTTTTCTCTATGCCATTTCCTCCCTATCTCATCGTTGTAGTGCTTCTAATCGCACTTCTTTTTATGGGTTTCAAAACCGTTCAGCAAGGCAATATTGCTGTGGTAACCGTTTTTGGTAAGTACCGCCGTTTGCTGCATCCCGGCTTGAACCTTATGATTCCCTTTATCGAACAAATCTTCAAACGCATTTCCACCCAAAACCGCTCGGTAGAACTCGAGTTTCAGGCTGTAACGATTGACCAGGCTAATGTGTACTTCAAAACTATGGTGCTTTTTTCGGTGATGGATGCTGAGGAAGAAACCATCAAGAAGGTAGCGTTTAAGTTTATCGATGAGAAAAACCTCATGCAGGCGCTTATTCGTACCATCGAAGGTTCTATCCGTTCGTTTGTAGCTACGAAAAAGCAAGCTGAAGTGCTTTCATTACGCCGCGAAATTGTAGAACACGTAAAAGAACAAATCGACACGCACCTCGAAGATTGGGGCTACCACCTGCAGGATTTACAAGTTAACGACATCACCTTCGATGAAGCGGTAATGCGCTCCATGAGTCAGGTAGTGGCATCAAACAACTTGAAAGCCGCCGCCGAAAACGAAGGACAGGCATTGCTCATTACCAAAACCAAGGCCGCTGAAGCCGATGGAAATGCTATAAAGATTGCAGCCGCAGCCGAACGCGAGGCTGCACAATTGCGCGGACAGGGTGTGGCGCTTTTCCGTCAGGAAGTAGCCCGTGGATTAAACTCAGCCGCTGCCGAACTTAAGCAAGCCAATCTTGATACTTCCATGATTATGTTCAGCATGTGGACCGAGGCAGTGAAGAACTTCGCTGAATACGGTAAGGGCAATGTTATTTTCCTCGATGGCTCTACCGATGGCATGCAAAAAACCATGAAGCAGATGATGGGTATGAGTAACCTGATGGATCCTAATTCGAACGAAAAATGATGCGCTATTTAATTTTACTGCTGCTTCCACTCAGCGCCTGCTCGCAGGGAGCAAACGTTAACTGGATGAGTTTTAATCAGGCGATGGAAGCCTCTAAAACAACAAAAAAGAAAATCTTCATCGACTTTTATACCGACTGGTGTGGCTGGTGTAAAAAGATGGATGCGGCAACATTTACCGACCCCGAAGTAGTAGCATACATGAACGAGCACTATTATTCGGTTAAGTTTAATGCCGAAAAGGAAGGGCCCATTGTTATTGGAGATACAACGTATGCCATTATGCCCGAAAAAGGCCGCAATGGAACACATGGGCTTGCGGTAACGTTGCTTCAGGGTAAGATGGCCTATCCGAGTTTTGTGTTTTTGGACGAGAACTTTAATTTATTGAGTCCATTGCCCGGTTACCAAACGCCCGAACAAATCGAGGGGCCGCTGCGTTACTTTGGCGAAAACCATTACCAGCATGAGTCTTGGACCGATTTCTCCAAATCCTTCAAACCCACGTTTTAAAATCTTAAAAGATGCGGGAACAGTTTTTTAAAAACACCCCGCGGCCTCTGCTGGTTTTTTACCTGCTGGTGGTGTATGTTTTTCTTCAGTTTGCCTGGTGGTCGTATCTGTTGTTCGATCTCAATGACGAGAATATCAGACTGAGCGCCCAGACCGAGATTGCCTATCACCAGCAAATCCGCAAAAAGCAATTGATGATCTTAGGCGAAGGAGCTGTTTTTCTTGGCCTTTTAACATTAGGTGTAATTCAAACCCGTAAGTCCTTTAAACGCGAAACCGAAGCCGCACGTTTACAGAAGAACTTTCTGCTTTCGGTTACTCACGAATTAAAATCGCCCATCGCTGCCGTTAAATTGTTTCTCGAAACACTTCAACGTCGGGTTTTAGAACCCGAAAAGCAGAAAGAAATCGTGGAGCGTGGCATTGCCGAAACGGTACGGCTCGACCAACTCGTGGGTAACATTTTACTGGCGGCACAGCTCGAAAACAAAGCCTTCCATTTGCAGATAGAGCGATTAAACATAAGCGAATTGTGCGCTGCCTTTACCGCTCAGTTTAACGCTCGCTTTTCTGAACCACTACTCATCACCAAGTTGCAAGAAGGGCTTGAAGTTGATGCCGATGCGCAGGCTATGCAGAGCATTCTGCTTAACCTATGCGAGAATGCGGTGAAATATAGCGAGGATGAGCAATCCATCGAATTAATACTCCAAAAAGAGGGAAATACAATTAGGTTGCTCATTGCCGATAGAGGTGTTGGTGTTGCGCCCGATGAACGCAAGCGAATTTTTACCAAATTTTATCGCTCTGGAAACGAGGAAGTACGCAATACCAAAGGAACCGGACTCGGTTTGTATATTGTTGCTCACTTGTGTCGAATGCAGCAAATTCACATTTCGGTAAGCGAAAATCGTCCTAAAGGAAGTATTTTTGAACTGCAAATGAACGCATACAATCATGCCCGATAAAAAAGTTGCTCTGTTAATTCTGGATGGATGGGGAATTGGCGACGGTAGTGCTTCCGACGCCATTCACGCTGCGAAA
>JBKCHQ010000070.1:0-5127 GCA_046302715.1 Bacteroidia bacterium | reverse complement strand
TTTTGTGCTTAGTTCGTTCGGCATTTTTCAGGTTATTGAAACCTACTTTTATGCGATTGACGGGCTTCGAATTGCGGATTTTCTTTGCATTATCTTAAAAATTAATCATGAAAAATACTCTTCTTCTCCTAACAGCATTTGTATTGGGCACAAGCCAAGTAAGCGCAACACAGCACACGGTTTCGAATGCTGTGGGCGGTGGGGCGCAATTCGCCACCATTCAAAGTGCCATTGATGCGGCACAGCCAAACGATACTATTTTGGTTCAAGGTTCGTCCATAAATTATTCAAGTTTCACGTTAACCAAAAGGTTAACGATTATCGGCCCCGGGCATCATCCAACGGCGATAGGAGCGTTGCCCGCAATCCTAAACGCGTGCTATTTAAATTCCGACTATGATGAAGCATCGGGCTCACGTCTCATAGGTCTAAGGCTATCAGGTATAAACTTAACGGGATCAACAACTATCGACGATTTTGTTGTTCGAAATTGCATGATTACGGGCAATATTAGCATACAAAACAGCACCACCAATTGCGTTTTTGAAGGCAATTTTATTACGGCTGGTGTAACGTTGTTTTTTTATCAGGGAATGGAAATGATATTCAGAAACAACTTATTTAGCGGCTTATATGGTTATGCACAAATTGCCCAAATCAATGCGCCGGTAATTTTTGATCACAATACGTTTATCTCAACTACCCTTAGTGGGAGTCCTTTTAATGAAGTCGATCAGGCAACAATTACCAACAATATTTTTTATAATTACAACCTCAGTACCACAGGAAGCTTTAGCAATGCGTTCAATAGTTGTGTGGTTATGAATAATGCAAGTTTTATGTGCATTGGAGATTTACCCGGGGCGAACAATACCGGCTCAAACAATTTGAATGGAGTTGATCCCTTGTTTGTAAATTATCCAGCAATACCTACCGATTACAGTTGGTTGTACGATATCCACCTTCAGCCGGGCTCATCATTATTGGGCGCAGGTTCAGACGGAACTCAAATTGGGGTGTATGGCGGAACGTATCCCTTTCATCAAAGCGGCGAACCCATTGGCATGCCTTCGATGAACACGCTAACGATAGATAATGTCGCCGTTCCCTTGAATGGAACCCTGAATTTGAATTTTAGTGCCGAGCAGGCAGAATAAGCGCCGCTATGAAACAGCTAATTTTAGGCATTTTCGCACTAGGTTGCTTCTTGCAAAACCTGGAAGCACAAAACATTGTTGCGGCCGAATACTTCGTAAATACCGATCCCGGACCAGGTAATGCAAGCCCAATTTCAATAACACCCGGAGCTACAATAAACCAGCAATTTCAGTTGGTTGCAGCATATCCTGCAGGAATTAACCGCTTGTATGTTCGGGTTAAAGGCGATGCCGGTATCTGGTCCAATACACGCACACACTTTTTCCATTCGATGGAACTCGAAAACACCTCCAGTACCATTACCGAGGCTGAATATTTCATCGACACAGACCCGGGCCCCGGCAATGCAATTCCCGTAACGGTAAGTGCCGGAGCGCAACTCTCGGTGAACCTCAACATACCGGTTACGGTTGGCGAAGGAATTCATCGTCTGTATGTGCGAACCAAAGATCAGTTTGGGTTGTGGAGTAATTCGCGTTGCCAGTATTTTTATGTGCATCCCCCAAATCCATCCGAACAAATTGTTGCTGCTGAGTACTTTGTAGATGCCGATCCCGGCGTTGGAAATGGTATTTCCATTCCCCTTAGCGCGGCTTCATCGCTCAATGAAATATTTGCATTTACCAATCCCTTTGATCAGGGAACGCATACACTTTCGGTGCGTGTAAAATCGGCTTCCGGTATTTGGTCAAACTTCCTTTCAGATTCGTATACAGTGTGTTCGGTCTATGGTCCGGTGCCGATGTTCGATACCTTTGTAAGCAGCAATCAGGTATTGATAAATAACCATTCACAAAACGTTAGTTCGTTCAGTTGGAATTTTGGTGATGGAACTACCTCGGCAAGTTTGGTAAATCCTACACATACGTATGCAGCTGTTGGCGAATATACGGTGTGTTTAACTGTGCAAAACACCTGCGGCACCGACCAATTGTGCAAGCCGATAACCATTGCCGGTCTGCAGAGCATTACGCCCAATCAGGCCGCAAGCAATGGGTTTGCGTTTATGCAGGCAAATGGGTATGGCTTTGCCAACGGCGATGCATTGGTACTGCGTCACAGCCTTACCGGTACAACCTACACGCCCATCGACACAAACTTTATAAGCAGTTATAGGCTTTTAAATCATTTTAAATTCAACAATGCCGAAACGGGATTGTACGATGTAATTTTACACAGCGCAACGGCAGCCGACACTTTGTTTGGGGCGTTTCGCATTTCGGCGCCCAACAATTTGCCTCCGGTTGTTACCATATCGGGGAGAACGCAGATACGCACCAACAGGCGCAATGGGCAAACCATCACCATCTCCAATCCTTCAAACAATGCCATCTTTCTCTATCCACTTTCCTTAAAGATACCTTCTGAATTAGGTGTTACTTTAAATGTCCCAGTTTATAATGACCCTCTAGTTCCGGAAGGTGTTCAGGCCGTTAGCAACACGGTTTTTTATCCCTATACCAATGCGCAGGGCGAAGCTACCAACGTTGCACTTCTTGGCATTCCAAATATTCCACCCGAAGGATCGATTAGCATTCCCATCAGCATAGTTGCAACAGAAGATGATTGTTATGAGATAGAGGTATCTGAGTATATGAATGAAATCGATGCCCCTGAAGAGGATTGTGATTTTGTAAATCCCCAAGGGCAATGCATCCTTGCATTCTTAGGTCTTTTTCCTGTGGCTGGTTGTGGAGTTTCTACATTCAAACTTACTTGCACAGTTGAGGAAATGTTAAGATACAATCCAACAGGCCCAATTGTAGTTGATTTATTGGAAAATTTTGGCGGCGCAGTAGCTGATTGCATTGCACCGCTTAATCCACAATTTGCCGTAGCTCAAATCCTTGAAGGAATAGACAAAGTCATGGATTATCAGGGATTTTTTGAGGATTGTGGTAGCTTGTTAGATGATGCTGATGAATTTGAAGATGAAACAAGGGAAATTTGCAGCAGTTCATCGTATGACCCTAACGCTAAGGAGGGCAAACAGGGCCGCACGCCCGAGAATTATGTAAACCGAAACGAAGTGTTGAATTATGCCATATTTGCCGAGAATTTAGCAGCAGCCACCTTGCCTGCCGCAGAAGTTGCCATTACCGATACACTCGATTTGTCGACGCTCGATTTGAATTCGGTGGAAATTCAAGAAATTCATATTGCCGACTCGGTTTACAAAGTAGAAGCCCGCGGTTCATATTACGCCGCAGATCTCGATTTTCAGAATGAATCTGGTGCCCATATCGTGCGCTATACCTATACGCTCGACACGCTTACCGGAATCATGACGCATCGCTTTTTAACGCTCGATACAAACACGTACGATTTACCCGAAGATCCGCTTCAGGGCTTTTTACCGCCCAATGTAAACGATAACGAAGGCGAAATGGCCGTGCATTTTACGGTTAAACCGATAGTAGGCTTAGCACACTTGGACGAAATCCGAAACCGGGCAAGTATCGTTTTTGATTCCAATGCACCAATTTTAACCGAAACCTGGCTCAATACCATTGATACCATTCCGCCGCAAAGTGAAATCGTTGGGGTTTCGCAGAATAGTGATGGATTTGTTACACTTCATTTTTCGTCCTATGATGCACACGCCTTAACCAAAGACTATTTCCTTTCGGTTTCAGAAAATAACGGCCCCTTTCAATTGCGGTTTTTAAGCATCAATGCCGACAGCCTGGTGTTTGAAGGCAATCCGAGTACCTACTACCAGTTTAAAATTCAAGCACGCGATTATGCCAATAATCTGGAGCCCGAGCACAGTTCGGTTGATGCTGAGATTGCACTTGTTACCGGAATAAATCGGGTTTCTGCTCAAAGTTTGGTCATTTATCCCAATCCCGGCTCGGGTACAATTCGGCTTTTGTTTGCCGAAGAAATCAAGCATGCCGAAATTCAGTTCGTAGACATGTATGGCCGCATTGCAAAAACGTTGGCAGTCCAAAACGGGCGGGTCTTACAGGCCGATATTTCTGATTTGGCATCCGGATTATATTCTGTTGTTTGTTTAGATCGGGGCAATCGCTACACACAGAAACTGCAGAAGCAATAGTAAGAAGCATCAACCCCGTTTCGCAATGCGATTGCCCGTACTGCGTTGCATACTGCACTTAAAGCGGGTCATATCTTTGGCGGCCAGCGCGCGGTGTTTGGTTACCCGGCCATGCACCCGCGCGCGCCATTTGCGCCAGTTGTTAGGGTGCAGTTCTCGTTTCATGAGCGCCTTCACATCGTCTTCGCGAAGGCCAAACTGGGCAAAGATGGCATCGAAAGGCGTACGGTCTTCCCAGGCCATTTCGATAATGCGGTCGATGTCTTCGGGTTTAAGCACGATTTTAATAACAACAATAAAGGCTTATTGTTCGTGAATCTCAACCCACCTTCACCCCAAACACATACCCCACCGCCGCCGTTAAACCCATGGCCACGGTTCCCCAAAAAGTGATGCGCAACACGGCTTTGAATACGCCCGATCCGCCGGTTTTGGCTGCAATTCCGCCCAAGAGACCAAGAAAAATGAGTGCAAATATATATAGCGCATATTCCATGGTTTGGAGCGGCCAGAATAGGGTAACGAGCAAAGGTAGCACACCGCCAAAGGTAAATGAGGCGCCCGATGCCAATGCCGCCTGAATGGGATTGGCCTGAGAGATTTCGTTCAAGCCAAGTTCGTCGCGCATATGCGCTCCAAGGGCGTCATGTTCGGTGAGTTCTTTTGCAACTAAGGCTGCAGTTTCTTTTTTTAAGCCTCGCTTTTCATAAATGGATGCCAATCGTACCTGCTCGAGTTCAGGCATGCGCTTAAGCTCATCTTTTTCGCGTTCAATATCGGCCGTTTCGACATCGGTCTGCGAGCTTACCGAAACGTATTCGCCGGCAGCCATCGAAAGTGCTCCGGCCACAAGTCCGGCCAGGCTGGCCAAAACTACCGGCTCACGCGAAATACTTGCTGCCGCCACA
>JBKCHQ010000069.1:0-9216 GCA_046302715.1 Bacteroidia bacterium | reverse complement strand
TTTGATTGACGATTTCTTTCGCCTGATCAGTTAATTTGCGAGTTGACTTTAACTTCGCCTAAGTACAACTTTGCTGCATTAGCATTTTAATAAACTCAAGTAATGATTAACGATGGAAAGTTTGCATAATGATTATATCCCTCATTAAAATTAGTATTCTGTTTTATCATTTTCTCGAATTTACCTTAAAGTTTGGCCAAAATATAGCGCCACGGATCCCGCTTTTTGCAAAAACGCTGGTAAATAATTGAGTTTTCTAGGTTGTCATTATTCCTTTATGAATTTTTGACTGTATTTATTCTGTCCTTGTGTAATTGTTATTATATAAATACCGCTTGTTAAACTATAAATATCAATCGTGTTTTTGTTTATTGTCTTGATCAATACTTGTCCAAGTAAATTGCTTATCGAAATTTCGTCGATATCGAATTGAGCTACGTTTACATTTAATTGATTAATAGCCGGATTTGGATACATAGAAACATTGTTTTTAAAGGTTTCATAGTTTAATCCGTTGGTTGTTGAACACAAGCCATGCGTTCCTAATTGATTTCTAAATGGGCTGTTCTGCATTGCAGTATGAACTCTTGTTTTTTGGTCTGTAGTGAACATATATTTACTGGGCCCTCTGGTATAGTCCATGAAATTCATGAACATTTCGCCATCGGGATTATTAGAAGGAGAATCACAAGAACCAGCGTTATGAGGGTAAACAGGTGTTCCTGTATTCTGCCCCGCGGCCGGAGGTGTGTCATCGCAAAAGTCATTTCCACAATCCACATCGCCCCAAATGTGTCTTAATCCTAAATAATGTCCAACTTCGTGTGTCAATGTGCGTCCATCGATAAACGCTGAAATATAACTTCCGGCAGGAAATAATGTGTATGATCCAATAGCTTTTGTAAAGCACCAAATACCATCTGTTAATTCCGTTGTATTTGTAGTTAAGTCAGATAAACCGCTTAACGGAGGGAGTGAAGAAACTCCGGCATACGAAAGTGCATTGTTTTTGTCCGTAATCCATACGTTTAGGTATTTAGTTACGTCCCAAATGGTTTGAGGCTTTAATATACTGTCAAGATATGTTCTCATTGCAATTTGGGTTGAATACGCATTTGGAGCAGGCAAACCCATTGACAGAAAATTAACTCTGTCAATTCCAGGTTCAGGCATTAAATTGCCGTTGGTGTCTTGTGTTGCTAAGCAGAATTGAATACTTAAATCCGCTATTTTTATTCGACCATTTTCATCTAAATTTTCGGAAGGAATGTTCTGACTAACAGCCCAGTTCGCAAATGCGTTTGATGGGTAATTCGTTAAATTGTATGAGTTTCCTGAAAAATCCTGATTTAAAATAGTCAATTGTGAGCGTATTTGATCTTGCAAAATATTGGGATATGTTCCGATGGGTTCGCCACCATGAATTATATGAAAAACAACGGGAATGATATAGTTATTTGAAATTTGACTTTTTCCTTTCTCATCATTTTTATTGTTGGAAATTAATTTTTGAAATTCATTTTCCCATGCGTCTGACTGGATTTTGGTTCCGCATAATAGGTTTTCTTGTTGGGCATGAATTATGGTGCTCACAAGCAAAAAGGGAATAATGGTCAGAAGATTTTTCATCATCGGTTAATTTTGCATTCTAGACATTCATTATTGTTAAAGGATTAATTGTTTTTGAGACGTCTATTGCGCTTTCAGGTTATTTGGGGCTTGACGAAGGTGGCGTATTTTCAGCACTAAAGTTCATTAGAAGCACAACTGCTGAGTTTTGCACCCACTTTTAGAAGCATGTCAGCCGCCTTTTTGCAAAACATATATTAGAGTTTTCTTCATTTATCTTCGTTATGATTAATCAAATAGTCTTGAAAATCTTTTAAAAACAAATCAGGACATTCAATGTATGGTGTATGTCCGATTTGATATTTTATAAGTTTGTAATTATTAAATTTTTCTATAGCTAATTTATTTCTACGAAACTGAACGAAGCTATCATTCATGCACCAAGTAAATAAAACAGGACAATTTACTGTTTCTATTCGCGAACGTAGATCTTCTTCAGGTTGCTTAAAGCTTGTCCAGCCCTGCACTAGCAATGGAGCTAATGTATACGCATCTTTTACAATTTCATTTTTTCTAGCTAAAGCGGTATCGCTTGTCAATACCTTGTTGTAGTATTTTGAAAACTTATTTTGGAAATTTGTTTTCTTATTTACCCCATTTTGGAAGAAGTGTATCATATAATTTAAAAACAGAGGGGCAAGCCATCCTCTTTTATCAAGACCAGCTGGATTAGCTAAAACCAACTTTCTAATGTTAGCATTATTAGATGCAATTCTTATAGCGGTTGCTCCTCCAATAGAATTGCCAATAATGATTAAATTTTTTAAATCAAGTTGCTTGATGAATTCATCCGTTATTTTCGCAAAATATGTTGAAGAAATAGTCTGATTAGGATTGTCTGATATGCCATGACCAGGAAAATCAATGCTAACTATCCTAAAATTATTATGAGGTAAACTGTAAAGCGATAAAAAGTCTTTTGAGCTATGCCCTAAAGCATGTAAACAAA
Organism: Bacteroidia bacterium; assembly: GCA_046302715.1. Classification (GTDB taxonomy): domain Bacteria; phylum Bacteroidota; class Bacteroidia; order M30B66; family M30B66; genus CAMCXT01. Next base: position 6,638 of record JBKCHQ010000069.1, on the reverse strand, counting down.
GGACAACTTGTCCAGAGCCTTCATCTTTATAAGCTATTTTCAGATTTTCAATATCAATAAATTTATCGGCAATAGACGGTAGCGTTTGTGCTTTTATATTCATCGTGGAAAGTATTATTGTTATGAGAAATTGAATTCGCATATAAATATTTTCTGTTGAAATTAATTTCTTTCAGCAGGACCGCTAACGATATGCGATCCAGCCCATGTGTTGCACCTGCGTCAGTGGTATAGCGTTAGCACGCTGTTAGCAGTAATTTACCCACCATAAGTAACCGAATAATTTAATAAAATAATTAAAAACATCAAAGAAATAAAACACGCAAGGATTGCTAAGAAGATTAACAGGATTGAATAATTTCTCTCATTTGTTTCGCTTCTTAATGATAAATTAGAATTAGGTTTCAAGAAAAATCGAGAGAAAAACAATACAGTATTGACTATTATAAATAGCCAAAATAAAAAACTACTTAGACTTAAATACTCATTTGCAACATCTTCAGTTGTTAAATACCCTCCAGTGGATCCATCAATTTTCTCTGAGGAATCTGAGTTAACAATAATTAAATTGTATAATAGACTTACCAAAAGAAAATAAATGTAAAATAAAAGATTGGATAAAATTAACCAGATAAGGAAAATGTTTAATCCCTTAACTTTACGAAAATAGTTTGATTTTTTAGCTTCTGATCTTTTTATTAAAGATAGAATACCCAGAGAACCTAGACCCATTGAAAGAATCACTACCAATATTGTCATCATGTTATTCTTTTTATTAAATTCTGACTAACTACCTAGCCCCCGCTAAAAAACTAAAAATCTTCCAATTAAAAAAGGCCGAAAGCTTTCACTTTCGACCTTTTAGGGTTTTATATTTCAGCAAAACGAGAATCTTAGCTTCGCTTTACTTCCTTGCCTTTTTTCATCAGCTTCATTTCGTCTACCAAATGACCGGCACCTCCTAATTTATCTATTAGGAAGAGCACATAACGGATGTCCACCGAAATGGTGCGCTGAATTTTATCTTCGAAGAAAATATCACCGCTCATGGCTTCCCAGTTGCCATCGAATGCGCAACCAATTAACTCGCCTTTGCCGTTTACTACCATACTTCCCGAGTTACCGCCGGTAATATCGTTTGTAGAAATAAAACAGGTATTCAGTTGGCCGTCTTTACCGTAAATGCCATAATCGCCGAGCATGTAAAGTTCTTTTAAACGCGCCGGTACATGAAATTCAGGGTTTGATGGATCTTCTTTCTCAATAACTCCTTTTAAAGTGGTGTATTCTTCATATTCAACAGCATCGCGCGGATCATATTCTTTCACCTGGCCATAAGTTAGGCGCATGGTAGAATTAGCATTGGGATAAAATTTCTTTTCGGGCATCATTTCCATAAGACCAGCCACAAAACTGCGGTTACCCTTATCAAGACGCGCCTGAATCTCCATAATTTTGGGACGATAGTTGTCCATAAAATATTTTCGAACACTGCCCGAGAAAACAACTGCGGGGTCGTTCTCCAATACTTCAACTGATGGCTTATCAAGAAAACGCATGAATTTATCGCCCGATGCGAATATGGAGCGACTGTACATATCGTTAACAAAGGCAGCTACATTGCCCTTCCATTTAATGCGAATGGTATCGAAGATGGGCGCCTGAGCCTCTTTAGGCAAATCGCTCATATACATGGCAATCATGGCTTCCATGAGTTTGCGGTCGGTAGGCTCGTTGAAGTCTTTGTACATGAGACCTACCTGAGCTTTAACCTCCTCAATAGCTGCAGCAGAATTTACCGAGTCATTAAGAACCTCTGCCAACTGCGACATCTCCATAGCAATGCCTCCAATGGCGGCGCCTTGTAAAATAGCCTCGATAAGGTAAGTACGGGTTAATATTACTTTACGATAATCGTTATAGGCATTTTCGATTTCGGTAAGTGCCGAACCATATTTTTTTTGTCGTTCAGAATCGGCGCCCGCCCATTGGTTGAAACGTATTTCGAGATCCTGTTTTTTCTGAATTACATTATTGTTAGTGAGTTGTTCGCTCTGTCCGATAAAATACTTCCAATAGTTCGCCGTTTGTGCATACGTTGAGGCGTACTTGATGCGGATGTCGGTAGAGGCATCCATATCTTCCTTCATAATCTTTAGCTTCTTATCTCTAATTTTCACCACAGCAGGATTTGTTAAATCCAATGCAGCTTGCACTCCATAAGAAGTAAGATAACGGTCGGTGCGACCGGGATAGCCCATCACCATGGTGAAATCGCCTTCTTTCACTCCGTCGAGCGAAATAGGAAGGAAATGCTTTGGCTTATAGGGTACGTTTTCGGGCGATGGTGCTGCGGGTTTATTGTCGGGGCCCGCATATACGCGCAACATGCAAAAGTCGCCGGTATGACGCGGCCACATCCAGTTGTCGGTGTCGCCTCCGAATTTACCCACCGATTCGGGCGGTGCTCCAACCAAGCGAACATCGGTAAATGTTTCATACACGAATTTAAAATAGGCATTGCCATCAAAAAATGACTTAACTGCGGCATTGTAACCATTACCATTGGTGGCTTCGGTTTCGATGGCTTTGCTGTTTTGACGCACTTTTGCTGTACGTTCCGATTCGCTCATGGAAGGCGTTACCCCCTCCAGAACAAGCGCAGTAACATCGGTAATACTAATTAAAAATGATGCGGTAATGCCGCCGGTTGGCAGTTCATCGGCACGTGTTTTGGCATAAAATCCATCGGTAAGATAATCGTGATCTACCGCTGAGTTGGTTTGTATGGCTTCGTAGCCGCAGTGATGGTTGGTAAGCAATAATCCTTCGGCCGAAATGTCTTCTGCCGAGCACGATCCGCCGCTAAACATTACAACAGCATCTTTTAATGATGATTTGTTCACGTTATAAATCTCATCGGCACTGAGCTTGCAGCCCATTTTTTTCATCTCTTTCTCATTCATTGCTTTGAGTAAGAGCGGCAACCACATGCCTTCATCGGCCTTTAAAGGCAATCGAATCAATAAGCCTACTAGGGTAAGCGCAATCCATAAATTTCGTTTCATAGGGTCTTTAAAATTGTGGCGCAAATAAACTCAGAATTCGGTCAATTGCAAAACGTTAATGCACTATTTCTCCAATCTAAACTCGCCAGAGCCACCGAGTTTGAAAATAAACTCACGATCGTATTTTTTTTCGAGTCCCTTGATTTTTACCTTAAAGCGCTTGCCCGTTTCTATCCAGTTATATTCAACATCTTCTACATTTTCGCAGCTTACATTGTCGGTTTCCCCGAGCGTTGCGGTATGCAACACCTCCAAACGTTGCCCCCCCGAAAATAAGGGTTTGTTTTGAGGCCCTACCTTTTGAATGTAGATAAATTCATCAGCCATTTTTCCGTAAGCGCCCCAACCCAAAGGTTCGGCTGGTTCAAAATCGTAAAGCACAAATGCCAGCGATCCGTCATCCATTTTAAAGGGGCGGTTCACCATTTTACTGTTGCGGACTTTACGGTAGCAGTATCCTTTTGAGATAACAAGTTCTTCGCCTGCCAAAAAATATACGTCTTCCTGTCGAAATGGTGTTGCATCCTTGTAATTAAGGGTCATTTTCAAAATGTCTAGATCCTTAATGCTTTTGTCGGTTTCGAATTTTAAGTCAATGGGATAGAAATTAAATTCCACCAAACCCGCTTCAGAAACATGTCCTTCGCAAAATATGAGCGGTCCTGCACCAAATCCGAATGGCTGCCATTTACCACCGCTGAAAATCGTATTGAGTAAAATGCCACTGCGTTTTATCATTCGGTCGTCCACTCCTGGTATGCGTACATTAATGGGATTGGGCGTTTCAATGAGATTGAAATATTGCGGCCTTGCATAGAAACGATTACGTGCCGATGACAATCCATCGGCCTCAGCAGTTCCTGCATCAAGGTCGAAAACATCTACGCATATTTTGAATTTTTTCGCCAGGCAGGACGAAAAACCCAAACAATTTACATGCATGGCAATGCGCATGGTGTAGCCACCGCTCTCGGTTTTAAATGTACTTTGGGTTTGATGGCTCAAATCGTCGGGCATCCAGCCTAATGAAGCTTTAAGGGGTTCGTATAGATTCCTGTTGGTATGGATGCCCTTTCCGTTTTGAAGCGTGAACACAAAATGCGTCATGCCAAACAAGACACGGTGCTCTTGTAAGGCAGATTTTGGTGGACAGGTTAAATCGCGCATTTTGCCTTCATATTCGAGAGGCGCATCAGGATAATCGGCCTGCGAAATGAACGGTTTAAGACGGGCATTGTCGCCCGGCTCGGCCGAATTTCTGAAGATACGCTCTGAGCCCGATTTTCCTCCAATTATGTAATCGCTGAAAGAAACGTCGGGCAAGGCAAACCATACTTCAACACGGTCGCCTTGTATGCCTGATTTAAGATCTTCATCGCTAACCTTTATCTTAATGATGATGGAGTCGTTCTGAACATCAAGGCTCAGTGCCGCCGAAAAATCAATCGGGTTAGGTTTGCTTTTACCAGGGAATGCATGCAAACTATCGCATTGCAAGAACGCCGCAGATTGTGCAAAGACACTGAATTGAATAAACAAAAAGGCGAATACTAAATATAATTTGGTCATGCAGGCAATAAATGTAGAGAACATATTCATTCGGTATCGAATTGTTGAAATAAAAAAATCCGCAGCGGGCAAGGCGCTACGGATTTTATCACGCAACAGAGATGTGCTTAGCGAATCTCTATGTGTTTTCGCTTCGCTGATTCCTGGTGTTCTTTTTTCAACACCAGTTTCAGTATCCCGTTTTCATAGGTTGCGTTGATGTCTTCCTGCTTTACATATTCGGGCAAACTAAAGGAGCGACTAAATCCCGAATAGCTAAATTCTTTGCGGGCATAATTATTCGATTTCTCTTCGTCTTCGTATTTGTTCTCGGCCTCAATGCGCAAAACGCCGTTTTGTAAGTCCACCGAAAAATCTTCTTTGCGCAAGCCCGGAGCTGCCAATTCTACTACGAAAGTGTTATCGAGGTCTTTTATGTTTACGGACGGCAAGGTTGTTCTACCGCTAAATAATCGATCTTCCAAAAAACCATCGGTATTCCAAAAATTTTCTAAAAATGAATTCATGATCGGGAACGCGCCCCGTTGTCTGATAAGTGCCATGTGCTATGTATTAAGTTTAATTGAATACTTCAAAATTATAGTCGTATTCGTGCTCCTGCCATGACATACATTAGTCCTCAAGCTGACATTACTCAACTTTTATTGAAACCGCTTTATTACGTGAGGAATAAATATAATTAATCCAACAATGATGGCCGCAAGGGCCATGACCAATACAGCTGCTGCGGCAAGGTCTTTTGCTTTGCCGATTTCTTTATCGAAGCCTGGATGTATTTTATTGGCAAATACTTCGAGCGCCGTATTTATAAGTTCGGCCGACATAACACCTCCTATGCATAGAATAAGCGCCGCCCATTCGGCGGTGCCAAGTTTAAATGCCACCGCAGCGATAATTACAACTAAGGCCATCAGAAAATGAATTCTAAAATTGATTTGTGAGCATAACGCCCACCACATGCCGCGAAAGGCATATGCAAATGACAGTATTCGCCTTTTAATTTCTTGCATGGTGCATCAAATAGAAAATTAATATACATCAATTTACATGGAAACGATGGATAGAATCAACCATAAAATTGGTAATATTGACCAGACCTATTTTAAATACACATTCATAGATTATATGTATGAATTTTCAACAACTTGAATACATCGTAGCGCTGGAGCGACACCGCAATTTTGTAGCAGCAGCCAATGCCTGTTTTGTGAGCCAACCCACCTTAAGCGCCATGGTTAAAAAACTAGAAGAGGAGCTTAACATTGCTATAATTAAGCGTGGTGTGCATCCCTTAACATTTACGGCGGCCGGGGAGCAATTGTTATTGCAGGCCAAACGCATCCTTGCCGAACAGCACTTGATGCGCGAATTGTCAAAAGAAATTGCGGGAGCTATAACCGGCGAAATTCGTTTGAGTGTTATTCCATCATTGGCGGCAACGGTAATTCCGCCGCTTGTTCAACACATTGAGGCCTCGGGCCATGATTTGCGGGTGTATATAAGCGAAATGCCCACCGAAAAAGCTTTGCATGCGCTGCTTAACGGTTTGGTGGATATGGCCGTTTTGGCAACCCGAAGCGATGAACATCATTTTTGTTCATGGCCGCTGTTCGAAGAAGAAATTGTGGCATATGTATCACCTCTTGAGAAAATGCCCAAGGGCAAGTACATACAACCCGATCATCTCGATCAATCGCAGCAATGGTTTTTATCGGAAGAACATTGCTTCCGCGATCAGGCACTCGAAATTTGCAGCCGAAATTCAGGACTCAACGGCAAGGTGCATTATAATGCAGGGAGTATCCTGTCGCTGGTGCAGCTAGTGGATTATAATGGCGGCATAACGCTTATCCCTTCTGCTGCAACCGCATTTTTAAGCAAAGAACAAAAATCTAATATTCGTGAGTTTGCACCGCCGGCGCCCACACGGCTGGTGCAGCTTACAACCTTGGCCGATTATCCACGCAAAAAGATAGTGGCCTACTTAAGTGAGCTCATGTG
>JBKCHQ010000068.1:0-13868 GCA_046302715.1 Bacteroidia bacterium | reverse complement strand
CTGATATTGATGTCATGAATTACAGGTCGAATATCGCCCAATCGAGCCGGTTTATACCCAATGGCCAGCGATTTATCGCCGTACTGAAGCGCCGACCAGGTGAGAAAAAGGTCTTCGTTCTCGAACCGAAAATCGCCTTTGGTACGCATTGCCTCTACTACGAAAGCATCTAGCTTTTGCTTAGAAAAAGGGCTGGTTTCGGTAATATTTATTTTCTGGACTTTTTGCACCAGCACCGGGCCGGCATTTTGCTGCGTGCCATCTAGGATATCTTCTTCCATGCGCGAACATGCCTGCATCCCCAAAAGGCTTATCGCCGTAACAAAGTATAATAGTTTTTTCATGCGTTGTAGTTTAATTGGATTTCGAAATTAGCGATTCGCACATAAAATCAAAGGAATACTTATACACCAATAGTGTGGAAAAATAGATATATTGCTTATTTCCCTTACCTTTGCAACCCTTTTACACCACCATGATTGCAGTATCAAACCTCTCGCTTCGTTACGGAAAGCGCACCTTGTTCGAAGACGTTAACCTTAAATTTACACCCGGCAACTGCTACGGCATTATCGGAGCCAACGGAGCAGGGAAATCGACGTTTCTTAAAATCCTTTCGGGCGAGGTCGACCAAACCACCGGCGAGATTGCCATTACGCCCGGCGAACGTATGGCCGTTTTGAAGCAGAACCACTATGAGTTCGACGCTTTTCCGGTAATTCATACCGTAATGATGGGCCACAAAAAACTGTGGGAAATCATGCAGGAAAAAGATGCCATCTATTCCAAGGAAGATTTCACCGAAGAAGATGGCAACCGCGCCGCCGAACTCGAAGCCGAATTTGCCGAGATGGAAGGCTGGAATGCCGAAAGCGATGCGGCAAACTTATTGAGCGGACTCGGAATTTCAGAAGAATACCATCACCGCCTGGTGAGCGACCTCAGCGGTAACCAGAAAGTACGCGTGTTGTTGGCGCAGGCACTCTATGGAAACCCCGACATTCTTTTGCTCGATGAGCCCACCAACGACCTCGACGTGCACACTATTGCCTGGCTCGAAGATTACCTCGCCGAATTCGACAGTACGGTTATCGTGGTATCGCACGACCGTCACTTCCTCGATGCCGTGTGCACACACATCGTAGACATCGACTTCGGCAAAATGCGCCTTTACACCGGAAATTACACATTTTGGTACGAATCGTCGCAGCTCATTGCACGCCAAATGGCCGATCGCAATGCTAAAATCGAAGACAAGCGCAAACAGTTGCAGGAATTTATTGCCCGTTTTAGCGCCAATGCCTCCAAATCGCGTCAGGCCACCAGCCGTAAGAAATTGCTCGATAAACTCAATGTCGAAGACATGCAGGCTTCGAACCGTAAATATCCGGCCATCATCTTCAAACCCGAACGCGAACCGGGCGATCAGATTTTGCATGTCGAAAACCTCAGTGCCAGCCACAACGGCATTCAACTTTTTAAGAACCTCACCTTTAACATGCACCGCGACGATAAAATTGCCGTCGTAGCGCAAGACCATAACGCCATTTCGCAACTGTTCGAAATCCTATCGGGCAACAAACAACCCGACAGCGGCACGTTTAACTGGGGCATCACCATCAAATCGGTGTATTTACCGCTGGACAATAGCGCATATTTCAAAAACGATTACAACCTCATCGACTGGTTGCGTCAGTACTCAAACGACCAGGACGAAACCTATATTCGTGGCTTTTTAGGCAAGATGCTTTTTTCGGGAGAAGAAACCTTAAAGAAAAGTTCGGTGTTAAGTGGAGGCGAGAAAATGCGTTGCATGATTTCGCGCATGATGCTGCATTCGGGTAACCTGCTTATTCTCGACGAGCCCACCAACCACCTCGACCTCGAGAGCATTACGGCATTCAACAATTCGGTGAGCGAATTCAAAGGTCCCGTATTGTTTACCTCGCACGACCATGCCTTTATGCAGTCGGTGGCAACGCGGGTTATTGAATTGTTCGCCGATGGCTTCATCGATCGGCAGCTAACCTACGACGAATACCTCGAGAGTGAGGCGGTACAGGGTAAGCGGGCGGCAATGCTCAAATAGAGTCGAATTCGTTAACTAATAGCCATTAGAATTTATAAGAAACCATAAAGTTTCTTAATGTTCAAGCAAGAAGCTATGTGAAGATAATTTCGCGAAGCTCCTAATCTAATCTAATAAGACAAACACGCTATTTTTTATCGATTCTATTGCTTTGCTACTTTGTTTTGAGGGCCGATACTTGTGTACAGTATTTTTAGAATGAATTACAAAATTCCAATCGGCATTATTAAATAACTTCTTTAAATCGGCAACAGCTATTTTTACTGTGTGCCGTGTGTTAAAACCTTTCTTTATTTTATCGCCAAAAATAAACCCTACAGATTTACTCGAAACTTTAAACGATGTTGTTTCAATATTTAAGCTATCAACGGGCTTAATGGGACTCAGACTTTTAATGCTAAAGTTCACTATCGCGGAATCTTTTATTACATTTTTATATCTAAAGGTAAAGTCAGCCAAAAGCTTATCGCCAGTTAATGCATTGGTAAACGTAATGGGCTTTAAAAAATATTGAACGCCCTCTTCACCAATAAAAAAAGCTATGTAGTAACGTTTCCCATCACTAGAATATTTTGCGGTTTTGGAACTTCTGCATGCCGAAATAGAAAACCCCAAATACGCAAAAGAAATCAAAAAAAATAAGGCCCTAAGCCTTTTAAATAATAGCATCTTCGTTATTTAAACGTTTATGAATGAACTTTAAAACGCTTCTTCAAATTATCAATTGAAAATAAGGTATCACTTAAAGAAGTCGATTTTGAGTGAACCAAAAGGTATATGAGATTTTTCTGAAATTGTTGTGTATAAATCAAAACCTTTTCATTGTTACTTTTTTCTTCGGCATAAAAATAAGTTGACGTGTCTGTTGAAACGGAATCATTTTCAAATCTTCCATGCATTTCTATTTCAGACAATTCCTTTATGGATGCATCAAGGGGGAGAGCGAGATAAAGGCTATAGTCATCATTCTTAATGCATTTAAATAGTGGTAGCTGTATTTTTCTGTTCAAAAAACAAGAGTCAAAAATTGCCACGTTTTTTTTGTCTAAACCAACAATCTTTTCGTTATTTCTTAAATTGAATGAAATGTCATTAAACAAAAAAACTTCCTGATCGCTTATAGCTGATTTGCAGGAAATTAATACAAGAAGAAACAATAGAACTGAAATACCCTTCATTACAAAAAAAAACATCAGAGGAAAAACATCTCTCCCTCTGATGTTATTAAAATATTAATTATTCTCCGGTAACTGTTGTTTCAAATCCAACTATGATTCCAAGAATGCTTGTCCACTTAATGTCTACAGTAGAAATTTTGGTGATACCACCATTTTTTGCAGCTGTTCTAATGCTAGCATCCTGGTTAAACCATAAAATATTAAAATAACCGGTAGCTTTAGAAGTACCAACCCTGGTACCAACTGGATTTTCTGTAGCAGTAACAGGTAAAGTTAATGCACAACTTGACACTGTAGCCATTACTACAGCCGCCAAAACGATAGATTTAAGTTTATTCATGTTTTTTGGGTTTGTAATTTTCCTACTCGTAAGGCTTTTCGGATTCGCCCCGTTTTATACGGTTTCTGGACTCCGTTTATTGTTAATTATTACAAATATTACAATCAAACTAGGGTGGGCAACCCTCACATACCCATTAGGCGAAAATTAGAAATTTTAAAAATTAAAAAAGGCGAATTTTTCACGATTTAATCTCTAAAATTTTCAAAATTCAGTGCGCTAATATATCACTTTTTTTAAAATACAAAAAAATTAAAAAGTGATAACAGGAATCTTCAGCGCCCTTACAAAGGGCTATATAAAAAAACTGAATGGTCATGTAATATTTGTATTACGGTGAAATTATATAAAAAAAGCCAGAAGCATTCTACATAAATCCCGTCCATACTTAACTGATTTAATAGTTTGACTATGCTCTTAAAAGATAATTTAATTTAGCATATTAGGCTTATTATCGCCCGAATAAGTCATTTAAAAACGTGTCCCCACAGAAAGTACTAGTTGATTTAATCGTGAAGTGATTTGTGCCACCGGTTGATTGCCACTTTGCAAATCATAAGGCTGAAAAGGCCCTTTGGCGGTAGCAAACACATAGGCCGCATCAACATACATTTCGCGCACCCGATACCCAAACCCTAACGAATAATTCCAACGGGTCTTACCAAAATAATCCGACTCAAAAGGAGTTGATAGCATTTGAACTCCTGTGCGGGCGTATAGCTCATTAAAACGAAGCTCGGCTCCTAAGCGCAAATTCCCGGTATTTCTCAACCCTTCTCGTATATCATTATTGGCGGCCTCAAAACTATCGGCATCATCTACCATACGAATACGGTTATAGCCCACCCATTCATAATCAACCGAAATCATTCCTAATTTACGATAGGTAAACACTCCACTTGCAGTAAATCTTGGACTTTGGCGAAGTCTATAGCTATACTCGTGATCAACCGCATAATAATTATCGCCGTTAATCAATGCGCTGGTCATCTCGTAGGTTGATTCGGTGCGCACACGGTATTCAAGTGGCAAAAGCACCGCACCACCCAATCTGAAATAATCGTTCACCCTGTAAATAGCGCCCAGTCTAAAGCCCACCGAAGTGGCACGGTCCTCCTGATTGATAGAATAAGTCATATTGTTGAACGATGACAACGTATCGGCACGATCTTCTTCGGTGTAATTATAATCTTGTTTAAACACGACCCTACGTATAACAAATGCCCCGCCCACATACAGGCGATTGCTGTAATTACCGGCAAACGAAATGCTGGTTTCTCCGGCTCTGCCCCTACGGTCGCAAACACCCAGCTGGTTTATGCCTCCGTTGAGAGGTCCGTTGTTACTGGTGTAACCGCCCAAAGAATCGTTGGGATCGATTAAATAGGTTTGATACGCCAGATATGTGCTAAATGGATCTAAGGCTTCGGGAGCCAAGTTTCCCGACCGCTCAACAAATGAATTAACAATGGAATTATTGGCATTATCGCCTCTAAACTTCCAAGCTTCAGCAAAATTATTGAGTTTAGTGTATCCTATCGAAAAAGTAGTACCAAGCCAGCCTTTAGTTTTTAATCGATTGGCATTGGGTGTAAACAAAACCAAATGTAAATTGGGGATGTTGAAATTTGACTTTTGATTGTCGTTTTCTGCACCAAGATAGTTAGAATTGCTACCTGCTAAGGCCAAGCCTGCGCTTATGCCCCATTCAGACTGGCGATACAGCCCCAGTCCGGCGGGATTGATAGCCGCCGATGTAAAATCGCCGCCCACGGCACCTGATGCACCTCCCATTCCCATCGAAAGGGCCGTACCCCCCATTTGGGTATAACTGTAACGTATGGCATCCTCGGCATTTTGCGCTAACAGCCATGCGGGCATGGCTGTTAGTACAATTATAACTTTTAACAAGTAGGATCTCATAATCTAAATACTTAGCGGCGCGAACCATTTAACTTAGGGCTTGAAGACCCACCGCTAGAACTGTTTCCTCCACTCGATGGGCTTGATTTAGGACTGCTGTTAAAGCCTCCTCCACTTGAACGTGGGCTTGAAGGCTGGCTCTGAGGTTTGCTTTCATTGCGGTACGATCCTCCACTATTACCATTACCACTTGATGGAGCCTGGTAGCTGTTGCGAGGCGAGGATGAATTGCGGGGCGCCTCGTAACGAGGACGCTCTTCACGGCGTGTTGGGGTTTCCATTCGATTTTCACGCTGCTCACGTTTAGGACTTTGATAGTCTTGATAGCTAGGCTGTTGTGGCTGTCTTTGCTCCCTTTGTGGGGCCTGATATGCATCGCGGCTGTTATAGTTGTTTCGGGGGGGCTGTACATTTTGCTGTTGATGCTCGGGCAAATTATTACCTGAACGATTTACAGGTTCAGATGAGCGCACATCGTTTGAACGAATACTGGGTTCTGGTCTCGAAGCTGCCGGCGTAAAATTATCGGAACGACTTGGCTTGGCAGGTTGTGTATTCTCTCCCCGTATGGCTCCGTTAAAATTATAGGCTGGACGTACCTCCTCCATTTTTTGAGGTGTATTTACAGTTGCATTCGTTGAAGCTCCGCGCGAAGGGGCTGAAATATTGGGCTCACGCACCTGCTGATTACCGGCGAGGTTATAGGTAGAATTTTTACCAGCGCCGACCGTTGAAGCAGGTCTAGAAGGATCGGCAACAGGAGCGCTCGAATAATTATCGGCCTTGGGCTTGTATACCCCTTGCTGAATGAGGTTGTCTTTGCCCGAAGTTGCTGTAGGCTTAGAATTATTAGAAGGGGCAGTTTGATTGGCCTGTATAGGTTGACTCACCGCAGGAGCTCCTTGCTTAACGGGCTGAAGGTTGTTCTTATCACTGGTTTTATCGGGTGTTTGCACCGACGACGATAGCGTGGGTTTTCCCGTCCCATCCGATGCAGGTTTAACCGTTGCTTCATTCTTAACAGGCTTTGCTGTTTGAACCGAAGGTTTGGGGCTACTCACCGAACCAACTTTACCTCCATCTGCCACCTGATAATTGGTGCCAATTTTATCGCCTAGATTGCTGGATAATGAAGACATACCAGAAAAACCGGAGCCCGAACCCACACCGCCTCCTGTATTGGCTCCATAATACACCGAATTACCATAATTATAGGTGTTTTGATCGTAGCTGTTGTAGTAAACCGGGTTGTTATACATCGAATTCATCATCATACCGTAGGCAAACCCATCGTTAAAGCCATTCATGTATCCCATACCATAATTGTAGGGCGAATAGAAGAAGGGATTGTAGGCAAAAGGTGAATAATATGGATTGTAGCCCCATGTGTTCCATCTCCACGGATTGTTATACATGTAAGGATTATAGCCCCAAGAATTCCATCCAAACCCAACATTCCAGCCCGTCCACGAATTCCAGCCTACGCTAAAACCGGGGTTCGACCATGTGTTCCATCCCCAAGGCACATAAGGATTGAAGAAGGAGTAAGAGGAATAAATTGAATTTCCGAATAAAAACGGATCGTAATTATACCAATACGCATTGGTGTAAAAGGGATCGTAATAAGCAAAGCCGGGATTAAATCGATTAAAACGACGAATGCGAGAGGCATACATATAGTCGTAGTAATTGTCCATATCGTAATCATCGTCGTAATAATTATTGATGATGGTAGTTTGACCATCGTCGGCAGATGGGGCCGAATCGTAATCGCCCGTTCTGCTTGTATTATCGTTCACTACGGCATCATCTTCGGTTAAGGCATCATCAGGCTGGGTAGCCGCCGCATTGAGCTTTTTGAGTTGTTTTTGCTCGCGACGCGCGTCGGCCAAAGAGAAATAACGATCATCGGCTTCGTAAGATGCCGTATTCTTGTTTGTTGCGCAGGAGCTCAATATCAGGAGCGTTAAGCCTGCAAAAATGCCAAGTGTTTTCATGGTTACTTGATAAAAACGTGAACGGTAATCATTGATCATAGAATGAAGAGCCTTTTGATTACTTTTGCTCTTGAAAAATTTTTTGGCAAATACCATACCACAAAAAATTCATGAGCAAAGAACTTTCAACGCGTAAAGATAACTATTCTAAATGGTACAACGATATTGTTACCAAAGCAGATTTAGCAGATAATTCGGCCGTTCGCGGTTGCATGGTAATTAAGCCTTACGGATATGCGGTTTGGGAAAAAATGCAGCAGGCGCTCGACAAAATGTTTAAAGATACCGGACATGTTAATGCCTACTTCCCACTATTTATTCCCAAGTCCTTTCTAAGTAAGGAGGCAGCCCATGTGGAAGGCTTTGCCAAAGAGTGCGCCGTGGTGACGCATTACCGCCTAAAAAATGACGAAAACGGTAAAGGTGTAATTGTGGACCCCGAAGCCAAATTGGAAGAAGAATTAATTGTACGCCCTACCTCCGAAACCATTATTTGGAATACTTACAGAGAATGGATTCAATCGTACCGCGATTTGCCACTATTGATAAACCAATGGGCCAATGTGGTACGCTGGGAAATGCGTACCCGCCTGTTTCTGCGTACTGCCGAATTCCTTTGGCAGGAAGGCCATACGGCGCATGCAACAGCTGAAGAAGCTATCGAAGAAACAGAAAAGATGCTCAACGTTTACGCGCAATTTGCTGAAGAATTTATGGCGATTCCGGTAATCAAGGGAAAGAAAACCGCCAACGAGCGCTTTGCCGGTGCCGAAGAAACCTATTGCATCGAGGCCATGATGCAGGATGGGAAAGCTCTTCAGGCAGGCACTTCACACTTTTTGGGACAAAATTTTGCCAAAGCTTTTGATGTGAAGTTTACGGGTAAAGACGGTAAACAAGATTATGTTTGGGCGACGTCGTGGGGCGTTTCCACCCGATTGATGGGGGCTTTAATAATGACGCATTCCGACGATAACGGGCTCATTTTACCCCCAAAATTAGCACCCTTTCAGGTTGTTATGGTGCCCATATACCGCTCCGATGAAGAATTCAACGCCGTTAGTGAAGCGGCACTAAACATTAAAAAAGATCTGGAGCGCAACGGCATCAGAGTTAAATTCGACTCCCGCGACACTCACAAACCGGGCTTTAAATTTAATGAACATGAATTAAGGGGCGTACCGGTAAGAATTGCCATAGGTCCACGCGATGTGGCAAACGGCACGGTTGAAATTGCCCGCAGAGATACCCTCGAAAAAGAAACCTTACATATTCAAGATTTACCCAATAAAATAGTACATCTTTTGGAGCAGATTCAAAAGAATTTATACGATAAAGCCCTTTCGAATCGTGAGCAAAACTCTTTCAAAGCTGATTCCTGGGAGGAATTTTTAAAATTACTCGACGAGCCCGGCGGATTTATCTATGCGCATTGGGACGGCACACCCGAAACCGAAGAAAAAATTAAAGAACTCACCAAAGCTACCATTAGATGTATCCCCTTGGACAATCCAAAGGAACAAGGTAGTTGTATATTAAGCGGTAAACCTTCAACGCAGCGCGTGATTTTTGCACGGGCCTATTAAAAATTGATTACGTATGGCATCAGCAGAAGAATTGATTATCCAAACCCTGCAGGAAAAAGCAAGTCTGAAGCAGGATATTTTCAAACTTACCATTGAAACGTTCGATATTTTTAAAGAGCAATTAAGGAAAATTGCACATCGGCTAAATGAAAAAGTAAGCAGTGTTGATTCGAGGATTATGATCGAATACCATGAACGATCTCCATTTTCGGTTTACATACGAACGGCCGGCGACCTGCTTATATTTGAAATGCACACCAATGTTTTTTTGTTCGATAGCCAGCATAAAATATGGAATTTGAGTTATGTGCAGGACGATCATTCTCGCGCCTACTGCGGACTCATAAGCATGTATAACTTTTTATCGGACTCGCTTAAGTACAAACGTGTAAACGATTTGGGTTATTTAATTGGCCGATTGTTTATGAATAAAGAGAAGCATTTTATTATTGAAGGAAAGCGCCAGATGGGGTATTTGTATAATAATTTTCAAACCGATGTGCTCAACGAAGAACGCATTGAACAGGTAATTGAAAGTGCGATATTATTCTGCCTTAATTTTGATTTACTCACGCCCCCTTACGATACCGTGCAAGAAGCAACGCTCAATCAATTGAATGAAAATGCCCAAATTTTAAATTCAACCACCGGCAAACGCCTGGGTTTTAGATTTCACCACGACGACGACCAGATTAGTTAGAAGAATCAATTGCACTGACTGCAAATTAAGTGGATTGATAGGAAAGAGAAAACCTGAAGCATTACCACTGGAATAAGGTTTATAAATAAGTCAACTATCTCGCATCCTTTTGTGTCTGATTTGCGACGTCTTTAAATGAAAAATCCCGCTATTGAGGGATATAATCATACTTTATATTTGGCGGAGAGCGGAACTACTTGCTTGATCCCTGAGGGGAAAGGCAGTTCAAAGGATTTTATCACCGACTTACAGTTGGTGATTTTTCTTTATTAAAGAAAACACCTTTCAGGCAAGCCTATATCGTTTTCCTTAAAATAATAAAACCGGGCTGTTGCCCGGTTAAAATTTATCAGCGGAGAGAGAGGGATTCGAACCCCCGGACCTGTTACAGTCAACGGTTTTCAAGACCGCCGCAATCGACCGCTCTGCCATCTCTCCGAGGGCAAAAGTAGTAAACCCACGTTTCCTGCCAAAACATTAATTGCTTTTTTTTAAAATTCTGCAACGGCAGGGCTTCATGTCTATATTTGCATAGCCGTTATTGCTTGAATGTGAATAAACTCTGTATCGTTGTAGTGTCTTTATATTTTTGCTTACCGGCAAACGCACAAAAATCAGACAGCCTTAACCTACGTCTCTGCTCAAAATACAGCTTCTACACAGGCACAGCACTAGCCTTTTCGGGAATTTCAATCGGACTATATTATTCATGGTATAAGCCCTATGCCCGAAACCAGTTTAGATTTTTCAACGACGCTGCTGAATGGAAGGGAATGGATAAAATTGGGCATTTCGGCAGCGCTTGGTTTTTAAGCCAAACGCTCTTTCGTGCTGGATTAGGGTCGGGATTAAATCGAACAGAAGCACAACGTTATTCGGCCATTTCGGTTTGGAGCTGGATGACGGCCATCGAGGTAATGGATGGATTTTCGGCAGGCTGGGGATTTTCATGGTATGACCTTGCTGCTAATACAGGCGGAATTGCCCTTTCTTCACTTCAAAACAAGAATTATCTGCACCCCGATATTCGAATCTGTTATTCGTGGGAAGCCGGTACCTTAAGCAGCTTGCGCCCCGAAATGCTGGGTCGAAATGTGCCCGAACGCATGCTCAAAAATTACAACGAGCAGCGGTATTGGTTATCGCTGCCATTGCATGTTTTTTATATGAAGGCTCCAAAATGGCTCTGTGTTTCGTTCGGATATTCTGCCAACGGAATGCTCGGCGCCAGAGAAAATATTTGGTCCCAAAAGGACGGTACTCTTTCAGACTACAGGTTCATTAACAGACACTCGACCTACCGATTTTCGATTGACCTTGACCTCAGACATATACACACAAAAAATAAATTTATACGAAGTGCCTTGCACGCCATTAGCTGGATAAAAATTCCTGCGCCACAATTAACCTATTCAAAACAGCAAGGAATTGATTTCAGCCCCATTGCTTGGTAACTTAAACCACAAGCTTCACATAATGTATAACTTAAGCAATGTTGCACGATATTATGAACACCAAAAATCAGCGCTACAGCGCTCCATTAACAATAGCGTATCAATAATTATCGTTACCTAAACGTAAAGGTTATGTATAATTTTATAAATTTGTCGTTAATGCAAGGCTTCATGTATCAAACGTATACCTTTCAGCGCATAAATAATGACTTTACGAAAATAATGTTGCGTTTTGCATTATCAGTCATTGCGGTATTTTCTATTTTGCTTGCATCGGCGCAAAACCCAACAGCAGGTGATTGTCTTGGGGGGTTTACTGTTTGCGCTCAGAGTTATAACCAACAAAACTCCTTCGTGGGTGAAGGCAATAATCTTAATGAGATTAACCCTGGTCTTAGTTGTCTCGCCAGCGGCGAACGCAACAATGCTTGGTACATTATAACGGTTCAAAATCCGGGCTTGTTCGGATTTAATATCATCCCTAACTGCAGTAATGCTGACTATGATTGGGCGTTATACAACATCACCAACAATACGTGTGGCGATATTGCCACCGGTTTGGCTCCAGAGGTAGAATGCAATTACCAAAGCACGGTAAGCCCCACGCCTGTTACCGGTATGAACAATGGCCCTAATCCTCAGGATGAAGCCATGATTGCCGTGCAGGCCAATCAAATTTTCGCCCTTTGTGTGAACAATTTTAGTGGACTTTTCGATTGCGGCTATGTGCTCCAATTCGATATTCCGGGAGCAACAGCGGATATTATTGATGATGTGCCACCACAACTCAACGATGTAATAAATGTAAGCTGCGGAACTAAAATTCTCAATTTCAGCTTTTCGGAGTTTGTGGATTGTGAATCGGTGGACCTTTCTGACTTTTTAGTTGTAGATCCCATCGGCGATACCCTTGATTTGATTTCGGTAGTAGGAATTGCTTGCACCAACGGTGGTGAGTACGAAAAAGATTTCACCTTGGTACTGCAGGACCCTCTTAATTTGGCGGGGCCTAATGCAGCATATTCTTTTATTCGCGTGGGGCAAGTAGTTGATCTTTGTGGGAATGTTGCCGCAGGCGAAGAATTCGAGATATTTTTCGTGAACGGCTTCGATATCACTCTTTCCTCTGTTACTCAAGCCAATTGCCCATTAATTAATGGTGCAGCAACCATAGATGTTACACCTCAAGGGGCTCCAAATCCTACTGATTTATATACTTACACCTGGTCACCTTCGGGTATCAGCGCTGGACCTATTAATGCCCTTACCCATACAGCCAACGGTTTAGGCTACGGCACCAATATAATTGAGGTGGTGAACCAGGACGGTTGCACACGTTCTGACACGTTCGAAATTGAGGACCAAAACAATTTTGCTATTGATCAAATATTTGTGTTTGACGATACTTGCTCATCCGGCAAAGGCTATGCGCAAATAGAAGTAAGCGGAGGTGACCCCGTGCCGGCCCCACCCGATCAGATAGATTATACCTTTTTCTGGGAAAATTTACCAACGCCTCAAGGCGATACCAGTGGAGTTGGAGCGCTTTTAACTGGTACGTATTATTTTACAGTAACCGATCCGGGTGGATGCGTTCTGCGTGATTCGGTGTTTATTCCCGACTTTAGATACAGTCTTAGCGTTGATTTTGCATATTCGCCCGACGAAAACCCCATTACCGGCATTTTTCCAACAGTGTCGTTTATTAATCTAAGTCAATTTGCCACCGAATTTATCTGGGACTTCGGCTCGGGCGACAGTCTCAGCGATTTTGAACCTCAGTATATTTTCCCGGGATCGGGAACCTATAATGTTCAACTTACCGCCATTAATCAATTTGGTTGTCGAGATTCTATAACTAAACCCATCACTATCGACTTTTTCCGCACCGACTTTATTCCCAATTCATTTAGTCCAAATGGAGACAATATTAACGATCGCTTTAAACCTATAATTACTGGATTGGTCGATAGCACCTTTGAAATGGTGGTATTTAATATGTGGGGCGAAGAAGTTTACAGCACCAAAGATATTGACTCTTCATGGGATGGTAAAAGCGCCGCATCAGGCAAAATGCTACAGGATGGTGTTTACGTTTATAAGATTTATTTTATTGATCAATCGGGTAAAAAACGTCAGATTGTAGGACGGGTAACCATATTTACCTAAAAAATAGACAACCTCTTAGATTTCAATAACCAATCCATCGTGCGCTATTCGTACGTGAGGAGGTAAAGTTTGCTCAACATCGGCATGCCTGCCCATTTGGTGACTCAGATGCGTTAAATATGCCTTTTGGGGCTTGACTATTTCGATGAATTGAAGAGCCTCTTCGAGATTAAAGTGCGAAGGATGCACAAGATGCCGCAAGGCATTAATGACCAATACATCAAGGTTCAAAAGTTTTTCAATCTCTTCGTCCGCAATGGTTTTAGCATCGGTGATATAGGCAAAATCATCGATTCGATAACCAAAAACAGGCAAACGGTAATGCGTTACTTCAATGGGTGTAAACAATTTATCTAAAACACGAAAAGGCTCCTTGGTAATTGAGTGAATGTTTACCAAAGGGATACCGGGATATTTATCGTCGGCAAAAAT
>JBKCHQ010000067.1:0-26553 GCA_046302715.1 Bacteroidia bacterium | reverse complement strand
GGTAGTGGCAGTTTTCATTTCTGTCTTGAGAACAATGCGACCCTGTAAGTCCATAATTTTTACACCAACATTACCCTTAATGCTTTGAGGAATTTCTATGTTTAGTAACGATTGAGCCGGGTTAGGGTAAAGCTTCAAAGTATGGGGTCGAAGTGTATTCATTCCAAACGGACTTTCGTTTTCGTAAAGGAATATGTTATCAATGAAAAAGTTGGAGCCGATATCGCAAATCGCCTGAAATCGGAACATCACATTTGGACCCGATAAACTATCACGTAAGTTAATTTTGAATAGTTTCCAGTGTTGAGGTGAAAAGGGCCTAAAATTAACCCAGGTAGTATCAAAACTGGCTAAGGTTTGTCCTCCTTTATAGAAAACTGGCTTCCAGTTAGCTCCGCAATCGTTGGTGTACTCCACGCGTATCGAATCGGTTTGCGATGGACTTCGGTATTTGTATGCATATGAAAATTCAAAAATCAGCGAATCTAGGTTTTGCGGTACTGCCACAAAAGGAGTGTAAAAATAGTCGTTGTCATCTCTTCGGGTATTGCCCAAAAACTTGAAAAAACCGCTGTATCTGCTGCCTTCAATTCCAGCAGTATGCGTGGTATCCCAAGCCACCTGATTATCGCCGTTTATCAAGATTAAATTATTGCCATTAAAATCATTAAACTCAAAACTCTCTGCAAACGGAAGCGTAACCGATGCTTGTGTGGTGGTTCTAAACACTCTGCTGTTATTGAGCAATTCACGCTCTGCCAGGTCAATCAAGGGTTCGAAACGGGCTATTATTTCATTATATCCTGGCAATAATGTAATAGGAACGGAACTTATGGTATCTCGTTCGCCTGGTTCAAGCGTTCCTGCATAAACTTGTAGCTGCTCTGGCCCATTATTAACTTTAATATGGATATAGCCTCCACCAAATGAAACATTTCCATTATTTGCCAAAACAATCTGCACCGGATAGCTTCCCGAACAACCAATGGTAGGTGCAATAATCTCGGCAATAGCCGGATCAAACTCCGATGAATTTGGAGGCACTGCGGTGTAGCTTTGCGACAGATAATTGAAGGCCGCCTCAAGGTTGATAATACCATTTCCATAGGTATTATCCTCGCCAGGTTCGCCCAAATCAACGGCGCTCTTGTATAAGGCATCTAAAATAATGCGACCTTCAAGCATCGGAAATGCCTCTTTAAGTAACAAAACGGCGCCTGCAACGTGCGGACCAGCCATTGATGTACCTTGATATAAAGCATACTCGTCTTGCTGTACCGAGGAGCGAATGTTTACACCCGGTGCCGATACTTCGGGTTTTATATTTAAGGAATCGCCTCCGCAAACTGAAGGGCCTCTGCTCGAAAAATCAGCAATGGGATATCCTTCAACATTTGCATTTAAAGCGCCCACCGAAAATACATTGATGCTATCTAAAACAATGTATGCAGGCAAACCTGTGGTGCCCGTTCCCGGACCTTCATTACCGGCTGAGAATTCAACAGCAATACCCGCTGCATCCAGGGCATCAAAGAGCGACGTAACGATGATGTTAGTGCATATTCCGTCCACTAGAGTATCGCCAAATCCCCACGAATTGCAGATTACATGTGGTACATCGTCGGTAAGTGTATCGCCGTCGGGATTGAGCGCAAATTCAAATGCCGCCAATATAACTTCGAGGGGGCGTACATCGGCAATGTCCTCAACTATGGGATCGGTGGCTATATAGGAGGCATTAAACGCAATTCCAATAGTGTCGGACGTTGCCGTATCCAGTCCAAGTACGGTTCCGGTAACATGTGTGCCATGCGCATCGGGCTTATCGGCCGGATGTTCAAAATCAAATCCTAACCAACAAGCACTCTCTGGAAGATAATTACCACGATATTGTCGGCTTATGGCAGGATGAACCGTCCATATTCCGGTATCGACCGTGTAAAGCCGTGTGCCAAGGCCTGTATACCCAAGGTTCCACATGAACGGAGCAGCAATGGCATCATGTCCGGGCTCATGACCTCCCACCGAACGCCCATTAGCTGGAATTTTGGCAACTGGTTCGTGGCGGCTCAGCTGCAATTCATTACTGAGTCCAATCCATTCAATGCCCGAAAATTGAGCCATTATGTATAATGCCTCTACATTGCAATAGGCAGTAATCATATTTACGATATGATAACGACGCTTGATTTGAAAATCGTTTTCAGCAATGTTGGATTGCTCCAGATAATTTAGAAACGCATCTTGACTAAAGTTGGCTTTATGTTTCAGCGCTTCTTGAACACGACCGGCGCGTTGTGATACCGGAACAAGATTACTTCGCATCTGATAGCCAAGCAGCCGACTTTCGTATTGCTCGCTAAATACAATCTGCACATCAATCATTTCGGAAGGAGCTGTAGCGTTCATCCTAGCCTGCAATCTAGTACTCAAAACTTGAGCATGAATACTTTGGAACAACAAAATGCCGCTCAATACGAAAAAAATAGGTTTCATAGCTTATTTACTGTTGTTTCGAAGCAGGTTCTTTAAATCGTCCTGAAACGAAAGGGCGTTTAAACCCAATCCAAACAAGAAGTCTTGGTCAATACGGTCAACCGTTTTAACGGCGCTACCAAGCAGTGCCTGGCCTTCTTCGCTAAGCGCGAGTGAGCGCAAACGGGTGTCAACCTTATTTTTTTTGCGTGTGAGTAAGCCCTTTTTCTGGAGGGTGCGCAAAATTTTTGACGTCATCATTTTGTCTATCTGGATGTGTCGGGCCAGATCTTGTTGGCTTACTACAGTTTTTTCCTTACTCAAATGATCCAGAGCGCCTAAGAGCAAGAATTGAGCATGTGTGATGCCCAGTTTATCTAGACCGTTTTTAAGTTTACGTTGCCAAAGCATGGAAACCTGCCACATAATAAATCCGGCATTGTCTTCGGGGCGTGCCAAATAGCTTCGAGATGAAGTTTTCTTTGGAGTTGTTTCGTTTACTTTCTTACTCATAGCGTTTTAAAAGGACTACAATTATAAGGTAAATCCACCAATATTAGATAGGTAAATTTCGATTTTGTTGTAGTGATTACTTTCACTCTTTTGAACGCCATAGATTATACGCATGACGCAAATTTATATGCAATAGAACAAGCTTTAATAGCTTAAGCAATGGAGCAAGGGCAAAAGGGGTGATTAACTGTAATTGAATATGTTCGTTTATTCAAAATTCTAAAGTAGTGAGAGCACGTGTCCCCCCCGATTTCATTTTCGGATGGGCAAAATATCGAAAGGGTAATTGAGTGACAAAATACGAATTCAGTATTATAGTATCTTAAAAATTGGAGATTAGGGAGACACGTGTCCCCGCCCGATTTCAAGTTCCGAAATAACTGTCCACAATCCAAGCTTCTTTTACCAACCGAAAAATGAACACGCGTGTTGGTAATAAATTATCCGTTTCACAATTTTGAAACGACTATTCCCGTGTTCGTGTCGTATCTTAAACTCGGGGAGGAGGTTGGAGGCCCCCTAAGAAAACCAGTTCCAAATGTTTGATTATTGGTTTGTTAAACCTAAACGCCTTCGATGTTTACTGAAACATACGCTCGAATTTTATGTAAAAACGGCACCACCAGATAACCGTAGGTTTGTTTCAAATACCAAAAAATCATACAGGTATTACAGAATGGCGATGCTTAAGACACGAATAAAATGTCACCCAAAAGGATCTTCACTTTTTTACTCCACCAATATTCGCACAGATGAACTACCCTCGCTGCTGTTAAGCATAATCGTATAAATACCGGCAGCCCAATTTTGGGTCTGAATGCGCCACGATTTCCCAGGTTGAAGCAATTCGATCTGCGAAGCTATTTCACAACCTCGGATATCATATACTTTTATCTGAGCAGTTCCATGGAGCGACTTACCTGTTTTTACCAAATTCACCATTTCTTTTGCAGGGTTAGGAAAGGCCGAAAGTAACCCATCTTTACTTTCAGTACCATGCGCAAACAGGGGCGGAATACTATCTAAGTTGGGGGCACCCGGCGTGGTAACATAGAGCTTGCGCAAATCGCTGCCGCCATCGGGAATGCGTCCAAAACTTTCGCCTGCGCCCATGGGCGGATAACTAAGCTGATCAATTAGTGTTTCGGCATCAGGTGCAAATAATGCTACAAGACCACCCGCATTTTGGTTTAAGGTAAAGTTTAAATGCAATGGCCCTTGAAAGGTATTCTGATCGGCCCAAAATACCTTGAATCCCTGCGCTGGTATGGTGGTTTGTGAACTCACCGGAGGAATTGAAAATAACGCCGGATTTGAAAGTGAATTGGTAAGCTTATACCCCGACATCAGCACGTTGCCGGTATCGGCATTATATATTTCTATCCAATCGTCGAATTGATTATTCTCATCCGGAAAACCCACATTAACAGCGCACACTTCATTTATAAAGAGCTCTGGAAAATATACCGTTGGGGTATTATCATTATCTTGAATAATTAGGACAACACTGGCTTGCGTGCCAATTTGCAAGCTGTTTGAAACCGTCGTTATACTAAATTGAACCACTTCGTCGGCTTCAATCTGAAAATCATTATAGGTGCCTACCGAAAACGAAAGTAAAGGATTATTGGGGCTCGTTTGCAACAACAATTGTCCGTTAAAATCAGAAGGACTGGTAAAATAGTCGGTGGCAATACCAGCTCCGTTAAAACTGCTAATGATTACACTATTTATATCAGAATTAGGAGGATCGATGTTTAAGTTAATCTGCACAGGTGCGCCTCCCTCAGTAACATAAACGGTATCGCTCACAAATTGAATTTGCGAAAAATTTTGGTCGGTATTGATAATGGATACCGTGGCAAAGTCATTATTGCCAATACTTAAGCCTCCCGAAACAGAGGCAATACTAAAGGTGATATTTTCGGTAGATTCGCCAATGCCGTCAATGAGGGCTTGCACGCTAATATCAAATTCGATAGTGTTGGCCGGAATTTGAAGGCTAATGGTTCCGTTATTCACAGCAGGCAATGTGGAGTAATCGCCCGAGCTTATGCCCGGAAACTCTAATACTTCGATTATAGCCGTTTGAGGGGCAAATTGAGGGGCGGATAAACTGAGGGTTAGCAATGCCTGCGAGCCACCTTCGCTAATCTGAAAATTACTCTGCGAAAATTCAATGCTCGATGCGGTGGGCAGCGTTGTGTTTTGCGTCCAGTCGGGCCAGTTTTCATAATAGGCCTGTTGCGCATTGTCTAAAAACCAATAATTGGGATTGTTAATAATGGATAAAAATTCGGTGCCGCTTACCACAAGCGGAGTAATGGATAAATACCCGTTATCTACATTAAATGATTGCGTATTGGTAAAGGAGACAGCGGTATATCCATTCTCGAGCGGCTCGGGCAAGCAAGTTCTAAATTGAAAAAAAGGCAGCGAATCACATACGGTCTGCCAATTAGAATTGCTAATGCCTGCAATAAAGGAGGGATCCGATTCGGGCCCTGTGTAGGCCAGTATTTGGTCGCCTTGCCCACCCATTATATACAATCGCCCAAACGTGCTTCCTGCACCAATAACCTGCATATTGGGCGAACCATTATCGCGAAGCGTTACAATGGTTCCCACGGGCAATAAGGTGTCGGGACTCGTCCATACTACAGTTTGTTCTGATAAAACAAGATGATCAAATCCCCACTTATTGTCAGTAAACGAAATACTGGTATTGGGTTCGATGGGTACCAGATTTATAAATGCAAAGGTGATGGGTTGATCGCTTTGAAAGCCAATAAATGCGACTGCTCCCGGTGTAAGGCTTTGTGCCATGCTTACCAATGGAAACAAGCATATTAGAATAACGTTTCGGGAAATTCTATTCATTTTGATGGTTTTTGTTCGAAATTAACGTGTTTCAATCGCTTAAGGTTTTAATTCCAGTAAAATTAATGCTGTACCAAAATCCGAACACATTCGGCACCTTCCTTAGTTATAATTCGTGCAATATAAAGGCCCGAGGCTAGATTTTGTGTGTCAACAAAATGAACGGAGTTTTGAGGTTTTGTTGTACTAATCTCGGTTCCATCTAAACGCAATATTTGACAAGCCAAAATGCTTTCGGGATGATAAAATGAAATCTCTAATCGTTCGTTTACCGGATTGGTGTATGTAAAATCTGTATATTTCTTAATAGTATTTAATGAAAGTGGCGAATTGGTTGAATTGGGACTTGGTGCAGCGGTTACAAGGTAACTATTGCTCCCATCGGGTATGGCCGCAAGCGAATGATCAACATTCATACTGGGGTATGAAACACTATCAATAAGTGAATAAAATATCCCGTTTGATGATACGTTTTGAGCATAAATGCCTACAAATCCGCCGCCGTCGTTAAGTTTAAAATTGGTATGCAGCACGCTTTGTTCGGTACTGTCATCAGCCCAAATTAATTTATAGGAACCCGGAGTTAATTGGGTTAAAGGTGAGCCTGAAGCAAATTGAAATTTATTGGGTATTTCCGGGTCATTGGTCATGTAAAGTCCCGAAAGATTAATATTGGAGCTTCCGGCATTGTACAGTTCAATCCAATCATCGTATTCGCCCGCCTCATCGGTAAACGTATTATGTGGTCGTGCTATAAGCTCGTTGATATGCAAGGAGGCATAATTAGGAGCAATATCGTTATCGGCAATATTAACCAAAATTGAAGTTAATGCTCCCGGACTAAAATTGCCTGAATAATTAATAATGTTTACATAAAAACGTTCGGTTGGCTCTATAGTTAAATCGTCGATAATGTTTATTTGGAGCCCTAAACTTGATGATCCGGCTTGTACGGTGTAATTTATAATTCCACCCAATTCTATGGGATCGGTAGAAATGTCATCCAAGGTAAAGCCCGATTCAGGAACAATTTCAATCGAAATCTCAGACGTTTCTGACAATACGGGCGATATGGCCAGATTCATCACCAAGGTTTGGCCTTCTGAGCTGTACACTTCGGCAGCAACATCCTCAATGGAAATAAAACTTGTGCCTGTATCTTCAATAATTTCAATATCTACAATTGCCGGAGAACCTATAATTAGGCCCGCATCTGCCGATACAATAGACAGATTGGTAAATTCATTGCCTTCAATTCCGTCGTCGGCAGGCGAACTTATGGCAAAGGAAATACTTTCGGTGTTAGCCGGCACAGTAAGGGTAAAACTGCCGTTGTTATCTGGTGGATTGGTGTTTATGTCGGCTGCAGTAAACGAAGCATTTAAAGCAAATTGAAGTGTGATTTGTTTGGGCAAATTAACCGCTGGCGAAATGTTACGCTTTAGCACTTGCGGCGGAGCGCCTTCGTTAAGGCTGATGGATTTATTTTCAAACGACACTATGCCCGGTGTCGATGTTTGTAAGGTAAACGAATAATTGGGCCAAGCCGGGAATCCTGCTGTAGCAGGGTCGTCATTCTCCAGCCAGTTAAGCGGGTTATTTATGATCTGGAGGATTTCATCTGCACTGCCACTCACCGTGAGCTGATTAAAATAGGCGTTATCCGCATTAGAGGTTCCCGGCGTATTAGCGCTAAGCTGCATTGCATTAACGCCAAGGCTTAGATTAGAGGGCAAACAACTTCGGGGCGTGTTGCCAACTCCACTGGCATCACAAACATCTATAAAGGCATTAGTCGAAAACGCAGCAATAGGCACCTGATTGCCATTAGCATCTATAACATAAGCAAAAAGCTGATCTCCAGAAATACCCAAGGTGGTAAGCTTGCCCGAAGCAATTCCGCCACCAAATACCAATGCATTAGCAATGCCGGCATCAGACGGATCCTGCAGTTTAATCACTGTGCCAGCTGCCACTGTTGTAATGGCCTTCCAATACATAGTTCCTTCATTTTGAAAAAACGAACTACCGTTCCAACCACCATCGGTAAGAAATATGGAATCGCCTGCACTAAACTCTTGGATGGTTACAAACTGCAACGCATCGGGCCCATCCCCTTGAAATCCCAAAAATGCTATAGCCCCCGGACCAATTTGTGCCCAGGAAAACACATTTAAAAAAACAAAACTCACTAACGTAAATAATTTCTTCATGTATAGATATTTTAATCAAATATACAACTATGCTGCAAGGCGTCGAAAACCAACTTGAAATTAATCGAAGAATGTCCAGGCAATGCCTAATTTAAAACTTCGGCCCGGCAACGGATGATAAGGAATGAGAAGCAGCGACGCGTCGGGATTTAAATTGTTGAGATGCTCAGCTTTAGCGAAAAAACGAGCTCGTTTAACCTGAACGCTTACATATACATCTGCTTGAATAAACGGATTTGCCTGATTATTAATTCCGTTGTAGAAAACTCCGGCAAAAGCAGCATAACTTCTCGAATTAAAAGCCGTTGCTCCGGTTACGTCCACACCCACTCGATAAATCGTTCCGGCATTAGGCGCTTTATGTTCAAAAAAAAGATTTTCGTTGAACTGGAGCAATGGAATTCGAAGAATATCGGCATCTGCGCTGTATTGCGCCAATATTGAACTTTGCAGATTGAATTTCCTCCATTTTAAGCGATTTTCCAGCGAAAGCGATAATACTTGAATGGTACGGTCAACTTGAACTGGTTGAATGTTAGTGTTGAAATAAACGTAATTAGATACGTTCTGAAAGGAAGCAAAAACCGCGGTGGAAGCAGGCAAACCCGAAATTCCCGAACGAATGCGCGAGAGTGTTATGGGTTGAAAATTGTTGTTCCAACTTCCAAAGTTCGATACAAACTGTATTTCCTGTATGTCGGGATTTTGTTTAAAATGTTCGACTTCAATTATAAACTTCTGCCCATTGCCCCATTTTTTCAATGCTTTTAATGAAGCCGAAAGATTTCCCGAACTGAAACCGCTAAAAAAATATTCGACATCGGCTTTTATATTTACACCATGCCGATTCATGGTAATAAAGCCCCCCGCACTCTGGTTTAACACATCCCACAAAACGGGCATGGCATTAATAGTTTGAATGGAGTTAACGACCAACCACTGCTGGCGAATAAAAACTTTGGCGTTTAAATGGCTAAGCGAATCCGTTTCAGCGCCAGCACTTAAACGCAGCAATGCCGTTTCGGACACAAACCGCTGAACGGTGTAAGCCGTTTGTTTTCTGAGCGGTTCGTAAATCGTGGTGTAATATGCGCTATCAGGCTGCGCATCTTCATAGGTATGGCGCTGAAATCCATGCAAAAAAGTATGCTGGAGCCTTAAGAAGGATCCCGATTTTTGCGTGCTGTCTGAATGCGTTCGAGCAAATTCATAGGTTTGACGCAGTAAACCACCGTTCTGAAAAACTCTGTTTCGAGCAAAGGGAGTATTAATGGGGAGTAGTTTGCCATTAGTTTCGTTACCCGCTCGTAACAGGCTATCGCCTAATTCATTAATTCCTCCATTTTCCTGCGTAATACCTTTATGGTAAACTCCAGCGGCTATTGCCTGATAGCGTTTACTTTTTGAACGGTACCACAAATGCCCTCTAAGGGCCGAATGGGCAGCTGTTTGACGGGTGTAAAATCCTTCTGAATTTACTCGTTTATATTCAAAACC
This sequence comes from Bacteroidia bacterium, assembly GCA_046302715.1. Lineage (GTDB taxonomy): Bacteria > Bacteroidota > Bacteroidia > M30B66 > M30B66 > CAMCXT01. Next base: position 16,975 of record JBKCHQ010000067.1, on the reverse strand, counting down.
TACATTAAGCGTTTTACCAATATTTTGAGTATGCAGCAGATTTAATACACTTTCTTTCTGGCTGCCTTGAACGTAAAATATATTCGTTAAGGGTGCTCTAACATCATAAACCAGCACATCTTCAAGATTAAACGCATAGGGCTGAAAAGCCCTAAAACCTGCATGGATACCACGATCGAATACAGGTGCGAAAACAAGGTTTTGAAACGCTCCGCCTATGTTACCTATGCTGGTGTTAAAGTATTGCTTGCAAAACCAGGGCGCATATTGCTGCATGCGGTTTAGAGAGAATTGCCAAGTTTGCATATGCGGCGAACCGCTCTCCGTAATATCTAGGGTACAATACTCACTTTTTGCCGAATCGCGCGATGGACTTGATGGCTTTTGTGCCCATAATGCACAACAACTCAAAAAAGTTGCACACAAAAGAACAGCTCCATTTTTGGATGGTGTTAAAGGCATCATGCGGCAAAAATAGATATTTAGCGGGTATCTGCACTAAAAGTAATTCAGCTCATGGTGCCAAACAAAAAGTAATACTTTTAGCTAGTGCTTTTGCTTAGGCAATGTTTTCATTTGAATGATGTCCACCACAAACGCAAAGGCCATGGAGAAATAAATATAGCCTTTGGGAATTTCAAAATGCAAACCTTCGGCAATTAGCGAAACCCCAATCATCATCAAAAAACAAAGCGCCAGAATTTTAAACGAAGGATGTTTTTTAATAAAATGACTGATGGGCTTAGAAGCGATTAACATTATTACTACTGTAACGATTACCGCCGTGTACATTATCCATAGCTCTTGAACCATTCCCACAGCTGTAATGATAGAGTCTACCGAAAACACCAAATCGAGCATCATTATTTCAAACAGCAGTCGTTTAAAGCCTGAATTTTTAGGAACATCAAGCTCGCTTACATTGGCCATTTCTGTGCGATGATAAATTTCTTTCGTGCTTTTATAAATGAGAAAAATTCCGCCTCCAATCAATATTAAGCCTTTACCTGAAAACTCAATGTCCATCAAGTTAAATAGTGTTTTGTCTAATTTTAAAATCCACGAAATAGCAGCCAATAATAAAAGCCTCAGCACCATGGCTAGTGCTATGCCCCAAAATCTAAGCTTTGCACGTTGTTGTTCGGGTAATTTATCGGCTAAAATGGAGATAAAGATAATATTGTCAATACCGAGGATAACCTCAAGCAAAATGAGCGATAATAAGGGAACAAGAGCTTCGGTCATAAGAAATTAAAGAATCAATAATTTTCCAAAAATAGGCAGGTCGCAGTTTGTCGCCATGAATACAATAACAAAATTTGAACATTCAGGTTGTAATTCACCATCAACAATGATATTAGATTTAATTAAAGCCAAAGCGTTGAAATTAGTGGTCACCAAAAAATCGTTCGTTAAAATTAACCAGATACACTTTCTCACTTGCACGCGTAAGCGCGGTGTAAAGCCAACGGAGGTAATTGCGATCCATCATTTCCTCAGTTATAAATCCCTGATCAATAAATACGCATTTCCACTGTCCACCTTGAGCTTTGTGGCACGTAACAGCGTAGGCATATTTAACATGTAAGGCATTAAGCCGCGCATCTTTTTTAACGCTGCGCATCCGCTCCGATTTAAGAGGTAAGTGTTCGTACTCTGCTTCAATTAAACGCGACAGTTCTTTATAATTTTCATAGCTAAAGCTTGCCTGTTCCGAATTAAGGGTGTTTAAAAGCAGCAGCACTTCCAGTTCGGGGGCATCTGGGTATTCCCAAAATCCTACCTGCGCCTTTCTAAATCGGTATTCGCCCAATTGTTCGGTTTTACCAAGTCTTCTTATTTCCAGCGTGTCGCCATTGGCAATAAATTCAAAAGGCATGTCGTCGCCCGTCCAATAATAATTGTTTCGCACTACCATGAGCTGATCGCCTGCCGAAAGTTCATCCTCCTGCCAGCGTATGCGTGTACGAATTTGTCGGCTGTAAAGTAGGGCGTTTTTATTGCTGCGTGTTACCACCAATACTTCGTCGTCGCCGTAATTACTGTAAGCGCTTTGCAACGCATCTTCGAGTTCGTTTCCGGTTATCGCAACAAGATCAGTATATCCTGCTAATCTAAATTGAGGTTGATAATTACTTTCTTTTTCGAGCTGTTGACGCAATGCTGTGGCGTTAAGCAAAATACCCGAATCCTTGTCCTGTCGCATTACTTCATCGAGCAATACTTCGAAAACTTGCAATGCGTATGCACTCTCAAGATGCTTTTTACTCATTGCAGGACTTTGCTCCAAACCAACAGGCGGAAGCTGGGCTTCGTCGCCGATAAACATCACACGGCAGTTTGTGCCCGAAATTACATAGCTTATAATATCGTCGAGTAAATCGTTTTCGCCTGCGGGATTTTCGCTTCCTATCATCGAGGCCTCATCTACAATAAAAAGGGTGTCTTTGAAGGTATTGCGCTGCAATGTAAAGTTTAGGCCCTGATCGCCAGCCTCCGAAAAATAAATGCGTTTATGAACGGTGTAAGCAGGTTTGCCCGAATAGGCCGCCATTACCTTGGCCGCACGTCCTGTAGGCGCCAGCAAAACTGTTTTAAGGCTAGTGGCAGCTATGGCTTCATTTATGGCTTTTACTGCGGTGGTTTTTCCTGTTCCGGCATAACCTTTCAGTAAAAAAATACAGCGCTCGTCGGGGAAACTTAAAAAATCAACCAGCGTATCAAACAAATGCAGCTGCCCTCGGGTAGGTTCGTGTCCAAGTCCCTTTGATAACAATGCAATAAACTCGGTCTTGGTCAATCCGCTAATTTTTAACTAAACTTGCTGCGAATATACAATGCTAATGAGTGCACCTGTTCCTTTTTTTACAGCACGCGATGCCGGGTTTTCTGAAACGGCATTCCCACATTGTGTTCTGCGAATACAAGTGGGCAGTAGCGAACTGGCTTTGGCGGTGTATCATACGCTCGACAAATCGGTGCCGATTATTGAGAAATACAGTCTGGCGCAAGGTGCGGGTGGGGCAGGAGCTTTAGAATGGGTGCAGCGTATTTTACAATATAATGTTTTATTTCGCCAGCGTTTTTCAGCGTTGGAATGGATCTGGACCGATGTGCCGTACACCTTGGTGCCCGAAACGTATTTTGTGGTAGGCGAGGAACAAACGTATCTTAAAAACATCAGTGCTAAAACTGATTTAATGTGTTTTAATTATAGCATTTCGTCGGCGGCCATTCGCTTGGTGTATGGTATTCCTACTGAATGGTATGCATTGCGTAATGAATTGAAAGATTTTGCACATAACAATCTGCATATCACCTCCATACTTTTACAGCTCAATCCCACTCAAACCGAAGGCGCACAGCGTATGGTGTTACATTTTAGTGATCGCCATTTTGATGTTTTGGTGTATGTATCGGACAAGCTTTCATTAAGCAACACCTTTACTTATCACACCTCTGACGAATGTGTTTATTTTTTAGTGGCTGTAGCCGAACAGTTTGGCCTCGATCGCGAGCATTGTATAGTATGGCTTTGTGGCGATATTGAAAACCAATCGACCTTGCTTACGGCTATGAAATTGTATTATCGTAATGTTCGATTTATGAGCCGACCAAACGAACCACGCCTCACAGCGGGTTCAGCTGAGGGGGCGAAAATAAATGCACATGCCTTACCCGGATTGCTCCACCCGCAACTATGAGAATTATTACCGGATTATTTAAAGGAAAACGCATTACCGCGCCGCAAAATTTACCAGTGAGGCCCACCACCGACATGGCTAAAGAGGCGCTATTTAACTATTTGGGTGGCTGGCTCAACTTTGAAGAAATTACGGCTATGGATCTGTTTTGTGGAACGGGGAGCATCAGTTTTGAATTGCTGTCGCGGGGCACTCGGCGTATAGTAGCCGTAGATAAGCATTCAGCATGTATTAAATTTGCGCAAAGCTTTGCCGACGGATTACGAAAAGGTGTGCTAACGGGTTTTGCTACCGACGCATTTATTGCATTGGAACGCAGCAAGGAACAATTTGATTTAATTTTTGCCGATCCTCCCTACGATTTTGGGCGCTATGAAGAATTGGCATTAAAAATTATAAACTCGGGCCGACTTAAATCGCAAGGCCTGGCCATTATCGAACATCCTGCCGAAATAAAATTTAAGCATCTGCCGTTATTCTATGAAACACGATCTTACGGCAAGGTCAATTTTTCGGTATTTATACCAACACCCACCGAAATATGAAACGCGCATTGTTTCCCGGATCTTTTGATCCATTTACAAACGGTCACCTCGATATTGTGGAGCGTGGACATAGTCTGTTTGATGAATTGATTATAGGTATTGGAGAAAACTCCACAAAAACATCTTTGTTCACCCTGCAAGCACGAGTAGATGCTATTCAAAAAAGCGTGTCGCATTTGTCTACTGTTCGGGTAATAACCTACAAAGGCCTAACGGTGAATGCATGTACCGACAATGATTGCGGTTTTATTATTCGAGGATTAAGAAACAGTGCGGACTGGCAGTTTGAGCAGCCTATAGCCTTGATGAATAACAGCCTGAACTCAGCCATCGAAACCGTTTTTTTAGCTTCACGCGAAAAAAATATTAAGCTTTCTTCAACCATACTTAGAGAAATTTTCCGAAATGGGGGCGATATAACTGCTTTTGTACCTCTTGTTCCAAAAGAATAAATCTCAGAAGAGCATGCGCATTAAGCCAATATATCTTGCAATTTTAATGGGAGGATCAATCACGGTATCTGCCCAAACGATTGTAATGCTCAAAACCGACGGTGCCGAATCTGAAATTAAAGTGTCGAAAATTTCAGATCCTATTTCATTTTTCGAAGAAAAAGTTGCTATTGCAACAATAAGGTCGAATTATCAAGCAATAACTTTGCCCGATTCGGGATTTTACCTATTGCGCAGCAAGGATATTGAAGCAGGTATTCAGGCGTTAAATTTCGATACGCTTTGGATGGAGTTGAATCTTTATAAGCAACGTTTTTTGTTTACGAAAGGTAAATCGGCCATAGACCTGCGTGAAATGGAACGTATAGATTCGCTTTGCGATGTTAAACTGTATGAATGGTTGCCGCAACCCATTACGAAACGAGTTAAGGAAATTAAATATTTTTCGGATACTCTAAAAAGTGCCTACACCAAATATCCCATCGGTTGGATTAAGGATTATGTAAATTATCGTACAGCATCAGTTGAAATTAGTTTGGATGCAGGAAGACGTACCATGCTCATGGAGCGTTATTTTTCGGGTGCAGCTCAGCCTTGGAATTATGCATGGATCGAGTCGTTTCGCTACCTGTTTGATGGGTATGTGGTTCAAAAAACCAACGCTCGCTATGGCGCTGCAGTGGATTCGGCTTTAAAGAAAGGAAAATTTGAAATGCTATACATGCTGTGTTCCAAAGACAGTTTGAAAATTAGCCCTGAGAATAGAGAACTAGCGGTATTGTTTGAACTTTCGAATTTGGCACAAGATCGTAGATACGGAAAAGATAAATTGATGCAAGCCGTTAATGAGATTAAAGAACAAACACTATTTACGTCGGTGCGAAAAAGTGCAGCAATCCTGCTGGAGCGCTGGAGTCGTTATGAGAAAGGGAAACTTGTGGAGGATTTCAGTTACCTTGATTCGGGCTTTGTGAAGAAATTTTCTGACCTTAGAGAGAAAATCGTGTATATCGCTTATTATCCCGATTTTAACCAATCTACGCGTCGCGATTTACTTTTGCTAAAGGCACTCCAACTTAAGTTTAAAAAGGAAATGGTATTCCTGGCAGTGGTTAACACTAAAGAAACGCAGGGTCTCAAACATGCCGCAAATCAATTGGCTTGCGGATTTTCCATTGTAGCACTTTCTGAATGTTCTGCTGAGTTTGAACGTTTACCCGAGTCCTTGGACGCCATAACTTATTTGCTTGTTGATAGAAAGGGGCGCTTTTTGCAAGCGCCGGCCGAGGGACCCGCAACCGATGTAGAAGCCGCATTTTTAAATGCGGTTAAAGAAAAGCCCTAATGGGCAATATTAATACTTGCTCGTTTGTATATCGAGATATGATTGCCACACTAATTTAAGATTTAGATAAGACTGATTTAGCAGACGTCCAGCCTCTGTTGGTTGTACCCAAACAGCCTGTTCTATATGCTCCTCATGTTGCGGTGCGAGCGCTGTATTGCCATTTGACGAAGCCAGAAACCAGAAGGTTTCTTTTAAAACAAGTTCATTTTTATGATGATACAAATGCCATGTTGTGCAAAGTGCGTCAATCAGCTTTATTTCAACTATGCCGGTTTCTTCGCAAATTTCACGTATTGCTGCTTCTTCAATGCGTTCTCCTTTTTCGATCTTGCCTTTTGGAAGATCCCACATGCCCAAACGATGAATGAGCAATACTTCTTTATTTTCGTTCAAAACCAAGCCGCCGGCGGCTTTTAGTGTATGGCATTTGTTTTTAATGTATGGCAGAAACCTATCAAATTCTTCGCTCGGAAACGTATATAATATTTTTCTATTATTATGATTTACAAATTGTTTAAAAGTGTCATCTATATTATAACTTTCTGTATTAATGCGTGTAATGATTGTATTATCTTCATTATCAAAAGCTAAACTACCATTGTTGAAAACTAGGGCTGATTGATTAAATGAAACCGCGTACATTTGTGCTATGATTTATAATAAAGACACGGCAGAACAGCTTGCCGATTTTTTATTGCAAATAAAGGCCATTAAATTGGAGCCTGCAAAACCCTTTCAATGGGCATCGGGCTGGATATCTCCCATTTACTGCGATAATCGCCTAACCTTATCCTTTCCTAAAGTGCGCACCTTCATTCGCCAGGAAATGTCAAAAGCTGTGCTTGAAAAATTTGAAAAACCCGATGTTATTGCCGGTGTAGCTACCGGCGGTATTGCACACGGGGCATTGGTTGCACAGGAAATAGGGATCCCCTTCGTTTACGTGCGGTCTGCCGCTAAAGGTCATGGATTAGAAAATTTAGTTGAAGGCAAAATAGATCGCGGGCAAACAGTTGTTGTGGTAGAAGATTTGGTTTCAACCGGGCAAAGTAGTCTTAAGGCGGTTCACAGCCTACGCGAGGCAGGTGCCCAGGTAAAAGGGCTCATCAGTATTTTCGATTACGGTTTCGATCACTCAAAGGAATTGTTTGAAAAAGAAAAATGCCCATATTTCAGTTTAAGCAACTACGAAACATTACTGGTTCGGGCCTTGGCCAATAAATATGTAAGTAAAAAGGACGAGGAGCTTTTAAAATCCTGGCGTTCAAAACCCGAATCATGGGGCAGTTCGTTAAAAATTGCTTGATATGCTCGAAATTAAAACCACTCCACAGCAAATAGCTGCTTCATCGGATATTGTTTTTCAATTTTTAGCGGATCTTAATAATCTTCAAAATCTGATGCCCGATAGGGTAGAAGGCTGGCAATCTGATGCAGATAAATGCACGTTCACTATTAAAGGAATGGCCACCATCGAAATGCAGGTTAAGGAACGCAATCCCAATTCCTCCATCGTTTTGGAATCGTTCGGTAAATCGCCCTTCCCCTTTACGCTTTCATCTTCACTTGTCGATAAAGATGGAGGTACCGAGGTATCGCTTGTTTTTCAGGGCGATATGAATCCATTTATGAAAATGATGGCCGAGGGGCCGCTTCGAAATTTCTTTAATCAATTAGCAGAAAAACTTCCACAGCAATTTTTATAATCAAACGGATTAGGCAAATTATAACCTCTAAGTTTGCTATCCTGTTAAATTGCTGTTAAACCATATTTGTTCAATGAAAAATTTGCATTTAAATCTTTTTATATTCCCGCTTTTCATGGCTGTATTAACGCTCGTTGGATGCCGAATTCCTGAGGGTCCGGATGCAGTAGGGTATCACTTTTTAAATGCACTTGCTGATCAAGATTTTGAATCAGCAAGAGAGTATGCTACAAATGAAACGGCCATGATGCTCGATTTTATGGCTGAGATGTTAAAAGCACAACCAACGCAACCCAAAAAAGAAGAAAACCGAAAAATAAAACTAAAGGAAACAAAAATTGATAGGGGCGATACTACCGCAACTTGCGTATTTACTATAAATGACGCAGAGGATGTTCCGATTCAACTTAAAAAACGCAATGGTGCATGGAAAGCACATCTCGAGTTTGATATGCCTCAGGATAATTTATCTCCAGATGATATGGAATTTGAGGATGTTCCAGATTCTCTTCAATTAGGGGTAGATTCTTTAGATGCAAATCAACCGGCTTTTCAGCCGAAGAAGCCCTAGCTTGAGGGTTAATAAGAATACAAGCGCTCAATAAACAGGTTTATATTTTATCTGGTTTTTAGTGAAGTTTCGCTGTGAATACATTGTTAAAGGGAGCCCCTAAAATTTAATCTTCCCCAACTAAAATTCACTTATATTCGTAGCGAAAACATAAGCGCTGCACCCATGAAACATACTTTATCGGTAGTAATTCTTTTTTATTCATTCTGTTTGGCTTCAGTGGCACAGTCCGATGAGGCAAGTATGTTTAGCGATGGTACTAAAAAAATGGAAGCGCAGGATTACGTGGCTGCAGAAAACATATTTAACGATATTTTGACTCAAAACCCATCCGCCTCTAATGCCTATTTCAACAGAGGGGTTTGCCGACAGGAACAAAAAAACTTTAAAGGTGCTGTTGAAGATTTTTCCGCCTTCCTTTTAAATTCGAAAACATCAGACAAAGCTTATTTTAATCGAGCACAAGCTTATTATGCACTCGAAAATAAAGAAAGTGCCTTGGCAGATTATCTGGAGGCGGCAAAACTAAACCCTTCTAATGCTGAGGCATGGTATTATGCAGGAGGAATACAATTCGAACGTAATGAATTTGCGCAGGCAAACGAATCATTTACCAAAGCAATAGCTGTTAAAAGCACCTATGCCGATGCTTTCCACGATCGTGGAAGTGCCCGCCAAAAATTGAACGACCTTCAAGGTGCCGCTGCAGATTATCGGGAGGCCTGCCGTTTGAAACCGAATCTTTCTTCGGCATATTCCAATCTGGCCAATGTTTTAAGAGCTCAAGGCGATTTACAAGGAGCATTAATGGAAATGGGGTATGCTATAAAAGCACGTCCCAAATCGCCCGATCCACTAATTAAAAGGTCGGTACTCAAATACGAACTCAAAGATTATGATGGCGCATTAGCCGATGCCAATAAAGCCATCGAGCTCGATTCCAAAAATTATTATGCTTGGAATAACCGAGGCTGTATTAAGAATAAACTGCGCGATTACAAAGGAGCTATTGAAGATTTTAATCAGTCCATTAGTTTAAATTCCGATTATGCTCCTGCATACTTAAACCGTGGAATCGCAAACGAAAATTTAAACAATACCGAGTCGGCCTGTAAAGATTGGAACCTTGCCGCTTCAAAAGGCCTCACGGCAGCACAAACCTTTGTTGATACTGACTGCAAATAATTCTATGAAAACACGCCTTACCCAACTGTTTTTTGCATTCGTTTTATTTGGAGCAATGGATGCCATTGAAGCCCAAAATGTTGCGTTTGAACGCAGTAATTTCCCTAACGATAAAAAAGGATATAAAGATGCCGTTAACAATATTGAAACCGGAGATTCTTATTTCTATAATGGAGATTACACGATGTACATCGCCATTGACTATTATTTGAAGGCCAATACCTTTAATCCCAATAACGCACAACTTAATTTTAAGTTAGGGCGTTGCTACCTCAACTCTCCCAACAAATACAAGTCGCTCGATTTTCTTACTAAGGCATATAGCCTCGATCCTAATGTTGATCCCCACATTACGCTGTATTTGGCCGAAGCCTATCATCTTAATCACGACTTCGACAATGCCATTAAGTATTACAACCTCTATCGTGCCGTGCCGGATAAGTTGGAGGATATTAACCCCGACAAACGCATTACCGAGTGCAACGAGGGTAAAAAACTCATTGCCAATCCTGCTCGTGTAATCATCGAAAATATGGGGCCTGTGGTTAACTCCAAGTATCGAGAATATGCTGCGGTAATATCTGCCGACGAAGCCATCATGTTTTTTACCTCGCGTCGCGATAATACCACAGGTAAATTAATTGCCGATGACGGTATGTATTTCGAAGACATTTACACCACCACCAAACAAAATAATATTTGGACGCCCCCAATTGCACTTCCTTCGCCCATCAACGGTAAGGAACATGATGCTACGGTGGCGCTATCAAACGACGGTCAAAAACTATTTATTTATTCCGACGATGGAAATAATAAAGGTGATATTTTGATTTCCCGTCTCGAAGGTGACCGTTGGTCGAAGCCCGAATCGGCTGGTGGAAGGTCTATTAATACAGAGTTTTCCGAGATTCATGCTTGCTTCTCATACGATGAAAAGGCCATTTATTTTGTGTCGAACAAACCCGATGGAAGTTTAGGTGGCTTTGATATATACGTAACACGCCTCGGCGCTGACGGCAAATGGCAAGCTGCAGAAAATTTAGGTCCTGCTATCAATACTCCTTATGACGAAGATGCGGTGTTCATGCACCCCGATGGTAAATCACTCTACTTTAGTTCTAAAGGGCACAAAACCATGGGGAGCTTTGATATCTTTAAGTCGGTTTACGAAAACGGCCGCTGGTCGGAGCCCGAAAACTTAGGATATCCTATCAATTCTGCCGACAAAGATGCCTTTTTTGTGGTGTCGGCTTCGGGTAAACACGGTTATTATGCATCTGCAAAAATGGATGCTATTGGCGAAACCGATATTTATCGCATTACGCTCCTCGGGCCGGAGAAAGACCCTATCTTGGCCACTGAAGATCAGCTGCTGCTATCAAGCTCGGTTACTTTCAGAGATGCCTTAACTATTGAAACCAAGGATACAAAGTCAAAACTGAGTTCGAACGTCACCATTTTGAAAGGTATTGTGGTTGATGCATTGAGCAAAACGCCTCTCGAAGCCATGATTGTAATTACGGATAACGAGAAAAATGAAGTGGTGGCCACTTTTCAGTCGAACTCTAAATCCGGAAAATATCTTATTTCGTTGCCCTCTGGCCGTAATTATGGTATCGCGGTTACTTTGGAAGATTATCTGTTTTATTCAGAAAATATTGACCTTCCTGCCTCTAAAACCTATCAGGAAATTGATAAGGATATTGAATTGAGCAAGCTAGAGGTGGGGCAGAAAATTGTGCTTCGAAATATTTTCTACGACTTTAACAAAAGTTCCTTACGTGATCAGTCTATTTCTGAGTTAGACCGCCTTACTAAATTACTTGAAACCAATCCGGCAATGCGCATCGAGATTTCATCACATACCGATAATGTGGGCTCTGCGGCTTATAACGAAAAGCTATCTTTGAGCAGGGCTGAGTCGGTGGTGGATTATTTGGTAAACAAAAAAGGAATCAAAAAAGAACGTCTGGAATTTAAGGGTTACGGGTTTACGCAACCCATCGCGCCTAACGACACCGATCAGGGCAGGCAGTTGAACCGCCGTACCGAATTCAAAATTCTATCGAAGTAAAGTTTTGCCTCATTCGGCAAATATTGCACTCAGACAAACTGCCGACGGCAGCAGCACGTTGTTTTCGCAGCGCTATAATTCATTTTATCACAGTACGCACGGTGCGCTGCAGGAAAGTTTACATGTTTTTATTGAGAACGGTTTAAATAGGTTTCAAAATCACAATGCTATACAGATTCTCGAAATTGGAATTGGAACAGGCCTCAATGCATTACTCACGATGGAGTGGTGTAATCGCCACAATATAAAAGCAGTATATATTGGATATGAGACACAGCCTTTGGATGAAGAGTTGTACGCATACCTCCATTTTAACGAATCACTCAATCCTTGGATTGAACCTTTCCACAAAGCAAACTGGTACACTCAAGTGCCGTTAGGGCCTTTTTTTACGTTTGAAAAACGTATGGCCCCTTGGCCCGATGCTCAAAATAAGGATCGCTTCGATCTTGTTTATTTTGATGCTTTTGGACCCGATGCCCAGCCTGAAATGTGGGAGTCCCAAGTGCTCAGTGCCTGCGTAGAAGCGATGAGCCAGGGTGCTGTTTGGGTAACTTATTCGTCAAAAGGTGCGGTACGCAGAAATCTTGAAACTTTTGGGTTAAAAATGGAAAAACTAGCCGGGCCTCCCCATAAAAGGCATATGTTGCGCGGAATAAAGCAATAATGTTAATTTTGTAAAAAAAACATGACGATGAAAGCAATTTTTTCTGCTGTATTAATTTTTTCATGCTCTTTGCTCATTGCACAAAAGAGCGATTCTTTTGGCGATAAAATAAAAGCCAAAGGAGCCATCGAAGGGGCTGAATTCTTGCAAAAAATAGAAGGTAAAGATTCGTTGGATGTTAAGATTGTTGCGCCCATTCAATCGGTATGTCAGAAAAAAGGCTGCTGGATGAATATTGATTTAGGCAACAATCAATCCATGATGGTACGGTTTAAAGATTATGCTTTTTTTGTTCCAAAAGATGCTTCTGGACGCAAAACAGTAGTGGAGGGAAGAGCATTTCGTGAGGTGTTGTCTGTTGAAACGCTTCGTCATTATGCTGAAGATGCCGGTAAATCAAAGGAGGAGATTGAGGCGATTACCGCTCCCGAAACTCGCCTTTCTTTCGAAGCCAACGGTGTGTTGATCTATGCCGACTAATAGTTTTTTACGATATGCATGTGCCGCATTGATGGCCAGCATCGTATTACACGGCTTTGTTTCCATGCGAAGCGAGAGCGAACTTTCGATACTTATGCGCAATATGACGGAAGATATTCGCAAGGTGCGTCGCAAGGTGGAAATGGGCAAAAAAATCCCCGAATTTTACAAGAGCTATTCTCAGTTGTATAGCGCTGAAGCCAGTACATCCTCCAAAAAAGGCGAACAGTTTTCAGGCTATGCCGAAGCATTTTTAAAACAATGTTCGCGATTAAAAGAGTCGGACGCCGATCAGCGTAAAAACGAATACAACGAATTGGTTACACGGTGCATAAGATGCCACGAAACGTATTGCCCCGGCCCGCTTACCATGCTTAAAAAACTAAAATTACCTTAAGCTTAATCCGGCAGCAATCCAAGTTTTTGACGCAGATAGGTAATATTAGGATTACGCTCCTCCCAAGCCTTTAGCTTTTCTGAAGCTGTGTAAGGCCTCGTTTTAATGGGCGATTCTGATTTTACAAACTGTAAGGTGATGGACTGGTTGCTTAGTTTTTTCTTTAGGAAAAGTAATAAATCGTAACGTGCATTTTCCATTTCGCGCAGCTGACTTTCATTCTGCACCTGATAAGCGATAGTGGTGCTTCCCTGCAGAACGGGTTTACTAATGGTGAGGTTTCCGCATAATGCTTGTTTTCCCTCGGTTCTCAGTAATTCAACATAGGCATTCCATGCTTCAAGCATAGTGGGCTCATCAAATTCGGTATCGACTACGTCAATGGTAATCGAGTGGTCTGCAGCACTTTCGTTTTTATTAACTTCAGGCGCAGGGGCATTCAAATGGTTTTTAATAGAAACCGTCGGTCGTAACTCCTGAATTCCGCGCAAGGGAACTGGTGGTTTTGGCTGTACTGGTGTAGCCGTGGCTTGTGAAGCATTAGCTTGCACTTGTTGACTTGGCACAACCTGTAATACTGGAGCTTTTGGATTAAAAATGTCGCTCAGCTTAAGAAAAGCCAATTCGGCATTCAGCCTTTGATTTCGTGCCGACTTAAGGTTAAGTTCTGCCTGCAAAATGTGATCAATTGCTTTTATCAAAGCAACCGCACCGCATTCTATACTTTGGTTGTGATATCTGCTGCGTACTCCAGTTCCCACCTCGAGCAAACTAAGGGTTAATTCATCGGTACATACTAATAGATTTCTGAAATGATCGGCCAAGCCATTCATCACATTGGCTAAATCAAAACCTTTGGATAATATTTCATGCAGTAATATCAAGGATTGAGGGTAATTGCCCTGCTTAAACGAGTCGGTAAGTTTAAAGTAATAATCATAATCGAGTACGTTTAGATTTTCGATAGCCAAGGAGTAGGTGAGGGAGGTACCTCCTGCATAACTCACCATTTGATCGAACATTGAAAGTGCATCACGTAACCCCCCGTCAGCTTTTTGAGCAATCACATGTAAGGCATCGGCTTCAAATTCAATCCCTTCACTTTTTGCCACAAACTCCAGATGACCGGCAATATCGTCCACCAAAATCCGATTGAAGGTAAACACCTGACAGCGCGATAAAATTGTGGGAAGTATTTTATGCCTTTCGGTGGTGGCTAAAATAAAAATAGCATGTCGGGGCGGCTCTTCCAAAGTCTTAAGAAAAGCATTGAATGCCGCAGTACTTAACATGTGCACCTCATCGATGATATATACACCGTAAGAACCAATTTGAGGGGCAAATCGAACCTGCTCAATCAGTGAGCGAATATCATCAACCGAATTATTTGAGGCTGCATCCAGCTCGTGTATGTTAAACGATGCGCTTCGGTTAAAACCGCTGCAACTTTCGCACTGGTTGCAGGGTTCAATATCTTCAGAAAGATTTAAGCAGTTAATGGTTTTAGCTAAAATTCGCGCACAGGTGGTTTTGCCCACGCCACGCGGACCGCAAAACAAAAAAGCCTGCGCCAGCTGCTTGTTTCGAATCGAATTCTTTAATGTAGCAGTAATAGTTTGTTGCCCCACCACTGACCTAAAGGTGTCGGGACGATATTTACGGGCCGAAACTTGAAAAGAATCCATATCTACAAATATACTATTACCAAAGGTGCGTAAAAGAAATGTTCACATCTTTTTATCGTTAAAAAAATATGATAAACTTTAAAGTTCGAATTGAATTTATGAGCATCTTGCAACGCTATTTTGTAACTATGTTTATTACACGATTATCATTAATTTTTATTGCGCTTTTAGGCGTATCATGCGGTGGAGGCGATACCAGTGGTACTAAGAATGCCAGCGGAGAAACGGTTATAGAGATCAAGATTAAAGGGAATTCTATCGCCGATATGATGTTTGCTCCAAGGAGTATTAGTGTTGAAAAAGGTAGCAAAGTAAAATTGATTCTTAAAAATGAGCTTCGCACCAAAGATTTATATCAAAACTGGGTTTTGGTAAATTTAGGAACAGCACAGGATGTTGTAAATGACGCATTATCTGAAGACGCAAAAAATAGCGACAAGCCATCAGGAAAAAATGTAATTGCAGCAACTTCACTTGCTGAACCCGGTAAAAGTGCAGAAGTGATATTTACCGCCCCAGGAACCGGTTCATACCAATATATTAGTACTTTTCCGGGCAGTTATCCCAAATTAACCGGCACCTTAACGGTGCGCTGATGGGAGAAGTTTAAGTCGTTTTGATTAACTAGTATTACAGCATAATACTCAACAGTTTATTGCTCATAAGTTTTTAATTTGACTGTGAGGCTTCAATTGTGTCAGACCTATATTTGGTGTGTGAAGAAGCCGGAATTTATAAACCGTATTGCCGCAAAATATCCTGTTTTACGAAACAGGTACATTGTTGCAGTTAGCGTATTTCTGGTTTGGGTTATGTTTTTAGATCAAAATAGCCTTATCAGTCAATACCAGCAAAATAAAGAGCTGATGAAGCTTAAAAAGGAGAAACGCTATTATCAGGTAGAGATAAAAAAAACTAAAGCTCAGCTGGATGAGCTCTTTACCGATTTGCATTCGCTTGAAAAATTTGCACGCGAACGTTATCTTATGAAAAAAGAAAACGAGGAGCTCTGGATATTTTCCGATTCTTTAGTGCAAAAGCCTTAATGCTTGAAACACGGCAATTGCTAAATTGCATGCATGGATGCACTTTTCTCCGATTTTCCTGAATCGCCCTATTCTGAGTGGTTTACTCGTTTGCAAAAAGAACTTGAAAGCTCAAAACAGGCTTGGGATATTCGCAAACCGTTTGAAGATATCCTAATTTCTGCATACAATTCACAGGATGATCACATACCCAACCTTAATATCTCAGCCTTAAGACATCCGAAAGATCTGCAATTTTATACCGCCTATGATTGGGTAAAAGAGTGTAGGACAGATACCGCCGACCTACTGAAAAGCAACAAAAAAGCGCTGAAAGCACTTAATCTGGGCGCCGAAGCCATAACCTTCGAAGGAATCGGAATAAGCAACCAAGCCGAACTTACCCTCGCTTTACACGGGATTATGCCCGACATTGCTTCCCTTAATTTTATTTCAGGCGAAGCTGCGCCTGCAATACTTTTTATGTTGTGTGACGAATTTTCGCGTCGCAATCTTGATTACGAATGCCTTAAGGGATCTGTAGAATTTGATATTCTTGGCACATACGCTGCTCAAGGCCACTTTGCTTTAGGTAAACCTGATAGCTTTAATATTTTGGCAGAAATGCTCATAAAAAGCCAGCAAGTGCTGCCTAAATACCGCAATTTGGTTGTTAATGCAACATTGTATCATGAGTCTGGTGCTTTATCTAGTCAGGAGCTGGCATTGTCACTTCTTGCATTTAAAGAATATTTTGAACTGTTGAGTCAGCGGGTATCGCCCGAAATTCTGCTCCAAAATGCCCGACTACGATTGGCTTCAAGTTCGAATTATTTATTAAACACTGCAAAGTTTAGATCGGCACGTTTGCTATGGCATATGCTGCTCGAAGCTTATGGATATAACAGTGAGGACTATCCGCTAGAAATTGCCGGCGAAACCGCCCTTAGAAATAAAACTCAGTTAGGGGCCCAGAACAACTTACTTCGTTTAACGGCCGAAGCAATGTCGTCGGTTATTGGCGGTACCGATTCGTTCTATGTGCACCCCTTCGACTATTTTAACGAAAAGCCCGACGGCGATTCATGGCGCTTATCGTTAAACATCCAGCATTTGCTCAAACATGAAGCGCACTT
>JBKCHQ010000066.1:0-4405 GCA_046302715.1 Bacteroidia bacterium | reverse complement strand
TGGCGAATAAGTTGCCAAAACCACCTTCGATGTCAATCCAACTGTCGGTGCGGGTTGCTCCGGTACGATAGCTTACTTCGTAAAACTGTTCTTTGCGTTTGTTGAGGTACAATGCAAGTGCCTTGAGCATGTTGCCGCGTTCCTGAAAGGTCATCTTACGCAGCTTCTCGCCACCTTTGGTTCGGCTGTAACGTAGAACAGCTTCGAAATCGATTCCCGTCGTGCCGGCATAGCCGATTAATTCACCTGTAACGGAATCAAAAAGTGGAGTTCCTTCGCCTTCTCCGGCTGTCCAGCCGCCCAAAACGTAATTTTGTATTCTATGCATCATATGTAGGATGGAGACGAGCTGAAATTGAAATTAGAATTGAAGTATTAAGGGTGGGTATTTGAGGCACGAAAAGTATGAAATTTTAAGGTAGCGCCTACCGGTTATTGCGTATTATTGAAGCATCCATTCATGGGATTAACTTGTTAAATCCACATTTTCTGATGTTTAACATTAAGATCTGACATTATTGGAAAGATAATTTTGTAAAGCTTAAGCGTATTAATGTTCCGAGTCAGCATACTTTTATGCACCCAATAACTCCCTATGGTTACTTCCTTAATGCTAATTGTGTAATTGTTAATATTGAAGTTTATATAAAAATAAGTTTTTTATTAATAAATTTTTAGAATTGCCAAGTTATCGCAAAAATATTAATCGACCACATCGTAATGTATTATTTAGGAGATGTTTGATTAATTTTATTTCGATAACTTTTAGAAATTTAACCTCCTTGAAATAATTTAAAAATTAAATTATTATAAAAAATACCCTTAAATATTTTTTAAAAAATAGAGTCGAAATTTCCCAATATATAAGGCAATTGGGTATTTTATTATTGAATTTTAATTAAATCACTTATCGAAATAGATTGGTAATCGCCCTTTTTGGTTCGTACTAAGTATTTAATGCTGTATTCGCTGGCGTTACCATTAATGCTTACCGAATTAATCGTAGCTTTAATGCTATCAGGCATTATATATACATTTTCGCCAAATTTAAAGGGGAGTAAGGTGTAAATGGAATCACGTAAAGCAGCTGATCTTACCACCGCCTGATATGGTTTATACTCTTTTAAAAGATTGGCTTGTTTCTGACTGAGTGAGTCGAGGCTGTTTAATCTTTTTTGTTGTTCTTTTATCTGATTTTCGAGCTTTTGAGATAAGGCGTTTTTCTTGTTTTCAGACTGCCATAATTTTACACATAGGAAAACGATAATCCCCAGACTAATTAAATAGAAAAAAATGCGTCCCCAATTTGTTTTACTTTTTGGCGGAGAACTTGTCTTATTATCGTGTTCCATAGTTTAAAATAGGCTACAAAGCTAGAACTAAAAGCCAAACATAAAAATAACGTCAATAATAAAACACATTTGAACATAAAACAATTATGCAGCAATATTCTTAATTGATGTTTTTAAACTTGATGGCAATTTCAAATCCGCCTCTGCCGTTTGAAGCAGGTCTAAGATTAGAAAGATTGGCGTCGTAACTAAATCCAATACAATAATTTCCAAGATCAATAAGTGAGCTAACAATAATGGCATCTTTTGAACGATAGTAAATTCCCACTGATGCCCCAAGATTTTCGTACATGCCTGTATATTTTGATGCATTTCTCAAATCATATCGTGCCATACATCCCACAACCGCTACTTTATTGGGGCCTTGGCGGTATGCCATAAAACCCGGGTTGAAGGCTAAAAATGTATTGGGCACACTTATCAAGTAGTTTCCGTGCAATACCCATTTGGCATACAGTCGCTCGGTATCATCCACAAAGGAATATACAGGTCGATTCCAATGCATAAGTGCTATGCCTACATGTCCCTCATTAAAATTATTACCTTGTACTTTTATACGGCCCGAATAATTGTTAAATGTCCAAATTAATCCCGTGGAGGCATCTAGGTAATTGTTTGTCATTACACCATAATCTTCGCCGGTTGCAGCCATAGAGTTAAATGCTCCATTCTCAAATTGAGATCCCCACTGAAAATTTTGAGCATTTATTTTTCGATTGCCAAATCCGCCTCCAAATGCAAGGCCTAATCTGTTATACTTATTAAGTTCGAGATGGTAAGCAAGGGCCAATGTAGCTGATGTATTGGTAAGCTTACCGTCGCCTGTTACATCATTAAAAAACTGTAAACCCACGCCAAAATATTTCTTGGCTTTTTTACTTTTTGCAAGTCTTAACATGCCCGACGCTGCAAAGGTTTTGTAGGGAATAGAAATACTGCGCCATTGCGATCGATAGTTGATATTGGCCTCTACTTTATTTAAAGCCCCGGCAAATGCAGGATTCTGAATTAATGGACTTAATTCGAATTGCGAAAAGTGGATGTCCTGAGCATATGTAACCAGAGGTGCATAAAATATCAGAATGAGAATTCTTATGTATAGCTTTTTTATCATCTTAAAAGAGTTAGGTTTCCTTGACGCGATATTTTTTCGCCTGTGATGAGTTCGGCTTCAAGCAAGTAAATAAATACGTCAGTGTTTAAAGGCTTGTTGTGGAAGGTACCATCCCAACATTTATTTAGGTCGGTAGCCTCAAATACTTTTTCGCCCCAGCGGCTATAAACAGCCATTGTCATAGTTGCAATGCAATCGCCGCCATAAATTCTGAAACAGTTGTTTGCATTATGCCCTTTGTCATCGGGAGCAAATACGTTGGGTATAAACATGTTTTCGCATAATGTGTCCACCGTAATTTCAACACAATCGCTCGCCCTGCAACCATATGCATTAACCGATGTGAGACAGTAGGTTGTTGTGCCTTCTGGCATGGCTATAGGATCGAGGCAATCGTCGCAATTAAGCGTATTGCTTGGAGTCCAGCTAAACTGTGCATTACTTAAGCCTTCTAATTGTATACTGTTGCCCATGAGGATGGTAGTGTCTTCTGTAAATACCTGAGCCACAGGCGGTGCATAAACGTCATAATTTAAATATGCAGTATCGGCACATGCCGGATTGGATACAATAAGTTCCAACGAGCCGCTTGCTAGTGCTGGCATAATGATGCTCGACGTGGTATCACCCGTGCTCCACTCATACGTTAAACCACCCATTCCCACATAGGTTGCGGTATCACCTATACACAAAATGGTATCACCCAAAATTTGTGCATTGGGTCGGGCAAACATTTGTACCGGAATACTTAATGTGCTGCTACATTGTCCTAAATAACCAGTAAGTATGATTGATCCACTTGCACTAGGACTAAACACGTTAGCAAAACAGGTATCACAGGCAATTAAGCCGGATCCATTGGCATCCCAAACATAATAATCGGCACCGAATGCCTCGATTGAAATGCTATCTTCAGAGCATAATACGATTTCGCTAACAGAGGTTGTTAAGTTTGGTGCTGGTAAAATATTCACTGTTACAGAATCGCTCGCAAAACAGGTTCCACTTTGGCCTATAACATTATAGGTGGTTAATGTATCTGGCGTTGCCGTTACGGTTGGTCCCGTGCCTATAGAAAGCGTTTGGGATGGTGTCCATACGTAGCTATCTGCACCCTGAGCGGTTAATACTACACTTTCTCCCAAACAGATTGCGGTGTCGTTTGGCAATATTAATGAAATTGGTTCGTCTGTGGTGAGTGTAACCTGAATAACAGAGTCGCAACCCGTTGCATTAGTGAATGTAAATGTGTAAACCCCTTCATTTTGCGCTGCGCTGCCGTCAGGCATTAAGGCAGAATCACCCAAGCAAATGGTTATTGATGTAAACAGGGTGTCATTGGGCAGAATAAACAGGTTCAGCGTAGCGATGGAATCGCATCCTGCAGCCGAAGTTAAGGTGGCACTTTGCGAACCTGCCGTGGTAAATGTTAATCCGTTCCAAGAGTAAGGCAGCTGTGCCTCGCAGATGCTTAAGTTGGAGCTAGAAGAAATGGTAGGTAAGATGGTTAAATCAAGGGTGATTACTGAATCACATCCCGCCGCATTGGTTAAAGTGAAGGTCGGTGTATTGGTAGAAGTGGAATACGTCACCCCATCAATCCAGGTAAATGGTCCACAGCTTTGCTGCACATCGGTCGAAGCACTAGGCTGAAGCAGGGTAAAGTTCAAAGTGATTACCGAGTCGCATCCCTGAACGCTTCCACCTATAAGGGTGAAGGTAGCGGTATTGTTTGAAGCGCTGTAGGTGTTACCGTCAAGCCAGGTTATTGGATCGCAGCTCGAAATCGCATCCACACCAGTGGTGAAATTATCGATGGTGAGGTTCAGCGTGATTACAGAATCACATCCCGCCGAATTGGTTAAGTTGTAGGTCGGTGTATTGGTCGAAGATGAATCAGATAATCCGTAAATCCAGGTAAACGGACCACAGCTGTGCT
>JBKCHQ010000065.1:0-2986 GCA_046302715.1 Bacteroidia bacterium | reverse complement strand
CCGTTAAAACGAGCGGATTAAATTTAAAACGTACATAGGCGAAAACCAGCGCTGCACCAGCAGAAATTAAAAGAACCGCACGCATGGCATCCGCCTTAAATATCTCGATTCGTGCTTGCTCCAAATCGGCCATCATACCCGACAACCACTGGGTTGCTTGAGCTCCTTTAATATTGCTTTGAGCCAACATATCTACCAGCTGCTCTTTAAGTCTATCGTCGAGAAATTCAAATGTGAAAAAGGTATCTGGCATCATCCAAAACACCAAACATAAGCCAGCTGTTAATGCCACACTGGCCCCAAAAGCCACTTTCTTTTGCGTAATGATTTCGGGACGCTTTAATACCTCGTTCAAGCCTAAAATGGCCATTAGGGGAATAAGAAAATCAGTTATTACCAGCGTCATTTTTACAGCTCGGAATTTATTGTAGCCCGGAAAATGGTCGAGCATAAACACCGAAAACGACTCAAAATTCTTCCCCCACGACAGAAAAATGGCCAAAATCATAGAGGCTAAAAATGCCCAGCGAATGGGGCTTTCTACAATAAAAAATGCCAAAACACACAAGAAACAAATTACTGCTCCCGCATAAAAGGGACCCGTTGTAGACGTTTCGGCCCAATACTGAGGCAATACGGGTATCACCGAACGGTATTGCTCTTGCACCTCTTTCATGACCTCTTTATGGTCGCCCAAAGAGAGATTTGAAGCTCCCCCATAAACATTGGGAATCATATACGAAAATACCTCGCCAATGCCGTAACTGTATTCCAAAGCATAGTCCTTATCCAATCCATCAGATTCGGGTTTGTCTTTAATGGTAAGCTCAGACTTTCCACGGATGGAATCCTTACCATAATCGTAATAGGTGTAAAGCGATGAAATATTTGATAATACGGCCAGTACTGCAGCCATCATGAGCGCCGCAGAAGTTTTGGCAAATTGGGGAAGTTGTTTTTTACGAATCGCATCTACTAGATATGCAAGTCCTGTAAACAGCAATATAAAAGATAAGTAGTAGGTAATTTGAATGTGTCCGGCCTTAATTTCCAGACTTAAAAATAAAGCCGTTAGTAAGGCGCCCCAAATCCAGCGACCTTTAAATGCAAGGACAATGGCCATGAGTACCCAGGGCATAAAAGATATAGCTTCAATTTTTGAAGTGTGGCCGGCTTCTATTATCAGCAGGTTGTAGGTTGTAAAGGCGTATGCTATTGCACCTAACGCAGCTAGCGGCTGACGAACTGCAAGCACGAGCAGCAACACATACATACCAGTCATGAGCACAAACATAGTATCGGCAGGACGTGGTAAGCCAAGCTTCATTATCGAAACACAATGCCTCAACAAATTTCCTCTATAAACCGTTGAAATGAGATAACCGGGCATACCTCCAAACATAGTATTAGTCCAAACCGCTTCTTCGCCGGTGCGCTCGCGGTAATCGGCCAGCTCATTCGACATGCCCTTGTGCTGCTCAATATCGTCCATGCGTATGGATTTTTTATCCAGCAACTCGGGAAAGTAAATAAACAAACTCAGAATGAAAACAATAAGTGCAACAAAATGGGGCACAATCAAATTGAAATTAATTTTTGGCATGGAATGGATTTACAGAGCGTAAATATAGAAAAGCTGACCAAACCAATGTGGAAATTTCGCAGGATATGAACATTGTTTTTGATAAGTTTAGTTTGGAGGTTAGAGGCCAATTTTGTAGGAATCCTATCCCCCCCTGCCCAACGCGAAGCTACTGCCTGCAATGTAATTAACCGTTAACAAACGATTGTAAACGTTTAAAACGGATACTTCTTCTTGATTGAGCTTTCAAAAATAAACTTGATTTGTTATTGGCATTGGCGGAATGATAAAGCCAGCCATAGTTCAAACGTGCTGTGTTTGCCAATATCTAAATCCAACACTTTTTGCTTTACGGATAAAGCTTATAAATCCATTTTTAACTTAAAACTGCCGCCATTAAATACAGCCAAAACCGATGAGCCTTGATTAGCCCAGAAGAATTACGCCGTTAAAATGGATTTTTGATTTTAAACCATTAAATTAAGGGGAGGGAACGCCTGATTAGCCCAAAAAAATCGCGATATTCGTTTATCAATCTATTTTATAAGCGAAATCGTACCTGTTTTATTGATAATTGTTCCATCAAGCAATAGAATATACAGGTTGTATGCATAAACACCTGAGGAAACTGCCTGTTTATTAAAAGTGCCATCCCAGCAATTAGCAATGGCCTCCGATTCGAAAATTTGCTGGCCCCATCGGTTGTGAATTACAAACTTATATTGGTCAACACAATCACTGAAAACGCAAAGAGTTTCATTGGACGTTGGGCCTTTACCGTTGGGTGAAAAGACTGTAGGAACAAATACTTCTCCACACACTATGTCAACATCGATGGTAATGGTATCGGCACTTCGGCACCCCGATTCGTCGATACCAACAACAATATAAGTGGTTGTTTGAGAAGGATTGGCCAATGGATTAGCACAATCGCTGCAACTTAAACCCTCTTCGGGCGACCATAAATAGGTTGTACCACCTATGGCTGATAGCTGAACCGTATCGCCAAGATTAATCGAGGTTTCTGAAGCCGTAACATCCACCATGGGAAGAGGATTCATAGTAACCGAAGCCGTTTGTGATTGCACAGCACAGCCCGATGCATCAATTGCGTTGTAGCTCAAAATGCCCGAAACAGAAACATTGTAATTCGATCCAGTAGTACCGTCCTGCCAAATAATGGCGCTTAAGCCCGATTCGGCCGAAGCAGAAAGCACTTCACCAACACAGAATATATTTCCATCAGGTAAAAGAACAAATGGAGTATCTACCACCGCCTGACTTACAGCTATTTCCGGAGAGATGAGTTCGCAGCCCTCATCGGTGATTGCGGTTACCGTAAAATTACCGGAATTCGAAACACTTATTTGAGCCCCCGAAGCACCATTACTCCAAGTATATGCA
>JBKCHQ010000064.1:0-5683 GCA_046302715.1 Bacteroidia bacterium | reverse complement strand
CTGCAAAATTGTTTACAAAATGAATGGTGTCGTTACAAACAGTAGCTGGATAGGTAATGGTAGGAAGATTAGTGCCCGGAAGCACGCTTTCCATACTGTTAGAAACACAACCTAAGGTATCTTCAAGTTCGAGTTGCACCAGATAAGATGAGTTAAGGTGCTCGAGTTGATGTGTTAAACTCGGTGCATTGGAGGTAAACCCGTCGCCAAATGTCCAAGTAAGATTATCTACAGCCCCGGCATTTAAAACCGCTACGGTAATTTCTGCAAAATCGCAAGCTTCAATGGCGTTTACACTAAACTCTGGAGTACCGCCACCTACTAAAATAGTTTGCGGATAGCTAAAAGTATCTACACCATAAGGTGTATTTGCAATGTAGTAAATATTGTAAATGCCCGGTTCGGTGTATTGATGGATGGGCATTACTTCGCTTGATGTGGTTCCATCGCCCAAGTTCCAGCTGATTACCTGGTGGGTGGTATCCTGACGGAAGAAATAAATGGTTGCAGGCGCACAAACAATCATAGGTTCAACTTGAACTGCCGCACCACCACCGGTACTTCCGCCCGAAGCCGACTCCTGATTTTCGGCCACCGCCTCATCGGCGAATGCCATACCGGATGAAGTTACTGTACATTCGGCGGTGGTAATGGTAAGACTTACCTGATAATCGCCGTCAACCTGATAAGTATGCACCGGATTTTCTTCGGTAGATGTAGTACCATCGCCAAAATTCCATAACCAACCCGTAGCGTTTGGATTAAGGCTTTGAAACGAAACAGCCACCGGAAACTCGTCTTCAGGATCGTAATAGCTAATGAAATTTGCCTGCATCGAAGCAAAATTTACCGAGTTAAATCCAACATACGAATACGTACATCCCAACTCAGTTACCACGTTTAAGCTTACATGGTGCACATTGTTATTAGGATACGTGTGCGTGGGAACGGCGTCAGTAGAAGTGGTGCCATCGCCAAAATCCCAAAAATAAGACTCTACATTTGTGGTGTCTACATGAAACGTAACCGGAAATGGAGGACAGGCGCCATAGGTAGTAGTAAATACCGGAACTACACCTTCAATATGAATTTCCTGATATACCGCATAGCTCTGCATGCACGCACCACCGGTATTCAACACCAACGAAACGATGTAATCGCCAGGCTCAGTATAAATATGGCTTGGATTTGGACTGGTAGAAGTAGTGCCATCGCCAAAATTCCACAGATACGAACTTGCTGAAACATTCTCGAGGTTGAAAGAAGCTGTGAATGGAGCGCAAGCATAAACGGGTTCGGGTGCATTGTAAGGCACTTCCTCGTACTGCACGTGCAAATAATCTTCAACGATTAAGGTATCGCGGCAACCTGCACCGTTAAGAGCGACAAGCATCACATCGTAGGTTCCCAATTGTCCAACACTTACAGATGGATTGGCCTGCGTACTTGAAGCTCCGTTTCCGAAACTCCAAAAATACGAAGTAGCTCCCGAAGACTGATTAGTAAATTGTACGTTAAGCGGAGGACATCCTGCAGTATCGGAGGCTGTAAATGCAGCAGTTGGGCCCGTTACCGAAATTGTATTAATGGTTTGCTGATGTGTACAACCATATTGGTTGGTTGCAGTAAGACGCACCCACTGCGATCCATTCCCTAGGAATGTGTGCGATGGCTCGAACAATGTAGAGTTTGCGCCCTCGCTAAATTGCCAGGTGTATGAGGTGGCGCCGAGTGATAAATTGTCCAATCCAACCGTTAATGGCGAACAGCCGGTAGCATTTTGAACCGTGAAGCTGGCGGTGGGTTTAGGATATGCCTGAATAAAATCTTCTACAGTGGTAGAATAAACACATCCTGACGAAGTGGTTACTTGTAATGACACATCGTATTGTCCGGCTTGTGGATAGTTAGCAACAAATGAACTGGCTTGCGATTGCTGTCCGTTTCCAAAATTCCAAAGATAAGATGCACCTGGAACCGCTACTGCGCTAATGGTAGGGGTAAACGGAATACATGCACTACTGTCGTTAGCAGAAAATTGGGGCTGAATTGGCGTTCTTACCAATAAAGAGTTTGAATAGGTTAATGTATCGTAGCAACCAAACCCGTTTCCGGCCACTAAACTTACTACATATGAACCCGGATTGGCATAGGCCTTTGAAGGACTTGCTGCTGTTGACGTGGTACCATCGCCAAAATTCCATAAATAGCTGCTTGCACCTACAGATTGGTTGGTAAATTGAAACGGAGTTCCGGGCGCGCATACCGACAAGGCAGAAATTTGAAATGCGGCAGTTGGCACCGGATGAATTTGAATATTCTGATTAAGTGTATATACCGACTGACAGCCTACTGCATTGGTAGCCAGCAAGCTCACCGAATAATTGCCCGGTGTGCTATATATTTTGGTAGGGTTGATGGCTAATGATGAAGTACCATCGCCAAAATCCCAAAAATGCGAAGTAGCCCCAACACTGGTATTGGTAAATGAAAATGCGGTTTGATCTTCACAACCATCGTTATCATTTACGGTAAATGCTGGTGTTGGGCCAGGCATGGCTGTAATATTAGCAGTAAAGGTATTGGTTGCGCCTCCTTGCCCTGTGGCAGTTAAAGTAACCGTATACGTGCCGGGAGCAATAAATACGTTTTGCGGGTTTACCAGAGTTGAAAAATTGCCGTTGCCAAAATTC
The DNA here is from genome assembly GCA_046302715.1 of Bacteroidia bacterium. GTDB lineage: Bacteria > Bacteroidota > Bacteroidia > M30B66 > M30B66 > CAMCXT01. Next base: position 2,990 of record JBKCHQ010000064.1, on the reverse strand, counting down.
CATTGGTAGGATTGTGCTCCTGTTGAAGTGTTCGTAAAGTTAACACTAAAAGGGGCGCATCCTTGGTTGGAGGCTACGGTAAATCCGGCAACAGGACTTTGGCCAAATGCCAAACCTGATAACATTAAAAATAAAGCCGAAAGAAATTGTGGGATAAAACGGTAAAGTTGGTGCATAGCTTTTTCTTTTAAATGTTGTTAATTAACAGAACCATCGGCAACTAATGTAACGGTACCGTTTTCTTCGGGCAGAGGTTTGCCGTTAACCCCTTTAGCTTTTAATGTATATACAAATACATCGGTATAATTGATGGGCGTACCTTTATATGAGCCATCCCAGGTATTTGAAATTTCCTGACTCTCGAAAATCAGCTCGCCCCAACGATTAAAAATCTGAAGGTTGATTTCGCTTACATTTTTTGCCTTTACTCCAAAAGAATCATTTATGCCATCACCGTTTGGTGTAAAAGCAGATGGGATATACAAAGTTGATTTAGGAAAGGCATCAGCGGTATTGGAAAGACTGTTAACCTCGGTATTGCTGGCCTTGAAAGCCGTAACCCGATATCTTCTTTTTCCATCACCGCTTGTTTGTGCCAGCAATGAGCTTGCCGCTAAAACAAAGAGCGAAATAAGTGCGAATTGAAGTGGACGTTGTAGCATGGCCTTCGTTGTTTATTTGTTACATACAATGTTACTTGCCTTTGCAGAAAAAGGTTGGCCAACCCGCAAACGCTTCCTTACACATGCTATTTACGTAACGAATTCAGCATAAATTCAACTTCAAAAAATCATAAACACTTAATTTTGTGACGTTTAAATATTCGGAAACATTTTAAACGTGATGTAAGAAATCGCTTAAAACCGAAATTTGATTTCAGGAATTTTAACCTTGGCACAGCACTAATAATTTTCAACAGCTTAAGAAGGAAAATATGTTCTCTTTTCACGAAACCCTTTATTATTTATAAATTGCTCTCCTTAAAATACTCTGTGAATTCAAAGATTTACATATTTACCAAGTCCAAAAAAACAGCGCAATTACAAGCTATTTGCTCGGCTTTACCAGATTGTGCTATATGGATTTGCTTGTTTTCTGAGACCTCATTTAGTATTGAAAATCATTCGTTGGTTATTGTAAACAGTGAGGGCCCGCATGAGGAACTCATTAGAATTTGCACCGAAGTCAGAACAAAAAATTCTTACATCCACCTCATTGCAGTAGGACGCCAAATACCGGCTTCGGCAGTATTTTTTAGCAAGATTAATTTGGTATTGCAGCCTGAAGAATTATCGCTGTTGCCCGATGTAATTAACGAGCTTGATGCCACAAAAATGGGCGGCAACAATTCGATGGACGAACTCCAGAAAAAGAACAGCGAGCTCGAGAAAATCAATTTTGAACTCGATCGCTTTGTTTACTCGGCATCGCACGATTTGCGTTCGCCCTTAACATCGGTATTGGGGCTGCTCTACTTATTACGATCTGAGGTAAAAGAAGATCATTTGCTGCATTATGTAAGCCTCATGGAAGAGAGCATCCTAAAGCTCGACAATATTATACGCGATATTGTTGCCTATTCGAGAAATAATCGTACCCAGATTCAGCTTGAAGAAATTACAATAAAAGAGTTGTTGAACGATGTAAACTCAGGTTTGCGGTATCTCGAAAATGGCGAATTTGAACTCGATAACGTAATTCGACTCAATGGACCCATATCAATGGTGAGCGACCGTAATCGATTGCAGATTATTTTAAACAACCTCATCAGCAACGCTATTAAATACCGTCATCCCTCCCGAAAACCCGAAATAACGGTGGATGTCGCCACTTCGCAAAAAGGTATAAACATTAACTTGTCTGATAACGGCATTGGCATTCCCGAAAATCAGCAAGATAAGATCTTCGATATGTTCTACCGCAGCAACGACAAAAGCAGCGGCTCGGGTTTGGGGCTTTACATTGTTCGCGAAACGGTTAAGAAGTTAGATGGCTCTATATCTGTGCAGTCTAAAGTTAATAAGGGTACCCAATTTCAAATATCATTACCTCATACTTTACCTGATTAGTATTTAGCTTATGAGCCAGTTTTCAATTGTTGGAATAGTAGAAGATAATCCTATAGATATTTTCATAAATACTAAAGTTATTGAACAAACCAATCTTTGCGATGAGCTTGTAACCTATAACTCGGCCCGCGAAGCATTGGCAAGTCTTGCCAATAACCAGGCAAGCCAAACACCGAATCCGGAACTTATTCTGCTCGATATTCGCATGCCCGATATGGACGGCTTTGATTTTCTGGATGCCTTTATGAAACTGCCCGATGCGGTTCAACAGAACTGTAAAATAATCATGCTTTCAAGCTCTATTGATGATGCCGATGAAAGTAAGGCACGCTCCTACCCTGCCGTTTACGACTTTGTATGTAAGCCGCTAACCCGCGAAAAAATAGAACGATTTAATTTGGAGTGATACTGGAATTGCCCCGATGTATATTTTTGACGGTTGCTATTGATTATGTGGAAGAAAAACAATCCCTTAGCGCCTGGCGGCTTGATGAATTCTAATTTCAAAGGCCTACTTTTGGGGAGCCTACATCATGACTAAATTTATACACCTTTAAAATTCTATATCAAAATGATAAATAGCCAGCAATAAATCATACGTAGATTTATAAACGGGTAAATCGCTGTAAAGGGCCATTTCCCCAAAAAAAAATTCGACCGCTTCGCGGTAATAATCAAATAATCAAATTGTCAAATGAATCAAATAAATTCTAATCCCTGAGGCAACGAACAGAAAACCCTTCTTCCTTACTGAAGAAGTACCTGAACACAAAGCCAAAGTTGTAACTCAGGTAGCGGCTCCGCGCATCCTTCGTATCGTACTCGGTAGAACTCCACCAGTTACCGTTCTCGCCAACGTCGACGAATGCTCCACCGTCGTCACGGTAACCGCCCGGAAGACCGTTGAAGCCGCTTTCGTTG
>JBKCHQ010000063.1:0-4322 GCA_046302715.1 Bacteroidia bacterium | reverse complement strand
GTTACCCAACTTTACAATGGTGGTTCGGTTGGTATTCACACTGATGCGATGCAAAACACATATACAGTGTATCCAAATCCAACGCAAAACGAAATAACTGTAGAAGTGGATGAATCGCTTGTGGGTGCAACGTTTTCATTGTGCGATATTTATGGGAAAGTGCTTATTGAGGGATCCATCGATAAAGCAAATTACAAATTCGACATCGGTACCCTGCCCATTGGAATGTATTTTCTTAGCCTGGAAAATCATTCGCTTCGAAGCGTAAAGGTCATTAAAAACTGATCGTATGCCAAACACGGCGATTAACTTTGTCCAGCAGCTTTAACGATGCAATTTTATTTTTAGATCAGTACGCTTCAATGAAAAAATTAAACCAACAAGCAATTCGAAATAGAATTATGAAAATCAAAGCAATACTTTTATTTTTCGCGACTCTTGTCCTAAACAATGTGCATGCGCAGGACACCCTCTCGGTACTTTTCCTCGGCAACAGCTATACTTCATATAACAATCTACCACAACTTGTGCAAAGCCTTTCTAGTTCTGCGGGAAAAACACTAATTATTGATTCGAATATGCCGGGTGGATATCTCATGTCTAATCACCTTAATGATGCCACAACGTTTTCAAAAATAAGTCAGGGTAATTGGGATTATGTTATTTTACAAGAGCAAAGTCAACTACCCACTATCGATTTTTATCGTTACAACGATATGTATCCCGCAATTACAGACTTAAAATTACTTATTGAGCAATACAATCCTTGTGCGCGATTAATTACTTATATGACCTGGGGGCGTCGTTTTGGAGGACAACAATGCGATCCGTCCAACACTTATTGCAGCCCGGTTTTTACCGATTTTAATCACATGCAGGATTCACTAACCAGCGCCTATACCATGATCAGCGATATGCTCGGCATTCAATGCGCACCGGTGGGCGTAACCTGGCAAAATATCCTCAACGATACCAATCTGGTGCTTCACAGTGGCGACAACAGCCATCCCAATCTCGACGGAAGCTATGTTGCAGCCTTGTCGTTATTTAGCAGCATATGGAAAATTCCTTCGGGCGGATTATCCTATAACGCAGGCATAAATCCTCAGCGGGCCTTGTATTATCAGCAACAATCCGATCAAACACTCTTCGAAAGTTCAGACGATTGGAACCTGCTCATTAATAACCCAACGGCCGATTTCAGTTATTCTGCTTCATCCAATACCTTCAATTTTACCAATTCATCTGTATCAAACAATAATGCGCCACTCAGCTATGTTTGGAACTTTGGTGATGGAAATTCCGCCACCGAAGCCAATCCGCAGCATACCTATGCCACCGCAGGCTCCTATACCGTGAGTTTAATTGTTTCGGATTGTGTTTTTAGCGATACACTTGCACTTACGATTGAAAGCGGCAGTACCGGTATCGAAAAATCGAATACTTCAACCCTGTTAGCTTACCCGAATCCTGCAACTGATTATCTTAACGTACAAACAAATGCCCATCAGGCGGGCTCGTATTATCTAATTTACAATAACTGTGGACAAATCATATTATCAGGAATGCTACAGCCTGGGAACACGCAAATTAACTGCAGCAGATTATCGGAAGGTTTATATTTAATTCGCATTGGCGAAGAATTTACGCGATTTGTAAAGGCGAAAAACCGATAGGTGTTTTAATGAAAAGTGGAGTTAAAATCGTTTCGAGTTTAATCTACGCGGTATTGCTCTCTCAGATAGCGTATGCCCAGCAAGGGCAATGGACCTGGATGAGCGGTCCCAACTTATTTGCCGCAACACCGGGTGCGCCGGTTTTTGGAACACAGGGAATTGCTTCACCCGATAATTTACCCGCTGTGGTTGGGACTGCTACGACATGGGTTGATCAACAAGGTGATTTCTGGCTTTTTGGTGGCGATGGTGGAATGGGTGGAGAGAACTTCAGTGCAAGCAATAATTTATGGAAATACGACCCCGATATTCTCCAATGGACTTGGATGAAAGGAACCGGGAGTACGGACAATGTATTCCCCTATCAGATGGCGATATACGGAACTCAAGGTATAGCAGCCGACAGCGTTACACCGCTCGGCAATCATTTAGGCGATGCTCATCACGTTGCCTGGACTGGTAACGACGGTAACCTATGGCTGCTTGAATCAGACGACATTTCTGGAAATTGCGCCATGTGGAAATATACCATTGCCACCAACCAATGGACCTGGATGCACGGAAATATTCCTGCTAATTATGGAGCACAAGGGGTCTCGTCGCCTTTTAATAACCCTGAGAAATTTTTCGGTAACCCTAGCAAAGGCTGGGTAGATGAGGCGGGCGATTTGTGGTATTTCGATGGATTCAACGGGGGCGTAATGTGGAAATATTCCGTATCAAATAATCAATGGATTTGGATGAGCGGCACACCCAATACTGCGGGCACAGGAATTTTTTCGCCAATAGTTTACGGTACGAAGGGTGTTTTTAATGCGGCCAATCAACCGGGCAGTTGCTCGGTAACTCAGACATGGACCGCATGCGATGGTACATTTTACATGTTTGGGCCACTTTGGACTAATTCTAATATAGTGTACAACGGCAATTCCATAAGTGTGATGTGGCGTTTTGACCCTAATCTGAACCAATGGGCCTGGGTTGGCGGTAATACCACGTTGAATTTTATTCCTCAGTTCGATGCCAGTTATGCAACATTTCCAAGCAATTTTGATGATGCCTGTAACTTCGACCCTGCGTATTTCCCTGTTAATGCCGTGCAATTTTTAGGACCCAATAATGCATGGACAGGGCGAGACGGCCGTTTGTATGGTTATCAACAAAGTGAGAGCTTTTTGTGGTGCTACGATCCGGCAATTAACGAATTTGCACTGGTGCACGGCGATTTAGCTCCCTGCTGCGATTATAACGCTTTAACTGCTGGTTTTACCTCGGTACTTGGCACGTTGGGTGTGCCTTCACCCAATAACTCGCCCGGAGCAGTTGGTGGACCTTCGTGGGTCGATCTGGATGGAAATTTTTGGAAGTTTGGTAGCATACCTTTTGACTTAAACGAAATAACCACTTTTAATTTCTACGGCCCCATGATGCGTTTTATGCCCGATACTGCCTGTCTTGGAGCGAGAAGCGCACTGCTGGTCGATTCGGTAAGTGCCGAAGCATGTAACAGCTATACCAATCCATTGGGCGAGGTGTATACCCAAAGCGGGCAATACATCTACACATTGGGCAATGATGGTGCTTGTTCGAGGCAGGTTGTGCTCGATTTGAATATTATTTTGCCCCAAAGCACATTGCAGGAGGTTACCGCTTGTGGTTCGTACACAGCAGCTACAGGCGAAGTGTTTACGCAAAGCACGGTGTTTAATTACACGCTGCAAGCCGTCAACGGCTGCGACAGCATTGTATCGGTCGACCTCACCATTATCGAAGGCGTGGCGGGTAGTTTGGTTGAGTCCGCCGTTGTTTCGGTAACACAGGGCGATTCGGTATTTATCGAGACCATAGGCGGAGCCGCAAGCTACCAATGGCTGCCTTCGGAGGGTTTAAATTGCGATTCGTGTGCTGCTGTTTATGCCAGTCCAAGTGAAACAACGAACTATGTTGTTATTGCAACCGATAGTTTGGGCTGTGCTCGAATTGATACGATAAAGGTTGAAGTTGATATTCAATGCGCCGATGCATTTTTACCAACGGTATTCTCGCCAAACGGAAAGGGGCCTGCTGCGAATGAAAGGTTTTGTTTGCTAAGTACCTGCATCGACGAGTTCAAATTGGTTATTTACAACCGCTGGGGCGAGCGTATTTTTGAAACAAGCGATGCCTCGGTTTGCTGGGATGGAACCTATAAAGGCGAGGAAGCGCCTACCGGAGCTTACGCGTACAATTTGTTCCTAAGGCAATTAGATGGTAAGGTGCTCAATAAAACAGGGACATTAACTTTGCTGAAATAACAACAATAAAATGATAGATGGAATTTGTTTTTATTTTAGTTTAGGATGCTCTAAGGGGCAACATTTCAACAAAATCAACAAAGTAAATGCAGGCTTACACTAAAATCAATGCTATGAAACTGTTAAAATCTACACATCGAATCGTTGCTAATCTGTATTCGAAGAACTTCCTTAAATTATTAGGCATATCGGTGATTTTGGCGTTCTTGCCTTCTTCGTATTTCGCCCAACTCCAAAACAACAACTGGACCTTTGGCAACGGCTGCCGTGTTAACTTTAACGGGCCTACACCCAATGGTGCGCTCAATTCGTTTTTGTTCAGCGGAGAACAATGCGCTACAGTATCAGATCC
>JBKCHQ010000062.1:0-24381 GCA_046302715.1 Bacteroidia bacterium | reverse complement strand
TGTAGGGATAACCTGGGTAACCGTGCTTCCTATGCCCAATTGTCCATTTAAATTGCTTCCCCAAGCCCAAAGTGTGCGATCTGATTTTAAAGCCAGGCAGAATTCGGTGCCGCAATCCACCTTAAGCCAGGTTTCTTGGGCCATTAATACTTGGCCAGATAAGGCAAAAAAGAGAATACCTACAAATTTAGTTTTGAAAGGACACATAACTAAAGGCGAACAAAGTTTGTAAAAATTAATTCAAATATTGAAATATAAAAAACCACGTTCAATTGCTTTATAATTTAATTATTGACAATTACATTCCATGCCCCATTTACCGTCATCAGATTGCCATTCTCCACGTTCGTTCAGCTTACCGTTTTCATCATTATAAATCCAGATACCAATGCCTTCATCATTCCTAAACACTCCCTTTGCGCTTATCGTCCCGTTTGGATTGTAACGTATGTAGGGGCCTGAACGAACATAAATAGGTTCGACATTCAAATTGGTTTTTGCATATTTAACCTTATCACAAATTTTGCCATTTCTATAATAGGTAGTTATCTCGCCCAATTTCGCTGAACCCTCTAGCATCTTATGACCTTCGGAATAATAAAATTCACCACTACTCTCGAGTCTGTAAAACAAAAGCGAAAATATTCCATTAGCATCAAACGTCCCTACCTTTACAGTATCATTTAACACCCCATCTTTGAAACTAAAAATTTCACATTCAAATGTATAATCACAAAGACCGTAAAATACACAATTATAATAAAGGTCATTTAAATGAGAATTTAAATTATTTCGATTACAATGATCATAATTAATCCAATACCCATCCTTTAATCCATTTTTATATCGACCATAACACATGATTTTACCATTGCAATAATAATATACCCAATTGCCATTTTTTAATCCGTCTTTATAGGGACCTTGCGCGTAAATTTGTTTTTTTCCATCTGAATAAATTTGATTCATATTATCGTCCCAATAGGATGTAAATATCCCGTTTATTAAATCGAGATTATTTTTATCTTCAGGCAAGAAAAATGCTTCCATCTCGTAATAAATGTAGGCTGTATCAAAAGCATCTTTTTGCTTCATTTTAATTTCGGCAACTGATATTTGGCCTTTTTGAATTAAATTAGTTGTTTCCATAAGGGGCACAACTTGGGCGAATAAATCAAATACAGAGACAATACACCCGAATAACAATAACCAATAATTGGCTTTAATTTTCAACATCTCATTTTTAAATTAATATCAGAATCATTTTTTGCTTCTAGCTATGAATATTTAACTTTAGATGCATGATTTAAATTAATTATCAACTAAAATTAAAAATCAATTCAGCATCCTACTGCTGCACATACGGTATTACTCCCCGTAATCCCATGTCCACAATTTGTTCGCCTTTAGTAGGTTCGAACTTATTATTGCCATTGCCGTCAATCCATTCAAAGCTCTTGTTGGTGGACAATGAGACACGCACGATAATATCTTTGGTTTCGTTGCCGGTAATTTTAAGCTTACCGCCGTTAAATGCACCTGTAACAACACAAGAACCGGCCGGAATTGGCGAAGTGGCACTTAAGGGATTTACTACTGTTGTTGAGCCCTCTGGAGCAGATCCGGTATCGTAGTAAGAGAAGGGATAATTGCCCAGTGCTACAATATTACCGCTTGTTTCGAAGCCCCAGTAGCCCTGCTTTTTGTTGGCGTTTACCGTTATATTTTGATTTTTAATAAAATAATTTGTGATATAGGTATTGTATCCTACAAAACTAGCTACCGTAGCATTAAAGTCCTGAACAATAGACACATTGCCTACACCGGGAACATTATATACCGAATCAAGATGAAATTTGATGTCGTAATTTTGGTAGGCCAAGGAAACCCTTAAATATTCATACTCACCCGCGGCAACATCTTTAAGCGGTATAGAATAAAACTCTTCATTGTTGCCTACCGCGTTAGCTGCAGAAAAATCGATGGCCGTTTCACCCCCTGCTGTTGTCTCGGCAGCGTGAAATACAACAGCTCCGCTACCAAGTGCTGTAAATGCACTGGGTGCTAATTCGAGATAATGAGCACTCATTTTGTTCATTTTGGGATTTTGCCCCGCATGACCAAAAGGCAATCCGGCAGGCAGTCCAAAATTATTCAAACGGGCTTGCGTGGAATCAAACTCAAACACAAAAACAAGGCGTGGCTCGGGATAGATACATGAACCGTCGTCTTTTTTGGCATCAGCATTATAATTGGTGGCGAGAGGATCGGTGCAACCTTCCTTCTTACACGAAAAAGCAACCGAGGCCAATGCTAATAATATAGTAAACGAACGAATTAATTTGATAGGTTCCATCTTTATTGGGTTAAGATTTTGTACCCTACAATAAACGAAAAATACTTCGAGAATACCAACGTAATTTTTAACTATTTATTTCTTTTATTAATAATACACCTGCAACGTAATTCTTGTTTCATCGCTGCGTACTCTGCGTAAAATGACCATACATTGTGGATAGGGTAAGGTTCCTCCATCATTTATTAACCAATCTAAACTGCTGAATTTATGCGTTTTGGTATTCATTCCAACCGCAACTACACGACAACCTACTAGTCTTTTATCTATTGTTGAATGCAAAAAATCCGATTCGATCCAACAAATGGTCGCTGGGGTTAAACTCAAAGAGTCTAATAATTGAAGGTACACCTCCTGTTCTTCAGGTTTTAATGAATTAAATAAGGCATTGTCTATTTCGCCCATATGAAAACTATTATCCGAAACAGGTTGTGGAATGTTATCATCCTGAGCCATTAAAAAAGTACGCAACACACAAAGCGACATTAATAAAATAATTTTTTTCATCGTATTTTTATTAAAGTTTATAAAAAAATTATAGTTTATAATTCAAAATATAATTGCATTAACGGTGCTTTTTTAAGCAAAGTATTTGATTCTAAATTTTACAATCAATAATACATAATTCGCTTATTTTGTGGGGTATTATTAGAACATCAATAAAGCGGAAGATCGGAATAGCGGAATGCGAAGTGTATAACGTAACAGGTATTCAAATAATTATTTTGCAAGCAAAATTTTAGTTAAAAATAAATTTGTAGGTAAATGAAATTAAATATGGTAGATACAACATTGCATCACTTGAAGAATGGCAATCTTTTGCCATAGGTAAGTTGTCGCCATATCCATTCGGCTGGGCCATTCCGCAAATATTTATCACACAAAATGGACAATATAATTTCCGCCATCAGAAATCCAATGGCATACATCCAAATATGCGAAACTCGCATATCGCCTATTTTATTCAGAGCAAAACCATACATCAAGACGATTAGAAATAAGGAAATTAACAAGTAATTAGTTAGCGTCATTTTACCCAATACACGTAATACACTAAATAAAGGTGCCGTGCTTAAACGCAGGTTTGCTATTACAAGAATACTGACATAAAATAAAGTGGTGGCCAAAATACCAATTGACAGCAGGAAGGATTGTAAATATGGGTTTAAAGAAATTTGATCATGAATTAAAATCCACTTAAAAAAGAAATAGCCCAGCGCCAATGGAAGTAAAACCCAAAACGATTTAATGAAAAAATTTTCTTTCAATTCCAATCGGCTAAAAAAACGAATTCGCAAGAGAAAATATCCCAATAAAAAGCGACCCAGCGTTTGTGCGACATCGTGATAATTTGCACCGGATTGCACAAACATCCGATAATAGAAATCGATATTAAATAAAATTACCTCTGATAAAGAACCGGTTTTATAGCAAAAATACAAGGCATTAATATCCGCATCTGTAAACGTTGCTGCCTTATTTCGCAATAAATAATCAATGCATAAAGGAGCAATTAACATTAAAAATAATGAAGAAAATAAAAGGGTATATTTATTCATTTTCCTGAAAAGCAGCAGAAAAATTCCACTCATGGCATATAGATTTAATACATCACCCCACCAGAAAAGACAATGAACCACACCAAATATAAAAAGCCAAAAAAGCCGCTTGGTAAAAAACCAAATAGGTGGGATATTTTTCCGCGCTACATGCTCGATAATAAGCCCAAATCCATATCCAAATAAAATAGAAAACAACGTCATGAATTTCCATTCGAGAAAAATGGAATTAAAACGCATAAGAAAAATGTCGAATGTTGTGGATTGGGCTTCGATAATATGCGCAGGAGTTTGCTGCTCAACGAACGAATTAAAATTGGCAAACAGCACCCCAACTAAAGCAAAGCCACGCAATACATCTACAAAGAGCTCCCTTTTATCTTGTTCTAGGGAGCTTGTATGTCGCATTTTTCTTAGCGTATTTAACTGGAATCTGAAACCTCATTCAAGTCAATATACGATGTATTTTTATGTTATCTCCGCGTTATCCAGCGCTTCCTATTGTTCCAAAGCCAAATACCTCCCACCAGTGGAATCATTATCCAAAAGAAATAGGATTTACTAATGCCTTCGCTAGTTATGAAAGTAAATACGCGTTCGAAACGGATACCGGGAAACCCGCGGTTGGTTGCTCGTGAAAGCCAAATAAAGACGGCCTTACCCACCACATGATCGTGGGGCACAAAACCCCAAAAACGAGAATCGAGCGAGTTATGACGGTTATCGCCCATAAGGAAATAGTAATCCTGTTTAAAGGTATAACTGTTGGCAGGCTTGCCGTTAATGATAATTTTATCGCCCGCCACTAAAAGCGAATTGTCTTCATAGTCGCGAATAATGCGCTCATACATGCGAATATTTTGTGCATTAATCGATATTGTTGTCCCTCTTTGTGGCACGGTTAAAGGACCAAAATTATCGCGATTCCATTTAAGTGAAGGGATATGCGGGAACGCACGATAATCGTACTCATTTGCAGGTTGAATTAGTGGGTTGATGGCTGAAACCGAATTGACGCCCTTTAATTTTTCGAGATTAAAACGATTTAACATGGCCACGGGATATGCCGATTGCCCGCCGTAAAAGTCGGTAATATCTAATTTGTCAAGCGTTTTCTGCGATAACGGTGCCGACAATGCCAATTGATACGATAATTGCAACAATTCAGGGTTTTGAGCAGGTTTGCCATTAATATAAAGCTGGCTCATCTTGATCTCAAGTTTGTCGCCAGGAATTCCCACACAACGCTTTACATAATTATCGCATTTGTCAATGGGTCTTACTGTTAAATCATATCGGCTTTGAATGGCCTTTCGGGCCAGACTCATCAACACATCGCGATCTTTCTCAGGATCTTTATTAAGCGCCGCGGCCATAGTATGCATAGTATCGAGCACAATGCCGTAATAACTTTCGCTTTGGCGCTGTACGATAACGGTATCGCCCTCCGGAAAATTAAAAACCACTACATCGTTGTTCTTAATTTTAGAAAGTGCCGGAAAACGGAAATACGGCAGCTGCAGCCAATCGGTATATGAAGGAACCGATTCGGTAAAGGGCAAAGTATGATGCGTAAACGGTAGCGTTAATGGTGTTTGAGGCACTTTAGAACCGTAACTTACCTTACTTACAAATAGATAATCGCCCACCAATAATGATTTTTCCATGGATGGGGTAGGAATGGTAAAGGCTTCTATGAAGAAGGTACGAATAATAGTTGCGGCCACAACTGCAAACACTAACGCGTCGAGCCATTCGCCGGCACCCGATTTCTTATAGCTTTTCCAATATCCGTTACCCATCCAGCGGAAGGCATCACTAAAACCCACATAAACCAGCATTATGGGCGCCAACAAAACTCCTAAAACCAACATTACCGGCTTTTCAACCTCACAATTGCGCAGACTTAAAAAGCTGAGCACCACAAACATAATTACGTTTACACCCGGTATAATAAATAGGAATATCCACCACCAAGGACGTTCGACCAGTTTGAGCCAAACCCAAAGGTTAAATCCGGGAATAAATGCCTCCCAGCCGTCTTTACCTGCTTTTCTGAACATACCGGCCATACCAGCATGCATGGTTAACAAAATCAGCGCATTAATAATCCATTTCATTTCCATATCTAAACGGGAATTAAATCGTTCATGGTAAAAATTCCTTTTTTATTGATCACAAATTTCGCAGCCTCAATGGCACCTGCAGCAAAACCGCTGCGGTTAAACGCATTGTGCGTGAGTTTTATTTCGTCGTAAGGTGAAAAAAAACGTAATGAATGTGTACCAACTACCTCTCCTACGCGATGCGCGTGTATTGGAAGAATAGCACTTCCCTCCCGCTCTGTGGCTGACCACGCAGAATAAACGGGATGATTCTGAATAAAGCTTTCGGCAATCCGAATTGCTGTGCCGCTTGGGGCATCTTTCTTATGAATATGATGTATTTCTTCCAATTCGGCCTTATATTCAGGATATTTACCCATCACCCCTGAAAACCACTGCACCAGTTTATCAAATAAATGTACGCCCAAACTAAAATTTGAAGCATAGAACAAAGTGCCCTTAGCCGCTTCACACTGCGCAAATATTACTTCTTTAAATTCTTCCCATCCGGTAGTGCCGGTTACAACAGGCACACCTAAGTCAAAGCAATCTTGCAGATTTTGCACCACCTGATCGGGTCGTGTAAATTCTATAGCCACATCACATGCTGAAAGCTCCTGGCGCCAATTATTGGCTCGATCTTTACCAATAAGAACCACAGATATATGTTCTTCTTTTTTAAGAAGTTCATGGATTTGCTGTCCCATTTTGCCAACACCTATTAAAGCTACACGCATTTTAAAAGTTGAGAGTTAGGCTTAAGGATAAAGGTTGGGGCATTCCATTGCGTGCAGATAACGTTGGGGCATCAAACAGACGCAAACTTAAATCGTCACTTACATTGAAATCATATAAATGCCCATCAACTGTAGCATCAATAATATTAACAGCATAAAGCAAGGCCATACCAATTATAGTTAAATCGCGATAACGGCGATAAAAATCCTGCAGCTCGTTAAGATCCGAATCAGAATAGCGCTCGAGATCGAGGTTGTAGATAGCTTGATTTTTCTGGCGATAAATTAACTCGCTTTTGAACGTGGTATAATTTGATTGATTAAAGGAATATCCGTAAACCAGTCCTGCACCAGCAGCTGCCAAAACGGGCACTTTCCAGTATTTTCGATTATATATCTGTCCCATTCCCGGCACGATGGCTGAAAATACTGCTGCTTTCAGCGGACTGTGTACTTTTTTACGTTTGGAAATTCTTAATGAATCGACAGAGGTGTTTGGGGTGTCCAACTTTTTTTGAGCCATAATTTCTGATGCAAGCAACATCAAAAACACAGAAAAAATAATGCGAAATAATTTATGCATTAGGGAAGTAATATTCGAAGAATTTCGTTGAGCTGCTGCTCCGATTTAAAAGGAATATTTATCTGGCCTTTTCCGTTTTTACGGCTTTTAATATCAACCGGTACCGACAGGCGCTGGTTTAAAAGATTTATGGCACGACTCATTAACGGAGATGTAAATACTCTGGCCGGCTTTCCTTTATTTTCGGTTTTGGTTTCGCGCACGGCTGTTTCGATATCACGAACCGACAATTCCTGCGATACAATTTGCTGGTAAAGTGCCATTTGAGTCGCGGGATCTTCGAGGTTGATCAAGGCACGGGCATGCCCCATGGTTATTTTTCGCGCTCTGAGACCAAGTTGAATTTCGGGTGGCAGTTTGAGCAGGCGCAGATAATTGGTAACGGTGCTGCGTTTTTTAGCCACTTTTTCAGAAACCTCTTCTTGAGTAAGCTTTAACTCCTCAAGCATTCGTTGATATGCTAAAGCAATTTCAATGGCATCAAGTTCTTCGCGCTGAATATTTTCTACCAATGCCATTTCGAGCATGGCCTGGTCGTTGGCGATTCTAATATACGCCGGAATTTCTTTTAGTCCCGCCAACTGCGATGCTCTAAATCGACGTTCACCGCTGATAAGCTGGTATTTATCGTAACCCATTTTACGCACCGTAACGGGCTGTATCAATCCCATATGTCGAATAGACTCAGCTAATTCATTAAGCGCTTCTTCTTCGAAGAAGGATCTTGGCTGAAACGGATTGGCTTCGATTTGATTTACGGGAAGGTTTGAGATACCTCCAACTGCATGCACATCATTATTAGCAGCCGTTCGGGTGGTGATATCGGTTTCTGGGCTGGCCAGAAGTGCGCCTAAACCACGTCCTAATGCATTACGCTTGGGATTCATAAATCAACCATTAATTAAATGCACTGTTAATGTCGTCCACTATTTTCTCGGTGAGCGGAATTCGTGTAAGCTCATTTTTCTGGAGAATTTCGCGTGCTAAATTGAGATAATTGGTGGCTCCACTCGAACTTGCATCGTGCATTATTACCGAATGTCCGAAGCTCGGGGCTTCAGCCAAGCGAGTGTTTCTTTGAATGATGGTGTCAAAAACCATCTGCTGAAAATGTGTTTTAACCTCTTCAACTACCTGATTAGCGAGGCGTAGCCGACTATCGTACATGGTAAGTAGAATGCCTTCTATTTCGAGATCGGGATTAAGGCGAGTTTGTACAATTTTGATGGTATTGAGCAATTTACCCAAACCTTCTAAGGCAAAATACTCGCACTGCACTGGGATGATTACCGAATGTGCGGCGGTAAGCGAGTTTACGGTAATCAAACCCAAGGAAGGAGAACAGTCAATAACAATAAATTCGTACTGATCTTTTACCTTGGCAATAGCATTGCGCATCATCATTTCGCGGTTGGGGAGATTGATCATCTCAATTTCGGCCCCAACAAGGTCGATATGAGCGGGGATAATATCCAAATTGGGCGTAGATGTGTTAAGGATGATGTCCTTAGGCTCCATTTCGTTGATGATGCATTCGTAAATGCTGGAACGTATATTACGCGGCTCGAGCCCAACACCTGAGGTGGCATTGGCCTGAGGATCGGCATCAATTAAAAGTGTTTTGTGCTCCAATACGGCTAAACTAGAAGCCAGATTAATGGCAGTAGTGGTTTTACCTACACCGCCTTTTTGGTTTGCAACAGCTATTATTTTACTCATGGTGTTTGTGCGTTTTCCTTAGAATTTCTATCTATTCCGCACAAATATACGTAAGTCGTTTGGCGTAAATTCTTAAAAAACATCAACAAAAGAACGTTGGTAAGTCTTTAAAATGTTAATAACCCTAAGTGAAGCAGTAACTTTAATGCCCCATAAAGAAGGATGCCAAAGTAAAAATACCCACGCCAAGAATCAACCAAAGCACCACCCTGCGAAACTGCTGTTCGGATATTTTATCCAGAATTAATTTTCCCAAAAAACTGCCCAATGCGCTTACCAATACAAGCCATAATAGCAGAGGCATCGAAACCGAATCGAAATACCCTTCGAAAAAATAAATGCCGGTTCTGCTTAAATCTACGCCCAAATCAATAAGTGCCGAGGTGGCCACAAAAGCATCTTTACCCAAACCAAATGATGCCAGGGCAAGACCTCTGATAGCGCCACCTGTTCCCAAAAGTCCTGCAGCAAAACCCGATGTAAGGCCTCCAAAGACTAAGCTTCCTTTTGTAGGTTTTAAGGAGATGTTATTTTTAAGCAAAAACAAGGTACTAAGTGCAATTAAAAATACACCTAATAACAGTTTAAGAAATTTACCATCAAACGCTGTACTTAACCAGGCTCCAAGCAAAACTGATACTACAGAAGCTATCCCAAGAAACAGTACGCTTCGCCATACAATACCCTTGTGAAATAGAATGACTTTACTGATGTTACTCGTAATATGGAATAAGCCCGTAATGGCTAGGGCTATATGAAATTCGAAAAACAAACCGGCAACCGGCACAAAAAACAAAGACGAACCAAAGCCCCCCACTGTCCCCAAAATTTCTGCAACAAGTGCCAGAACCAAAAAAAGAATGAGCGCTGTGGGCTCCATGTTTCAAAAATCGTTAAAAGGAGTGCCCCATTTTATCGCGCTTTGTCTGTAGATACTTGGCGTTATGCGGATTGGGAGGGATTACTAAAGGTACATTTTCGACAATTTCGAGTCCGTATCCCACCAATCCTGCACGTTTTGTTGGGTTATTTGTTAAGAGTTTTAACTTTTTAACTCCTTGGTCACGAATAATTTGGGCGCCAATTCCATAATCGCGTTCATCCATGCGAAAGCCCAGCTTTAAATTGGCTTCAACAGTATCGAGCCCTTCTTCCTGCAGCCGATATGCCTTTAGTTTGTTGAGCAATCCAATGCCGCGGCCTTCCTGATTCATGTAAACAATCATTCCTTTGCCTTCAGCCTCGATTTGCTGCATGGCTTTATGTAATTGGGGACCACATTCGCAGCGGCACGAGCCAAAAATATCGCCCGTTAAACAGCTCGAATGCACACGCACCAAAACAGGTTCGTCGGGCTGCCACGTACCTTTGCGCAATACGAGATGGTATTGTGACGTATTGGTTTGCGTATATGCCACTAACTCAAAATTGCCAAATTCGGTAGGCAAATCTACCTCAACCTCTCGTTGGATAAGGCTGTCGTTTTCGAGTCGGTATTTAATCAAATCTTCGATAGAGATGAGCACAAAGCCTTCGCGCTGGGCGTACTCATAAAGTTCGGGCAATCGTGCCATACTGCCATCCTCGTTCATAATTTCTACCAGAACCCCAACGGGCTCGCAACCGGCAAGTCGCGCCAAATCTACGGCTGCCTCGGTATGTCCTGCACGGCGCAACACGCCACCGCTTTTTGATTTAAGCGGAAAAATATGACCTGGACGGGCAAAATCAGCAGGCTTAATGGTAGGATCTACCAATGCCTGTATGGTTTTTGAGCGGTCCTGAGCCGAAATGCCTGAGGTACATCCCCGCCCCAACAAATCAATAGAAACGGTAAACGCCGTTTCGTGCGATGAAGTGTTCTGATTTACCATCATGTGTAAATCAAGTTCGGCGCAACGTTCTTCAGTTAATGCCACGCAAATGAGGCCGCGACCCTGTTTGCTCATGAAATTGACCATTTCGGGCGTGGCATGCCGAGCTGCACAGATAAAATCGCCCTCATTCTCGCGGTTTTCGTCGTCCACCACAATAACAGCCTTACCCAATTTAAGGGCCTCTAATGCTTCTTCGATACGGTTAAGCTTAAAGCTCATGCTTTAGTGTTTGTAATTGTTGCATTCATCTGAATCTGATACCCAGACAAATCATTCATTAATAGTTGGTTTTGATGCTGCCAACTGAATTTTTCCACCATCAGATCGCGGGCATTTTGCCCAATACGAATGGCTAAATCGGTATTGTTAAGCAAATAACTGATGCCTTCGGCAACTTTTTCGGGAGTATCGGCTACCCAGATATCTTTCCCATGCACTCCACCTATGGCATTATTGGCCAATGAACTGGTAATAACGGGCAATCCCATGGCCATGGCCTCTAGAATTTTATTTTGCATTCCAATACCAATTTGCATAGGTGCTACAAATAAGCGGGCACGGCTGTAATATTTACGCAAATCGGGAATCCAGCCGGTAAGTTTTAACTGTGCCGATTTAAGTTTATACAATTCAGGAGCAGGGTTTTTACCAGCTGCCACTAGCTGAATGTGCGGAAATTCATCGTTCAACAAGGGCAAAACCTCACGTACCAGATATTGCACACAGTTTACATTGGGCTCATAACGCATATTGCCCGTGAAAAGTAAATCGATAGAGCGTGCACCAGGCTCGGGTTTATAGCGCTCAATATCAACCCCGTTAGGCAGAATTTTAAGTTCAGAGCGACGTGGATGTTGGATATATGCAGCATCCTGTTCTGAGATGATATATTTTATCGAAAACTTTTCGAACACCTGTCGTTCAAATGCCTGCATACGTTTAAACTCCATACGCACAAGTATGCGTTTTAGAAATGACTCTGAGGCTATTCTTCGTTCCAGTCCCTTCGAAAAAGCATCCTGATAATCCAATACACGCTTTTGGTAATCAATTCCTTCTGCATGCAAGGCCATACGCGCTAATTGGCACCACACAAGGTCGGGCTGCACCTCATGCGCATACTCGGCAAAGCGATGTATAGATTTTTTTGCACTGAAATACGCTACCTGAAAGGGTGTCTTTCCGAAAAACGCTTTTGCAAGCCTCAAAAGTGCCAAAGGCCTAGAGATACGCACGATACAAACATCCTCCACTACCGATTGAAGTATGCTCAACTGGTCTGCATCAATAGGCTCATCGGTTTGGGCATAAACATAGACTTTATGCTCTTTTGCCAGACCTACAATCTGGTTCCATGCCCTTAATTTGTCGCCCTTATCGGCCGGCAATGGAAAACGAGGAAGTGCAAAAAGTATTCTCACTATTTTTTCACAGAAGCTATAAACTCTACAACACTTTTTGCCAGCGTTTCGGCTTTATAGTTTTGTTGCGCAAAGGTAAGGGCATTTTTTGAAATTTCAGCGGCTTTTTGAGGCTCACTATGCAACAAGCGAATGGAGGCTATAAATTCATCAATAGTATCGCAAATAAACAGTTCTCTGCCGTGTTGAACATCAATTCCTGCAGCACCAACACTTGTAGTTATTATAATCTTACCGAGGCTAAGTCCCTCAATAATTTTAATTCTTATGCCGCTACCACTCCAAACCGGCACCAACATAATGCCGTTAGCATGCATGTATTCATAGGCATTATCAACTGGGCCATCTATATAAATACGGTTTTCAGTATCTGTAATAAAATCGTCCGGCATGGATTTACCGGCCAGGTGCAACTGTATTTTTGGAAATGTGTTACGTATCGCAGGCCAATATTGGGTTATAAATTTTCGTACTCCCTCGCTGTTGGGCAACCAATCCATCGCGCCCAAATGAAACAAATTATGGAGCTTTGGGATGTCATTAATTGCAGAAGCATGAACGATTTTCGTTGCCACAGCAACCGACTGTATCGGGACAGTAATTCCGCTTTTACGCATTACGTTTTCATCTGTGATGCTAATGGCTAAAATTCCGTTCGATTTAGCCCAAAGGCGCAGTTCATCGTTACGCAAGCGACGGGTCATTATTCCTAAATAAAAACGCTTTAAAAAATTGGAATTTTGCTTAGCAACTCCCTCCCAAATAAGGTGTTCTACATTGTGTGCCCTTAAGATTATGGGGCAGGATATCGCGGATAATATAGGTTCGATAAGTTTCAGCGAAAAAACACTTTCTGCAATAATGCAGGTGTACTGCTCCCGCTCAATAAGTTGTAAAATCTGTTGAGCGATAGAATCATCACTAAAACGCGATAGCTGATACGATTCGCTTTCAAGCAGTAGATTTTTAAGAGCCGCCATAGGGCGCACTTGAGTATCAAGTTGGGCGGTAAAACAGACGTATTCTGATTCTGCTATATGCTTTTGATTTAAGGGATGCGCGGGAGTATCCAGAATGAAACGATGCAGCGTGCATCCTGCATTAGCGAGCCCATCGGCCATTGCATTGATCGCTACCTTTCCGCCATCGAAAGGGGGGAAAACGCTTTTCTGACTTATTTGCAAAATTTTATGACTCATTTTTGCGAGGCACGCGATCGAAATACTTTCCGAAATAGCTTTTTATAAGCATCGGCATCGAACAAAGCCGAATCTCGCGTGGCTTTATAACTTAAAAAAAGCCCAATGGGTAAAAGTATTGCCGACGAAAGCCACATGCCCTGGAATGGAGTGGCAACAGCCTCACGGGACAGCTTTTCGCCGGTAATTGAAATCATGTGATATGCCACGAAGAAAATTAGCGAAAAGACCACCGGCATGCCGAGCCCACCTTTTTTAACAATGGCTCCCAAGGGCGCACCAATCAAAAACAAAACTATACAAGCAAATGATAATGTAAATTTACGATGCCATTCTATTTGATGTTTAAAGATTCGTTCTTCCTCCATGTCGAATGACTGAATAGAAAAATCGAGCGAACTTTTTGAACTTCTTAATAGCGATGCGGCTTTCTCAAAAATCTGATGATGTTGGGCTGCTGAAAAATTTTTTAGCACCTCCGTTTTATTTTTCAAAGGCATCGGCCCGCCACCCGATGTATTTAATACCTCGGGAATAACTGGATTAATCAAAACAGTATCTAATGAGTCGATCTTTCCGCCTAAGCCCTTCATGCTTATAATTCTACGCTCAAGTGAGTTAGCCGCGGTATCGGCCAGTATATTTGAATCGCCCTTTACTTTGTTAGGATTCGAATAAATCTTCTTAGCTTGGTGGATGTAATGGGTAGAATATGCTTTTCCCGCTTCGAAAAATGGTCCTCTAAAGAGTAACTCAGGCATCATAGATCGGTCGCGCGCCAATTCGGTTACCAAGGTATCGGTTTCGGCTTCGAGCTGTGAGAGGTTGAGCATCTGATAATTCTTTTTAAAAAGACGCTCATCAGACTTATTCAATTCAAAAATAGTAAGATCAAAGCGTATCAAATCCTCCTTAAAATGTTCTCTGATAAACGGATATCTAAATCGGCTGTTTTTGCGTCCCTTTTCTGCTTCGGTGTAGGAGTAACCATCGGTTAATTTGAGTTCGAGAAAACGTTTATCGGGCGTTTGACTCATCACTCCTTTAGAGGCTACCACCAGCCGCTGATTTTTACCCGTTCGGCTGTGGTCGTAAATCATGATGTCCTCGAGGATTTTACCGTCATCACTCTTTTTACCGATGCGGATTACGTAATTATCAATATCGTTATTAAATATGCCGGGTTTGATATTGAGTTCGGGTCGCTTTTGAGTGATATCGCTCAACAGAGTTTTCATTTTGAGGTTAGCCACCGG
Organism: Bacteroidia bacterium; assembly: GCA_046302715.1. GTDB lineage: Bacteria > Bacteroidota > Bacteroidia > M30B66 > M30B66 > CAMCXT01. The sequence continues at coordinate 9,569 of JBKCHQ010000062.1, read as the reverse complement.
CAATATATTGTTTGAAAAATAAAATGCGAAACAGGCCATGAGCATACAAAAGAAAAACACTGGTCGCATAGCACGCTGCAACGAAATGCCGGACGCCTTCATAGCGGTAAGCTCCATAAACTCGCCCAAATTACCGAACGCCATTAACGATGAAAACAAAATTGCCAAAGGCAAGGCCAGAGATATAGTTGTCAAAGCAACAAGTCCTAACAATTTTAGAATAATGACCCATTCCAGGCCTTTACCCACTAGGTCATCCACATACTTCCAAACAAACTGCATCAGCAGAATAAATACTGCAATGAAGAATGTTAGAACAAACGGACCTAAATAGGACTTTAAAACAAAAGAATCTATCTTTTTCAATCTCCCAAATGCGGAATTTTGCGGCTACGCCCCGATAACTCTATGTAATTTTTGAATGGCATTATCCCAGGATAAGCGTGTTTCGTCCTGATCGCCATCTTCGGCAAAATCGGTAATCATAAGAGCCGTTTCGCCGGTAATATCGTCCACCTGAATGCGCAACTCAAAATAAGTGTTATCGGGATTATCAATCCAGCGATAGCGAACATAGACATTTTCTTTAGAACCGGTGACCTTAGCTTGCTGTTCTGAATCTTTATTCCAAATAAAAGTGTGAAAACCACCTCTGGTATTAACATTATCGCAGAACCACTCTGATAAGCCACTAGGCTCTATCAAAAATGGATAAAGCACTGATGGCGAACATCGCAGAATATATTCGAGCTCAATTTTATGGTAATCGCTCATTTCTTTACTTAATTAGGTTGCTATAATACAAAATAGAGCGAAAGGTGCCACCAATATTTTGTTATTTTTATTGATGTATCAGCCTATCAACAGATTAAGCTTTTGCTTGAATCGTTTAACTTTGCCCACATGTTTCAAAATAAAAAAGTGGTGGTGGTAATGCCTGCCTATAATGCAGGTAAAACCTTAGAAAAAACCTTCAATGAGATACCCTTCGACATTGTTGATGAAGTGGTTTTGGTGGATGATTTTAGTAAAGATAACACCTCTGAGTTGGCTTCGAAATTAGGTATTAAACACGTTATCAGGCATGAACAAAACAAGGGCTACGGGGGCAATCAAAAAACATGTTATGCAAAGGCTCTAGAATTAAACGCAGATATTGTAGTGATGCTGCATCCCGATTATCAGTACACGCCACGTTTAATCCATGCCATGGTATCCATCATTGGGCACGAATTGTATCCGGTAGTATTGGGATCACGCATATTGGGCAAAGGCGCCTTAAAAGGGGGCATGCCATATTATAAATATGTGTTTAACCGAATGCTCACTTTGAGTCAAAATGTACTCATGAATCAAAAATTATCGGAGTATCATACCGGCTACAGGGCATTTTCGGGAGAGGTACTTCGCAGATTAAATCTGGAAGCAAACTCCGACGATTTCGTGTTTGACAATGAAATGCTGGCACAGATTTTTGCAGCAGGCTATGAGATTGCAGAAGTAACCTGTCCTACCAAATATTTCGAAGAAGCATCGTCTATTAATTTTAAACGCAGCATGATTTATGGCATGGGAGTACTGCGGGTTTCATTGCGGTACTTTTTGCATCGAACAGGTATAGTTAAGTGGGCTCAGCTAAAGGCTAGGCAATAATACCAAGCGCGTATAGGATGCCAAAAACCGATAAGGTGCATCCCAACACCCAATGAAGCACGTGCAGCGATGTTTTCTTGAGCCAACGGTTTCCAACAAACGCTCCTAAAAGTGCACCTGTGAGCGCTGCTACAAAATGAGAAATCCAGTTAACATTATTCAAAACATCGGCTTGTGGCCAATAGAAAGGAATGCGTACCATATCAATTACACAGGCAATGGCTACACCTGTGGCAATGAACGCTTCTTTGCTTAAGCCGCTGCGACGCAGGACCACCGACCTAAAGGCCCCCTGATGTCCGCTTAAACCGCCAAAAAATCCCGACAACAAAGCGCCCAGTGGTAACCATTTGGGCGGCAACGAAAGTGCCGCTAAGCGAGGCACCAGCTCCCAAACACCAAACAGTAGCATGAGTGAGCCAATGGCGAGATTTAAGGGTTTTATATAACATATTTTGCCTATAATTTCAAATGAGCAGATTACAAAACGAAGATTGGTAAGGTTTAAAATGTAGGCGCCTAAAATTCCTGCAGGAACCGCAAACACTAAAAATTTTAAGAATGTGTTAAGATGGGTACTTTTATAAACTAGAATTAACTTAAAAAGGTTATTGCAAAAATGCACCAGAGCGGTCAATAATACAGCAATCGGCAAAGCGAAATAGATACTAAAAAGTGGCAGCAAAACCGTACCCAAGCCAAAACCGCTGTAGAATGTAAGCAGCGAAAACAGAAATGCCGAAACGCCAATCAGAATTTCCATCATTATCCAATAATTGACTTATAGATATCCACATAGGATTCTACACCTTTATCGAGCGCATAATACTTATGGGCGCAACGAACCGAATTTTCCGGATCTTCATGCAATATAGCGTCTATTTGGCTGTATGCGCTTTCGAGTGCATCGCTATCAAAAGAATCCAATACTATTCCGTTAGCTCCATCTTTTAGAATTTCGGCCACATCTCCTACCCCACTATTAACTATCAGCGGAATTCCTCCTGCCATTAACTCACCCATTTTGGTGGGCGATGATGCTTTTTTTGAATAGCTGGGAAGAATAAAAAACAACGAAATACTGCTGAGGGCTGCCCAAAATGGCACTTCATTGCGCTTTGATGATTTTACTCTAATAAATACTTTATCGATGCCTTTATCATGGGCTGCTCTGTGAATTTTATCGGCATCATCAGGGGTAATAAATAAAAATATCGAATTAGGCTTGTGGCGCAGCACAACTGCAAAAAAATCGAGCATCTCGTTAAGCATGTACCAAGTGCCGATGCTTCCTAAATAACTCACAACAAACTGGTCTTCGACAATATCAATGGACTTTCTGAGTTCCTGTAATCTCTGACGATGTTCGATCCTATTGAGCGCAAAAAGATCCAAATCGGCGCAACAGGGAATAACCTGAATCTTTAGATGTTCGAAACCCGGCCATGAGTTAATTTCTTGAGCGGCGTTATGAGTAAGGGAAATTACGGCACTTGCTTCCCGTAAAAACTGCTTTTCTTTGCGTTTAAAAAATGAATAAACAGAGTTAAAAAGCGGATTTTCGAGGTTCCAAATGCCGCCATCTACACGCTCATCAGCCCAAAAACCTCTCATATCAAAAACAAAAGGAACTTTACTTTTTCGCTTAAATTGAAGGCCTGCTAAAGCTGTAATATAGCTTCTGCAGTGAATCAGATGAACAGGGCCATAATTCTGTATTTGGCGCACCTTTCTGAATAGTCGGTAAACATCGAACAAGGTGGATAAAACAGGTGGTTTAGATGTATATAGCAGCGGGTGCCATAGTATGTTAGCGTTTTCCAAAAGGGCTTCAATCTCAGAACGATGTTGAAGCAAACGACTTTTCTTCTCAAAACTAACAATTTGAATGCGATAGCCTTTTTGCGAGAGGCCTTTTAAATAGGGAATAACCTGTGCCTGACCGAGCGGATCGGTCATACCATCATAGGAAAGATACAGCACATTCCGATTATTCATTTCAATCCGTTACATTTGTAAGGCCTCAAAGGTACGCAGAACTCTCAATAGCATGATAAATGATATTTATACCGAACTTGATTTTTTGCTGGCTCCGGTATATTTTGTATTAATCTACTTGTTCGCGCGTAATATCCAGGGCAAACGCATCAAAGACAATCCGCTTTATTCCTATTATGCAAGAGGCATGCTGTTTAAGCTGGTAGCTTCGATAGGTGTTTGCATCATTTTTCTGTATTACTATCGTGGTGGAGATAACATTGGTTATTATTGGTCAGCAGAATTTTGCGCCAAAATGTTGACGCTGAATCCTAAAGTTTTTTTCTCTGTTTTATTAAATGAGCGCACGCACGAAAACTTGTCGGTATTTTATAATTCAAATCTTTGTTGTCCCGACTATTGGAAGGACTCACAATCGTTTACTATTGTGCGAATTTGTAGCTTATTTGTTTGGCCTTCTTTAAATAATTTTATTGCAGCCTCTATGTTATTTGCTTGGATATCATACGGAGGAATTTTCAGGCTTTTTCTTCTGTTCAATAAGCTATTCCCAGGCTTAGATAAAAAATTTGCCATTGCCATTTTATACATGCCCTCTGTAATTTTTTGGGGTTCGGCCATTCTTAAAGATACTGTTACATTTTCTTGCGCTTGCTGGCTTACATGGTCGGTGTACAATATTTTTATTGTCCCCAATCGATTACGATCGAATATTCTTATTGCTATTACTGCATCTTTTCTTCTAATAAGTATTAAGCCCTACATATTCGTGGCCTTTCTACCGGGACTTACACTTTGGATTGTGTATTTCAGGATTATGAAAATAAAGACGGCCTTTATTCGAATTTTAGTAGGCCCTGCAATTATTTTAACTGGCGTTGCACTTGCCACCTTTTTATTTAGCACGTTTAATGAGTCGTTGGGCGAATATGGCTCTGTGGATAAAGCTATCAATAAAGCCGTTGTGACTAAAAACGATTTAACCCGAGAGGCTTATGGCAAAAACTCATTTGATATTGGAGAAATAGACGGAAGCGTTGGTGGCATGGTCAGTAAATTCCCTGCTGCAGTAACTGCAGGGCTTTTCCGCCCTTTTCTGTGGGATGCCACTAACCCGGTAATGTTGTTTTCGGCGCTTGAAAATTCTTTTCTTTTTTTAATGTTTATTAAAGTTTTATTTAAGAATGGGCCTCGATTTTTTTCAAGAATTTTTGGAAATCCGGTATTAACCCTTTGTTTTGTATTCTCCATTTTTTTTGCGTTTGCGTTGGGTTTAACCACGGCTAATTTTGGTGCTTTGGTACGCTATAAAATTCCGGCTATTCCATTTTTTCTGTCGATGCTCTATGTGCTCGATTTAAGTCCGCAGCAATTGGAAGAAATTAAGGAGAAATCCATTCAAAAAGAGAACAATGAAATGGTCGAAGCATAATTTAATTTTATTAAGTCTATCGTTTTTAGAAGGCGGAGCACTTATGGCAAGCGAGCTTCTAAGTGCACGGATGCTCGCTCCCTATTTTGGGTCTTCGGTTTTCGTTTGGTCTGCTGTATTAGGCATTACTTTAGGAGCGCTGGCTTTGGGATATTACCAAGGTGGAGCGCTTTCGCAAAGCGACAAAAGAGAAAAATTCCTTTTTCTGGCATTGCTCATTGCGGGCTGCCTGTTAATGTTACAACCACTAAATGCACAATGGATTTTGAGCGTCTCTGCATACCTCTCATTCTACGAAGGGGTGGCGCTATCGGCATTGGTAATAATTTTACCGCCGGTTATGTTTATGGGAATGGTATCGCCCCTAATGGTAGCTAACCTCGATCATTCTATTGAATCGGCAGGTAAACGTGCAGGAATTGTTTACACTGTTTCAACTACGGGTGGCATTGTTTTTACCTTTTTATACGGATTTTATATTATCCCTGAATTCGGAATTATTATTCCTGCAATTACTACCGGTATCCTGTTAGCAGTGTGGCCTGCATATTTTATTTTTAAATATGGCTGGAAAAATTCAGCATTTTTTCTTATCGGAATATTTATTTCGATAGGAGGATATTTACTGTTTCAAAAAAATAGCTCATCTATTTATACGGTTCATTATCAAACGGAAGGAATATTAGGACAGGTAATGGTTACGGATATCCCTATTTTAAAAAATAATAAGAAAAACATCGAACGTACCTTATTTGTGAATCGAATAATTCAAACATCGTACAATCCACAAAATGATGAATTCAACGATTTTACCTATTTCAATAATGTGGGTAAAATAATCAAGCAGTACGACAAAGGTTCACAAATACTCGTTCTAGGATTAGGGGGCGGGGTCATAGCGCGAGATGCCTACCGCAAAGGCTTTTCGGTAGATGCCGTAGAACTCGATCAACGTATTATTGAAGTGGCCCGTAAATACTTCAATTTAGAACCAGAAATTAATGTGTACTGCGATGATGCAAGACATTACTTAAATTCCTGCACTAAAAAGTACGACATAATTTTATTTGATTTATTTAGAGGCGAGGAGACTCCTGCGCATGTATTCACCGCTGAAAGCATTAATAAAACGAAACAAATTTTAAAGCCTGGAGGACTTGTTCTGATTAATACGCATGGCTATTATAAAAACGAAATTGGTAAAGGCACCCGATCGCTCTACAAAACTATGCGAGCCATGGGTCTTTTAGTAAAACTATTCCCAACTGAAAAAACTGAGAGCCAAAGCAATATGCTATTTGTTGGCACCAACGAATTACGTGCATTTGAAAATAAAATACCAACAAGCATTCATACTAATGCAATTGACGAAGATGCACTTGACCTCAAAAATGCGCAAATATTAACCGATCGACAACCTGTTTTGGACCATCTCAATCAAAAAGCCACCTTAAGTTGGCGCTTGGCATATCAGGCCTACAACAGAAGTTTAAATAAAAGTGGCTTACCTTTATTTAATTAACAAAGAATAGGGTAAATCGTCTATTTATCAGATCCTTTCTGATCGGTTCTAATAATATGGGTTTAATTATAAATCAAGCTGTTCGAGCGTAGCGTGTAGCATAATTATTTGCCATATGCGGTTATAATAATAGGTGCGTCCCGATTTAAATTCAGCAACGTAGGTTTGAATTTTCGATCCGTCTACCAGTCCGTATTTTTCGCAAACTGAACTCGAAGCATAGGTATCCATTAAATAGGATAAATCACCAGCCAGCCATTTATCGAGCGGAATACCAAATCCCCATTTAGGCCTGTTAAACATAGATTTAGGAACATAATTAAAGAGGATTTTCTTCAACAGATACTTAGAGGCTCCATCTTTAATTTTAAGCGAAGGATCTAGATTTAGGGCAAATTCAACAATACGATAGTCTAGCAAAGGCACACGCGTTTCGAGGCTGTATTGCATAGTAGACCTGTCAACCTTACAAAGTAAATCGTCTTTAAGGTAATAGCGAATATCAAATAAGGCCTGCTGCTCCTGTGGGTTTAAATGCCTTGAAAAACGATTATTAAATTGAGGCTCTTTGAAAAGATGCGGATTATTTTGCGGCAAGAAAATACGTTCAATCTCATTATTTGAATAGTAATAAATCTCTTGCGAAAAAATATGACTCATTGATTTTTCATCAGCTACCTTCTCAAAATGATGAGCAGCACGCTTAACCCGACTCGACGGATGCCGGCTTAAAAAAGCACCTATAGGCGAACGCAGTATTTTCACTAGGGGATGATTCATGCGCTTGGCCCAATTATAAAAACCATAGCCCATAAATAATTCATCGCCCCCATCACCAGACAAGGTCATAGTTACATGTTGCCGCGCCAATTTGGACACCAACATGGTTGGAATTGCCGAAGAATCGGCAAAAGGCTCTTCAAAGGCAGTGAACATCTGCAATAACATCTCTTTGGCATCATTCTCGGAAACCATAAATTCGTGATGATGCGTTTTCAAATGCTTTGATACTGCCTTTGCAAAATCAGATTCGTTTTTTTCTGATTCTTTAAATCCAATTGAAAATGTATTTACGGGGGTTAGCGATAAATGCTGCGCCACTGCCGTAACCAATGAAGAATCAATGCCCCCAGACAGAAATGTCCCAAACGGTACGTCGGCAATCATACGGTAATTAACCGAGCTTAAAACGAGTTGATGCAATTGTTCGGTGGCTTGATCTTCGTTGCTAATCGTTTCTGAATGTATGAACGATTCGGGCTGCCAATAGCTATGCAGCTGCATTCCGTTTTGATGAATTCGTGCCCAAGTGCCCGAGGGAAATTTTGACACTTCGTTACAAATAGACCAAGGCTCGGGAATATACCCCAGATGAAGATAATCGCGAACGGCGCTTTTATTGAGGCTTAAACTGATTTTCGGTCGCAGGCCCAATATCGCCTTAAGTTCGGAGGCAAAAATCAATCGCTGGCTATCCTCGTAAATATAAATTGGTTTAATTCCAAGACGATCGCGAAAAAGAAACAGTTCATCGGTTTCGATGCTGTAAATGGCGATTGCAAACATACCATTGAGGCGCTGCACCATATCTGGCCCCCACTTTAAAAAGGCTTCGAGAATAACCTCGGTATCGGAAGTGGTGCGTAAGTTAATATGAAGCTCCTGTGCAATTTCGCGAAAGTTATAGACCTCGCCGTTAAATACTATTACGGTTTTACCATCGGCTGAAAAAAACGGCTGGTTGGCAGCATCAGACAAATCGAGAATGCTCAGGCGCCGATGACCCAGCCCGCATGATTTGGTTAAAAAATGTCCATCAGCATCAGGTCCTCGATGGGCCAAAATGCCTGTCATTTTTTTTAATTCGTCAACATCCCAATCCCCAGCTCCGTAATGATAAAACCCAGCAATTCCGCACATAAATGCCGCTTAACTCAACTTGTTTTTACGACGTCTAAATTCTGTGAATCCCATGCCGGCAATGAGTAAAATAATAAGCGAACTGGCTGCATATGAAATTCGTTCTGTGGTGTAATAAATCGAAGGCTCAAATTTAAATTCAACCGTATAATCGCCTTTAGGTACTACCATGCCTCGTAAAATATAATTGGCTCTGAAATGGGGCACGGGCTTTCCGTCGATGTATGCATTCCATCCCTTTTCGTAATAGATCTCCGAAAAAATTGCTACCCCTTTGTCGGGCGCCGATACTTTATATTTTAGGTAATTAGGAGCATATTGCTCCAATCGTATATTGTATTCCTCATTGTACATTTTTCCAATACCCTTCAATTGAGAAGCAAAGCGCTTGTCAACAATGGCCGTATTTTGAGGGGAAAAATCCTTGTTCATCGCCTTGATTTCCTCATTGGCATTGTTCACTTGTTTTACTTCACGCACAAACCAGGCATTACCAAGGGCATTGCTGTTTACCAAAGGTGGAGCATCAGGATTGTAGATAATATATTTCGTATTTAACATATTGAGCGCATAGGTCTTTGACATTCCATTTTGAAAGACCGAATCGTTCAAAGTTCCACTAAACATGGATCTAACTAAACTCATATTATCTTGAATATGAAACTCTATCATTTCTTGATAACGCTCCAGCTTTACCGCCGAGTACCCGCCCACCGATTTATGAAAAAACGAAGTAGCCGCATCATTAAAAGTGCTTTTCGAAAGATTTAGAACCCTAAAGTTAGTGTTGGCCATTAAACCTAAAAAACGATACTTACTTTCATCCGCAGATCGATTACCGCTTTTAACTCTGTTTTTACGATTAAGCGCTGCGGTTTGATATTCATTTACTTTGTTTAATACTGTGGCATTTTCGCCTGTTTCCATTGTAAAAATGGCCTCATCGGCTACAGATGGTTCAAAAGGCACTAAGGATTTTGAATTACTTACAAAATCTTTTTTGTTCACATAGCGTTTGTCAACCGAGAATAAATCGCCCACCAC